>JANPGD010000169.1:0-7465 GCA_031423845.1 Hyphomicrobiales bacterium | reverse complement strand
GCCGCAACCGTGATACGGCTTGGTTTTCGATGTTGGACACGGAATGGCCAAAGGTTCGCAAAGGTTTTGAGGCGTGGCTCAGCGAAGATAATTTCGATGCACAAGGCCGCGAGATTGCCAAGTTGCAGCTGCGCTAAGGTGATGCTATTCAGCGCCAAATTCAAATAGGAATCTTCGATGTCTGTTGATGAAAAAACCGTGCGGCGTGTTGCCAGATTGGCCCGCATTAAAGTGGCCGATTCAGAACTGCCGCGTCTCGCAGGTGAATTGAATGTGATTTTAAACTTTGTTGAGCAACTCAATGAAGTGAATGTTGATAATGTCATGCCGCTCACTTCCGTGGTTGAAGTGGACATGCGCCAACGCGCTGATGTGGTGACCGATGGTGGCTATGCCAAGGCTGTCACGCAAAGTGCCGCCGCTTCTGAAGATGATTTCTTTATGGTTCCGAAAGTAGTCGAATGAGTTTAACAGCCCTCACCATTTCTCAAGCTCGTGCCAAGTTGAAGGCGCGTGACATTTCCGCTGTAGAACTCACAGAAGCCTATATTTCGGCTATCGAAAAAGCCAAAATTCTCAACGCCTATGTCGCTGAGACGCCAGACCAAGCCCGTGCAATGGCGAAGGTTTCTGATGCAAAACTGGCCAAGGGCGAGGGCGGCGCACTCGAAGGCATTCCGCTGGGCATTAAAGATTTATTCGCCACCAAAGGTGTTCATACCCAAGCATGTAGCCATATTTTAGATGGTTTCAAACCGGGTTATGAATCAACCGTAACGCAAAACCTGTGGGATGCGGGCGCTGTGATGTTGGGCAAGCTCAACATGGATGAATTCGCCATGGGCTCCTCCAACGAGACCAGTTATTATGGCGGTGTTACGAACCCGTGGCGGCGGCATAATTCTAACAAGTCCTTAGTGCCAGGTGGTTCATCCGGCGGTTCCGCCACCGCAGTATCCGCACATATTTGTGCGGCGGCCACGGCCACCGATACAGGCGGCTCCATCCGCCAACCTGCGGCCTTTACCGGAACTGTGGGCATCAAGCCGACCTATGGCCGTGTGTCGCGTTGGGGCACGGTGGCCTTTGCGTCTTCTCTCGATCAAGCAGGCCCGATCACGCGTGATGTGCGCGATGCGGCGATTATGTTAAAGGCCATGGCTTCGGTGGATTTGAAAGATACTACTTCGGTTGATCTGCCAGTGCCGGATTATGAGAAGGCCATTGGCAGGCCACTCAAGGGTTTGCGTGTTGGCATTCCGAAAGAATATCGTGCTGATGGGTTAGCTCCCGAAATTAACGCGCTCTGGGAACGTGGTGCTCAAATGTTGAAAGAGCAGGGCGCTGAGATTGTGGAAATTTCATTGCCGCACACCAAATATGCATTGCCCGCTTATTATATAGTGGCCCCCGCTGAAGCTTCATCCAACCTCGCTCGTTACGATGGCGTGCGATATGGTTTGCGCGTGCCGGGCGATGATCTCATTGACACTTACGAAAAAACCCGTGCCGCAGGTTTTGGCCCCGAAGTGCAACGCCGCGTGATGATAGGCACTTATGTTTTGTCGGCAGGTTATTATGATGCTTATTATGTAAAAGCGCAAAAGGTCCGTACACTGATTAAACGGGACTTTGATGAGGCGTGGAGCAAGGTGGATGTGGTGCTGACTCCGGCAACGCCTTCAGCAGCCTTTGCGCCTGGCGAAATTACGGATCCGGTGCAGATGTATTTGAATGATATTTTCACCGTGACCGTGAACATGGCGGGCTTGCCCGGCATTGCGGTTCCGGCAGGACTATCGTCGGAAGGTTTGCCGCTCGGGTTACAACTCATAGGCAAGCCGTTTGATGAGGAAACACTGTTCCAAACAGCCGCAGTTATCGAACAAGCAGCAGGAACCTTCACAGCAAAGAACTGGTGGGCTTAGGCGAGAGCCTTTTCAACCAGTCGCACCCAATAGCTCACACCATGCGAAATGGCGTCATCATTGAAATTATATTTCGGATGATGAAGCCCCGCACTGTCACCATTGCCCATAAAAATCATGGCACCCGGTCTTGCTTCAAGCATGAATGAAAAATCTTCGGCCCCCATCATGGGGTCGAGACTATCATTCACTTGTTTTAATCCTGCCACATCGCGCGCCGCATCCATGGCCATTTTGGTTTCATTGGTATGGTTGACTGTGACTGGATAATAGCGCTGATAATCAACACTGATTTCAACACCGCAAGCCATGGCAATTCCTGCGGCAGTTTCTTTGATCCGACGCTCAGCAGTGTCGCGCATGTTAGGCTGCAAAGTGCGCACTGTGCCAGCAATCTCCGCCTTCTGCGGGATCACATTATAAGCATCACCAGCATGAAATTTTGTGACCGACACGACCAAAGACGCCAGCGGATCGGTGTTGCGAGATACAATGGATTGCAGTGCCGTCACCAACTGCGATGCGGCAACAATGGGATCAATCGTTTGATGAGGCATAGCCGCATGGCCGCCGCGCCCAGTAATCACCATGTCAAACTTATCAGCAGCAGCCATTATTGGGCCATCACAGGCCGCGAATGAACCCAGCGCTAAACCCGGCAAATTATGCATTCCGAACACACGGGAAATTTTAAAGCGGTCCATCATGCCATCATCCACCATGGCTTTAGCACCGGCACCACCTTCTTCAGCGGGTTGAAAAATCAGCGCAACTGATCCTGAAAAGTTTCGTGTCTCAGCCAAATGTTTTGCCGCACCCAGAAGCATTGAAGAATGTCCATCATGGCCACAAGCGTGCATTTTGCCTGAAGTCTTGGATGCATATTCAAGCTCTGTTGCTTCAACAATCGGCAGCGCATCCATATCGGCGCGCAGACCAATCGTGTTCCCCACGCCATTGCGACCATGAATAATAGCCACAACGCCGGTGCGGCCAATGCCTGTCACAACGTCATCACACCCAAATGATTTCAGCTTTTCAGTTATGAACTTCGCGGTTTCAAACACATCATATTGCAACTCTGGAATCTGATGCAGATAACGTCGCCAAGCAGTGGCTTCAGTTTGGATTTCGAGAGCGTTGTTTAGCAGCGGCATGATTATTCCTTCTCGACAGACCATAGATCATAACTTTAAAAACAAAAACCCCGGAGATGAACCCGGGGTCAAGTCTGAGGAGAGATTTGGTATTAAAGTTTAACAATGCGCAAGTATGGCTTCAACGTTTTCCAGCCTTGTGGAAATTTTTCTTTCGCAGCTTCATCTGAAACTGAGCCCAAAATGATAACATCTTCGCCTTGCTTCCAGTTGGCTGGCGTTGCAACGGAACGCGTTGCAGTTAATTGTAGCGAATCTATAACTCGCAAAATTTCATCAAAATTGCGGCCCGTGCTCATGGGATAGGTGAGGATCAACTTAATGCGCTTGTCGGGCCCAATAATCATCACATTGCGCACAGTTGAGTTATCAGCAGCAGTGCGGCTCTTGGCATTACCGGAAGCATTCGGATGGATCATGCCGTAGAGCTTTGCCACAGTGAGATCGCTATCGCCAATCATCGGATAGCTCACTTCGGCTCCCGTCACGTCCTTAATGTCGTTCTTCCAACGCAAGTGATCGTCCACGCTGTCGACGGAAATGCCGATCATTTTCACGCCACGCTTGTCAAACTCAGGCTTCTTTTGTGCCATTGAGCCAAGCTCGGTGGTGCAAACGGGAGTGAAATCCTTAGGATGCGACACAATCATCGCCCAAGAGCCTTCAATATAATCGTGGAAATGAATGCGGCCTTCAGTTGTGTCCGCTTCAAAATCGGGAGCAATATCACCAAGTTGCAATGTCATGTCGGCCTCCATTGGGTTTCAATAGTTATAATATAGTGCGTCAATCGTTCGGAATAAAGAACAATTTTACCAAATGGACGAACGCCAGCACTTAGGCCGCTTTCAAACCAGTTTTTTGCAGGGAGTTTAGCAGGGCGTTAAAGCAGGCTTCATCAATTGCTACGCCGACATCTAGCGCCATGATAGCCAAAGCTTTGTCCACACTCATTGCTGCGCGATATGGACGATCCGCAGTGAGGGCGTCAAAAATATCGGCAACAGCCAAAATGCGGGATTCGATCTTAATTTCTTCGCCTTTAAGTGCCTTCGGATATCCCGTGCCGTTTAACTTCTCATGGTGGGCACTGGCGATTGGGGCCAAGTCTTTAAAAACCGAAATACGCGATAGAATTGTTTCCGAATACTCAGCATGACGCTGCATTTGCGCCCATTCTTCAGAATTAAGTTTTGACGGCCTATCGAGAATCGTGTTGCTCACACCGAGCTTGCCTATGTCATGGAGCAGGGCCGCACGTTTCAACCATCGCCGACGCTCTAAACTGAAGCCCAAATCCTCTGCGATCATATCAGCATAGAGTGTGACCCGGTTGCTGTGGCCACTGGTGAATGGACTTTTGGAATCGACAACTTCCGCAAAGCCGGCGGCAATATCATCAAGATAATCATCGTCAACAACAGTGATGTGCTGTGCAGGTTCGAACTCATAAATGAATTCTTGAACTTCCATACTGTTGACAGAATCCCAAAACAAAGTACCATTAGAAATGCGGTCAAACACCTCCACCAATTCCGGATCGAACCACGTTCCTTTGCGATTTTGAATTTCTTTGCGGGCAGCTTCAGGCCCGTCAGTCATTTGAAATACATCGGCAACTTGACATAAAAGTGCGATGCGGGAAAACAGAGGTATATCGCTTCCCGCCATGTGCATTGGCTTACCGCCGCCATCCCAATGCTCATCGAGACCAGCAATTCCTTCCGCAACGTTTTCACCAAAACGCATCTTGCGGGCAATGTCTGCGCCGCGCTGGCAGCGGGTGGCGATCAATTCGTTGGAAATTTCACCACCATTCTGAAAAATATGAATGATTGCGCGAAAGCGTTCCGCCAGCCCGGACTTTAAACCCGTGTGCGAAAGAACAAATCGTAATGCCTGTGGTAAACTTCCGTCTATTCGCTTAAAATCTGTTTTGAAACTACGGTCGTCGACGAGGTAAAGTTCACAGATGCGAGCAGCATTACTGCTGCAACCCAGATCTTTGAGCAACAATGTATAATAGAGTTCCCAAGTCTGAAGATCATCAAGGCGTAAAGCGTCGGCTATTTGCATCCCAATCCAACAGCTGCGCACACAATGACCGGCGGGTTGGCCTTCCGTCAGATCGAGCGCGTGGCTCAGCGCCCCAAGTAGTTCGGCTAACCTAATTTCTTTTTTTGCAGACATCTTTTCTCTCCGATCCAGAGAGTATGGCGTCAGATATAATAAATTATGAATTCACACTTTCACATTAGCGCGAAGACTTTCAGGATTTAATCCGTTCGCCGCGCGGGTCATAAAAGCTGCCCAGTTGAACTTTGGCAGGATATTTCTTCCACGCCAATTCAACTTCCCAAGTGCCGCTTTCAATCCAATCTTTGCTGACACCCTCGATATTTTTAACGTAGCCAAGTCCAAGGGATTTATTCACGCGGTGCCCCCAAGCGCCAGACGTCGTAGAGCCCACGATGACGCCGTTCCTAGAAATTGGTTCCTCGTGGTAAATCATGGGAACCGTGGCGCTGTCGTCATGCAATGCAATGCAAACCATGCGTTTTGGCAACACGGGCAGGGCCTTTTGTTTGAGCAACGCTTCGCGTCCGATAAACCCACCCTCCTTGTCCCACGCCACGGCAAAACCTAATCCTGCTTCCAGTGGAGTCTCCTCGTCCGAAATATCATGGCCCCAATGGCGATAAGCTTTCTCCATACGACCGTTGTTCATGCTGTGCATTCCAGCCGGCGTGAGATTGAACTCCGCACCCGCAGCTTGAATGGTTTCAAACACGTGGGCCGCAAATTCAGTTGGCATATAAAGCTCCCAACCCAACTCACCCACATAAGTGATACGGCTGGCACGAACACGGGCATATCCGATTTCAATGTCTTGCGAAGTGCCGAAAGGGAAAGCTTCATTCGACAAATCAGCATCAGATATTTTTTGTAGCAACGCACGAGACTTTGGACCCATAATCGTCAACATCGGCAATCCCGATGTCACATCGGTTGCAACACAATGAGCATCATCCGGCGTGTTGCGTTTCAGCCAAGCCATATCACGTGTCTGCGGCACAGCACCTGTAACCACCATGAATTTATTGGCCTCAAGGCGTGTGACTGTGAGGTCTGCTTCGATACCACCGCGCTCATTCAGCCACTGGGTGTAAACAATCCGGCCCGGTTCAACATCCACACTATTGGAACTGATACGATTGAGAACTTTGCACGCATCACGGCCTTCAACCATATATTTGGCAAACGACGATTGATCGAAAAACACGCAATCATTCATCATCGCTTTGGCTTCGTGCTCGGCGCAAGTAAACCAATTTTGTCTACCATATGAGTATTCATAGGCAGGCTTCACGCCATCGCGTGCATACCAATTCGGACGTTCCCAGCCATTGATTTCACCAAACACAGCACCAAGGTCTCTGGTCTGTTGATAGAATGGCGAACGACGAACACCACGCGCCGTCTCGGCCTGTCGATAAGGCCAATGCATCGCATAAAGCAGACCCAATGTTTCCGTAACACGGTCATGGACATATTTTTTATTGGACTGGAACGGATGAATGCGGCGCACATCAATTCCGTTCAAATCCATAGGGGGATGGCCATTTTTGATCCAACTCGCCAGCATTAGTCCGGCACCACCAGAAGACTGAATGCCGATGGAGTTAAACCCAGTGGCCACAAACAAGTTCTTAACTTCCGGCGCTTCACCCAGATAATAACGATTGTCTGGCGTAAAACTTTCCGGCCCGTTGAAGAACAATTGGATGCCAGCCGTTTCTAACAAAGGCACACGGTTGATGGCGTTGTTGAGGATGGGTTCAAAGTGATCCATGTCTTCAGGCAAAGTCACAAACGCATGTTCGTCATCAATGCCACCGCCACCCCAGGGCTTGGCCTTGGGTTCGAAAGCGCCCACCATCAGCTTGCCCGCGTCTTCCTTGTAGTAAGTGCATTCATCCGGCACCCGGACCACGGGCATATTGCGCGGCATTTCAGCAATGGGTTCAGACACAATATAGAAATGTTCACAGGCATGAAGCGGAATGTTCACACCAATACTGCGGCCGAGCTCACGCGACCACATGCCGGAAGCAATCACGACCTTATCGGCCATAATGGTGCCCACGGTAGTTTCAACGCCATCGGCTTTGCCTTCGTTGGTGAGAATGCGCGTCACTTTCGCGTTTTCAAAAACTTGCGCGCCACGGCTGCGTGCACCTGCTGCTAGCGCTTGCGTCACGTCGATCGGGTTCACCTGGCCATCTTTGGGCAGAAACACGCCACCTTTCACGCCATCGAGATTATAGTGTGGAATGCGTTCTTTAATTTCGCCAGTCGATATCACTTGCACATCCAAAC
>JANPGD010000168.1:0-22821 GCA_031423845.1 Hyphomicrobiales bacterium | reverse complement strand
GTCGTGGTTGCCCGCTCGTCAGAGCAATCCGCACAGCCTCTCGCTTAAACTCATCATTGTGTACTTTTGCCATAACCGTTCTCCTTGATGGCTATTGTTTCTCATCAAGGACGCGGAATCAAACCGTGGCAAGTCCAGTTTCCTTTGTTGACCTGAGACTGTCCGATAGAAGGCGAAATACACCCTCTTACCTTTAGGCGTGACTTTCAAACCAAAGCCACTTATGTCGCGATCCCACAGAACTATATCTTTGAGTCCCGGCCTCACACTTTCTACAAAAGTCTTTGTAAGCCGTTCGTGCATTGCGAATCTTCTTCCGTTTCTAGGTAGCACATAGGTAGCAGCGAAATCGGGAATTGAGGGGTAGCACGCGGGAAATCGCTAGTACGGATTTTCTATCAACACTTTGAATCGTATAGCAAACATGGTAAATCACCCAATAAATTCAAAGCCGCCTTCAACGATTGAAAATCCGCGTGTCACTGGTTCGATTCCGGTCTCGGGCACCATTTCTTCAATGTGATTTTCTTATAAGTTTAGTGTGGTTGTTGGTCTTAGCACTGTGTTGCCAAATTGATTTCGGTACAATGGACTTCAAATGAAACATTTTGCATTAGGGACTTTGAAACCATAACTCAAAAAACCCAATTTTTGACTCATTGTTTTTAGAACTATTGCTTTAACATTGGGCCGGGGCGATTCAATTCATTGCCTATGTTTTGTCGGAGAATTGATAACAATGGCACTACCAAATTTGACAATTGGACAAGTCCTTGCCCAGCTCGATAGCGGTTCTCATTGGTCAGGTTCGACAATTACCTATAGCTTTGCGACGTCAAAAACTGGCCTCGCATCTTCAGATGGCGAGGCGGCAACGTTCAGCGCCTTTAGTGCAACCCAACAATCGAAGGCTCTTTTAGCACTTAGCCTTTGGGATGATTTGATTGCTCCGTCATTTGCGCAGGGGCCGCAAGGTGCGAGTGGGATTGATTTTGCTAACTCAAGCTTGGCAGGACTTTACGCTCAAACCTATTATCCCTCCGTTGGTACGGCATGGTTCAACGCGGCAAACTATGCCGAACTGGCCGCACCTAAAATTGGTGACCATGGGTTTCTGACTTACATTCACGAACTTGGTCATGGATTAGGGCTCAACCACATGGGTAATTATAACGGCGCAGGAAATTTTCCGCCGGAAAGTTATCAAGACAGCACTGTGTTGTCCGTCATGTCCTATTTCGGCCCAAGTTGGGGCTCTGGTGCGGCAAATGGCGAAGGATCAGTTGCTTGGGCAGATTGGGTTGGCTCTGACAATAAACTCTATGAACCACAGACCCCCATGCTCAATGATATTTATGCCATCCAACAAATGTACGGCGCTGATTTAAGCACACGCGTTGGTGACACAATTTATGGTTTTCACTCCACTGTTGGAACAGCGTCTGGTGGAATTTATGACTTCAATTCAAACCTCCACCCAATTCTGTGTCTTTATGATTCCTCAGGCAT
Organism: Hyphomicrobiales bacterium; assembly: GCA_031423845.1. GTDB lineage: Bacteria > Pseudomonadota > Alphaproteobacteria > Rhizobiales > Aestuariivirgaceae > Aestuariivirga. The sequence continues at coordinate 21,312 of JANPGD010000168.1, read as the reverse complement.
TGACACGCTCGATTTGAGTGGATGGAGCATGTCGTCCACAATTAGCTTGGTGCCGGGCACTTTCTCATCCGGCAATGACATGACCAGCAATATTTCGATCGCCTATAACTGCGTGATTGAAAATGCGGTGGGCGGGGCTGGCAATGATGTGTTGGTTGGGAATGCCTATAACAACACATTGGACGGCGGCAGCGGCGGCGACACCATTACTGGCGGCATGGGAAATGATACCATCATCGGTGGCGCTGGTGTTGATAAGGCGGTCTATACGGGTGCCTATAGCAGCTATGCAATTTCATATAATGCCGTCAGCGGTGTTTACTCAATTACGGGTGGTTCCGACGGAACAGATTTGGTCTCTGGAGTTGAGAGTTTTCAATTTAGCGATGTCACTAAAGCTGCTTCTGCGCTTTTGACTACGGTTGCTGTTTCTGTTTCGACCACACAGTCTTTGGTGCGTGAAGGCTTAACGGGGACCACTCCTGCAAGTTTTACTGTCACTTTAGCTGCCGCCTCAAGCTCCAGTCAGACGGTCAATTATTCGGTCGTTAATGGAACAACCAATTCTGGTGATTTTTCTGGTGTGTTGACGGGTTCAGTGACTTTTGCTCCAGGAGAAACCTCCAAGACATTCCAAATTCAAATCGCTGGTGATGCGGTTATTGAGAAAAGTGAAGCTTTTTCTGTAGTGCTTTCTAATCCAACATCGGGACTTACTTTGGGCACGGCATCTGCAAATGTTACAATTGTGAATGATGATTATGTTGGTGTAAACATTACAGACACTCTGAAGAGTCAGATGAATGTGACGATGAGCTCCACTTATTCTGCGGCCTACTCAGGGGCACAGATGTTGGATAACAGCAAGTCAACTACAGCTATTACTGGAAACGGTGCCAGCGAATGGATCAAACTTGATCTGGGTGGTGATTTTGATATTAATCATCTTGAGCTGCTGAACCGAGACAGAGTAGGCGCCCGTTTGAACGGTGCCGTTGTCTCTCTTCTCGATGCTGCAGGCCATGTTGTTTACACATCAGCCCCGATATTTGGTGCTGTCGATGGTTCAACTTTTGACTTTGATTTTGTGAATGCCATCAATGCCCACAGCATTCTCATCAACGGCGCACCAAACACATGGCTACAAGTGGCCGAGCTTGATGTGTGGGGCATAGCGCCTCCACCAGCAGCAACAAATATAACCGATATCTATAAAAGTCAGATGAATGTGACGATGAGCTCTGCCTACTCTTCGACTTACTTGGGAGCAAAGATGTTGGACAATAGTGCTTCCAGCTTGGCCATCACAGGCAATGGGGCTAATGAATGGATTAAGCTCGATCTCGGTGGTGATTTTAATATCAGCCACCTTGAATTGCTGAACCGCGATAAAGTCGGCACCCGTTTGAACGGCACGACAATCTCCCTGCTCGATGATGCAGGTCATGTGGTTTACACATCGGCGCCTATCACTGGCGCATTAGACAGCACCGCCTTTAATTTTGATTTCGCAACCGCAATCTATGCTCACAGTGTGGTCATCAACGGTGCACCAAATCAATGGCTGCAAGTGGCCGAGCTTGATGTGTGGGGCTTTATTTGAACAAAGCCAACTATGCACGGCAGCACAAAAGTTTATCACTCAACTATCTAAATGAAAAATACTTATGACCAAAATAGCTTGTAAACACTGGCGTTACCACTCCAAGCCCATGAGCGATTTCAGGAGCAAAAGTCGAAACATTTAGCGATGGCAGGATAAAATATAACATGCAAAGGCTGATAGCCCATGTCTGTATCGCAGCTACAATGTTCACAACGGTAAAAATTAATACGGAAACATAAATTGGATTTCGACTTGCCTTAAATACAAATTTTTTAGTCAGAAGGAATGCCACTATCATTCCTGTGATGTATGAACAAATTACAGCATTCGAAAAACTCAACCATTCACTAAAGAGAATTCGCGAGCCAAAATTTATCGCTGCGGCGATTCCACCGGCAATGAGAAAAATGGTGAATTGATTGGAACGGATACTTTTTATCAAAGAACAGCGGTCCTTGCCAGTTTTCGTCCAAAGTTTAAACTCTCAGAAATCCCTCTATCTTCAGGATAATAATGCGAAGTGTCGGCCACCCACAATCCCCGGATTGGAAGCGCAGCCGGTGGTAGTTTTTCAAGATAACCTGGATCACAGATTGGTTGGGCATAGCGATATCGGCTGGCATAAATTGAGAGAAAATCATCGTCAGTCAAATTCGGATTAATTTTTTTTAAATAGCGTTTCACTCTATCGGTGAAGTTACTGTCTGGTTCTTGAAATTTTTGATTCTCGCCTAGCATGTAAAATGGCACATACACGACATGTTGGTTGAGTGGATTAAGATTTGTATATTCGACGAAACCGGGGATATCCATCTCTGAATCATTGATGTTCACCCAAAAATTATCCGACACTTTCTTGCGAAGTTTTACAATTACACAAACAACAGCAATATTTTTTAATGCCCGAAATTTTTCCAAAATTTCAGCTGGTAAATCAGGCATCAGTTTGGGAACGTATGGCAAAGGAATTGTACTAATCACCTTGTTGAAAGACTGATGCAATCCGGCGACAAGAATGCCCTCAACTTTTCCATCTGTCATCACAACCTTTTCCACTTTAGAGTTTAGTTCTATGATCCCGCCATGTGCTTCAATGTCAACGCGCAACGCTTGCAAAAGCGTTTCAGAGCCTCCTTCCAAATAGCCAAGCTTTTCGCGAAACAGGCTGTATCTTGAACGGCCAATGCGCCGTATGCGGCTCCAAATCCAAGCTGCCGACAAGTTATTTCCGTACTCATAAAATTTATAGTCAAAGAGTCGCCGCCACAGAATTTCATATGCCTCTGCTCCAACCCAACGCTTTATCCAGCTTGATGCCTCAACATTATCCAAAGGCTTCCAATCATTTCGCTTTGTGGAAAGGAAGGCGTGAAGGCCATAGCGGAATTTTGCTGCGAAACTGAGACCTTTGAATTTAAGAAGTGCCACTGGGTTTCCCCACGGCTGCAGAAGGCCGTTGTACCAATAGCCCATTTTGGTTTCTACCCAATGCATCTTACTAGCAAGGCCAAGCTCATCCAGAATGTTCAAAAATGCATGGTCTGAAATACAGTGAAAATGATAGTATCGCTCGATCATCAGACCAGAAAAATCGAAGGCTGCGGTCATGCCACCAATGCGGTCCCCTGCTTCAAAAACAACTGGCTTATGACCATCCCGCGCCAACTGATAGGCTACTGCTAAGCCCATTGGGCCCGCGCCTAACACCGCTATTCGCTGCCCAGTCATTAAAACTCCAACACCACTTTGCTAAAAGTTGGGTCGTTAAAGGTTTCATCAATGGCTTGTGAGAATGGGGTGCACGGGACCTTGAAAATTTGCGGCCAGTCAATCACTTCAAATTCGTCCTTTGCCACAAGGGCTGCGAGTTGTTGGGTCGTAAAGGGTGGATTCTTGTCAAACCTTTCCCAGACCCAAAGCAGTCCATGAAAAAGCCTGTAGGGAATTTTTATGATTTGGGTTGTCGAACCTGTCACTTTTTTTATCTGTCGGATAATGTCTATATAATCGATGCGTTCCTGTCCTGAAATATTATAGATCCCAGACGTGATGTTGTTTTCGATGCAGCTGATGATGACGTTGCTGAAATCACCCGCATAAAGGGGCTGGCGCATGAAGCGCCCATTTCCCGGAACTGGAAATATCGGAACTTTCTTCATAAACCGTGCAAGCCAACCCAAATGTTTGCGGTCAAACCAGCCAAACATGAGAGTTGGCCGCAGAATTGGACCGGCGATGCCACTTTCCAAAACAATTCGCTCCTGTTCCTTTTTTGTGTTTGTATAATCGTCGATTGCCGAAGACCTAACAACCGAAGAACTAATGTGAACAAGCTGCGGAATATGATTGGCTTTGATGCAATCAATTATAAGGCGTGTGGAGTTGATGTTGTTTGCGATAAATTCCAAATCACTGTTGCCGCCGATTTGCGCCTGCAACATCACCACCACATCAGCCTGATGAAAATGCCGTCGCCAACTGCCTTCAATGGAAGTGTCTACGCATTCAATTGTTATTTCAGGATGTAAGCGACGCATGATAGCAACATTGTGCGAATGCTTATCAAGCACAACAATGTTCGTCCAACCTTTTGCTTTCATCTGAGCAACCAAATTCTGCCCGACTAGACCTGCACCACCGGGGAGAATGATTTTGAATTTCTTCGTATCAATCATTTGCGAATTGAACCGGTATCTTAAACTCCGCACAATCGCGGACAATACCTTGGCTTTGCACGACCAAGCCGAGCGTAAAGTCACCAACCAATGAAGAAACATCGGCAGCCGACTTAAAGCCAGAGTTAGCTAGTGGAAGCTTGTTTAGATATACTCCGACATCTGGTCTCTGTGTATGTTGGGTATCAATATAAATTGTTTGGCCGGTCCTGTTTGTCAAGGAAACATAAATTGCATCGGGTAATAGACCATTCTCAACTGATGTCGAAAGCCAACCATTTACTTCAAGAAGACCTTCTGCCTTAATATGTTTCGGCGATAGCACTCCATTTATATAATCTATTGCTCCTTCACACTTATCATTCGACGAGTGGACAAGCGCGTGCAAGTCAGTTTCGAATTTGTCAAACTGATAAAAAGTTGAAATATCCACTGGCGCGGCGGTATTAAGTTTATACATTTGAAATTTAAACTTACTATTCCACTGACCAGTTCCCCATCCTGCCGGAGAAACTGTAAAAGATACCACCTTCTTTTGATCGAGGAATGATGGCTTCGCAAACATGAACTCAAAGTCTGATGTCTTTTCAATTAGTGGAGACATTATGAAGCCTGCTTTCGTCATCTCTGAAATTAGTCGAAAGGTTCTTTTCTCCCCATTTTTTAAATTATAGGTTATTTGGAGTTGTTCTGTCTTGAAGAGAAAATTGGCAATTTTTCCAAACAATGTTGTATTGATTTGGAATTTAGAAAATATTGGTCGATCTGATTCAGGCACATTTACGACATCGAAAAAGTGAGCTTCTCCTTCCGTCAATGTTTGTTGCGATTCCTCACTTATAGGCCCTGAGCGCTTCTTCAAATATAATAGATCAGCCGTCGACTTAGTAGGCTCATAAGCCCGCAGAAGCACAGATAAGCTCCGACCGTCTTCCAGCGAAGGTATTCTCCCGTCAATTGGCTGAATGCGATATAAAATGTTATCTGGCGCATCTTTACCCAATAAATGTTGCTCGTTCAATGCTTGGAGGCTTGGAGTATACGCTGAATAACTTTGAAAAATTGGTCGCGGCGACCACTTATTTCCTGATGCGATTAAAGCCGATTGATCAAATGAATAGATGTCTGTGGTGCCAGACAACAATGGCAAATTTTCTTGGCGTTTTATTGCCTGAATGGCTTGGTCGAAATCTGATCTGGGCCAATTTTCTCTGTTCAATCTCCAGTTTAATCCGTTCCAAGCCGATGAATAGGTGGAAACAACATTGTTAATCATATTGGCTGTTGAAGTTTGATTATGATCAATATCGATTACGAACCAAGACAGTAATGACAACACAATCACGCTGTTTTGTAACTTGCTCTGAATCATAATATTTAGGAGTAATACACCTAACACTATTGAATTGGCTGCCAACATCGCATGACCATCGTGCCTCACAAAACCACCCTTGAAAGACAAAAATAAGAACGTGAAAAAAACTGCACTAAGATAAAGACTATCAACTCGCGAAATTTGTGAACAATACAATATGGATGCTAAGAGAGAGGTCGACGCAGTAATGTAGAATAGTATTTCAAATATGTTTCCGACAGAACTCATTGCGTCCGAGTAGCCGGAAATTATTGGTAACATTGTCCTAATAAAACTGAGGAGATCAAGAATATTTTGACCCGAAAACCACCAAAAAAATACTGCCGAAATGAGTGGTGAGAGGATGCTTATTAACGCAAGTTTTTTTTCGTTTCTAACAATAAGAAAAAAACTACAAATCAAAACCGTTGTGATGGAAGACAAAAGCATTGAGCCTTTGATTAATGGTACGAGCCCGAGGGGAAGACATATAACGCCGAGGACAACAGCATCAAACAATTTAGACTCAGCAGTCTGTTTACTAAGAGTTTGGTTCTTGGCTCTAACAATATTGAAAATACTTAAGCCAATAATAAAGTTACACGAATATAGCAGCGTGTCTCTCAATATGGCCCCCGCAGAAAAATAAACAATTAGTGCAACTGTCCATCTCCACCGAGAGCTGTTTGAAACGTAATAGTAGGACACCGCATACGAAACAGCGAGTACGATCGCCCCAAATAACATGAGCCAGTCTGTCGATGGGTGATAATACTTGGTATAAATTGATGCATAAGGTCCAAACGTAAATACAATTTGTTTGCCAATCGAAAAACCCTGAGCAACGGCCTCATTCATACCCAATGTCCAAGAGGGATCAAGGCCAGCTGTTGGCATATTCGGTATAAACGGCACAAAAACGCAAAAAATTGTAACAAACAACGCAATTTTCAGTGCGGTATCAATTGCTGTTTTGCTAATTGTGAGTATGTTGTTTTGTGTGGTCGATTGCATTTGCATCAACTCAAATATCCATCTTATTAAAAACAAACCTCGGCAAATGTCTGATGATCATCATTATCAATAGCCACTTCATTGGTGCGTAAATAACTGGATGGCCTTTGGCTGCGCCTGATACGATGGCTTTGGCTACGGCTTCGACGCTGGTTAGTTTTGCGCCTTTCTGCTTCAAGTTAGCGGTCATTGGGGTGTCAGTCGGACCTGGCTTTACCAAGACCACTTTGACTTTTGTGGCTGCCAACCGATGTTGGAGGCCTTGCGCATAGCGTGTGACCAAACCCTTGGCAGCACCATAAACATAATTAGATTTACGACCACGGTCGCCTGCTACCGAACCAATAATTATAAGAGTGCCTTGGTTTTCGCGCTGCATGTGGCCAGCAAAGGCTTCAGCAAACAACACAGGTGATACACCATTCACGCTCAATGCCTCTAAACTTTCGGTGAGATCGCTTTGGCACAATGATTGCTCTGGCAGTGACCCATGCGCAATCAACACTGTGTGAACCGCGCCTTGAGCGGCGATGCCGTCGGCCAAGTGTTGGATTGCGGTTGGATTCATAAAATCCATAACTAGAGTAGTTATTTTCGACTGCGGACTCCTTACTCGCAAATCTGCGGCCAAGCGTCCAACTTTTTCGAGATTTCTGCCAACTAGTGTGAGCTTCAAACTCGATTGATTAAGCCACAACCGAGCGCAATGCTCTGCCATTGATGACGTTGCCCCGATAATGACGATGTGTTTTTCTTGTAGCATTATTAGCTCCCCAGCAGTCTGCGTGACATTCCGGAACTTATGCCGGGATCACGATAATTTAAAAAATCCGCATGACGAGGATAGCCACTTTCGAACATCTCTCGCGGCATGCGGGCATCTTTCGCCATGTAAATTTTACCGTTTGCTTCGTGCAGAATGGCGTCCAATCGCTTGAAGAGTTTTTCGGTGTATTGGCCAGCATTGCGAAAATCAAGGGCCAGCGTTACGCCAGCTGTTGGAAAACTCAACATGCCAAGCGATGGGATATTGCCAAAAGTTTTCAACACCGCCAAAAATGAACCTTCGCCTGCGCGCTTGATTTCGCTCAACATCGCTTTGGTAGCATCATAGCCGACATCGCGAGGGACTACACTTTGGTATTGGTAAAAACCTTTTGGGCCATAGATTTTATTCCACCCTTGCAAACTATCGAGTGGATAAAAGAACTTTTCCTGGTGCTGAATAGTTTTGCCGCTCCGCCATTTTTTCGTATGAAAATATGCCGTATTAAACGGCCGAAGTGTCCATCCGTTTATGAGAGACAGTGGTGGCGTGAACGGCATCGCCTTAATCTTTGTGGTAGGCTCTGGGCCAGGATCGGCATCTGTGTGGTTGGCGCGCATGAATATGCCGCGTGGTTCTTGGTGGGCCAAACAATCCACCCATGACACTGTATATTCCCAATTGCTCTCAGACTGATCAGCAAGTTCAAAGAATTCTTTCAGATTAGAATAAGCAATGGTTTCCGTGTTTAGCCAAGGGCCAGATATTCGCCGCAATTGTATTTTTGCTTCGGTAATGACGCCGGTGAGCCCCAGTCCGCCGATTGTTGCGGCAAACCATTCGGATTGAAGCTTTGGACCGCACTCCATTGCTTCCCCATTGGTTCTCACCATTTTAAGCCAGGAAACATGATTTCCAAACGAACCTAATCTATGATGATTTTTTCCGTGTATATCATTGGCGATGGCGCCCCCAACCGTAACCAATTGGGTTCCGGGTGTAACGGGAAGTGACCATCCGCGCGGCAAAAAATATCGCAGAATTTCTGCGAGCACGACGCCGCTTTCACAATGCAAAACTCCTGTATCTGGATCAAAAGCAATAAAATGATCCATTCTTGTGGTTTTCCAAACGATACCGTCGGCGTTGAGGCAAACATCGCCATAACTGCGCCCCATACCATGGGCGATGCCCTTGCCACTTTGTTGCAAATCTTTGGCAACGGAAAATCTGTCAGCCAATTCGCGAACGTTGTGTTCCGCAGCTGTTAACCTGCCCCAGGACATGAGTTTCAAAATGGCAAGCCCTTCGCGCCGATATAAATTACCGCAGCAAAGATGAGCCCCGCCATGAGACTCGCCCTATCTCTAAAGGAAAACTCCAGCGGATCGTCGTGCATTTCGCCACGGTGAGCTTTCATCCACATCCAGCTTATCCAAAACAGAACAACGGGCACGGCCCCCCAAACAAATTCGGGAGCTTTGTAAAGCAACAAAACAGCCTCACTGTTCAAGTAAAATGCAAGTACGATGACAGACGAAAACCCAGACGCAATGCCAAGACTTTGTATGAGCGGAGCATCGGTCGTGTAATAGCCTCGGCCGTGAATTTTTTCTTTTCCTCGGTGCAACATTACTTCTAGTTCCGCATAACGCTTCACAAAAGCCAAAGAGAGAAATAGGAACACGGAAAAGGCAAGCAACCAAAATGACAGGCCAATTCCGATGGCAGCTGCACCTGCGATAACGCGTAAAGTATAGAGTGCAGCAAGCGTCAAGCAATCAACAATTACTATACGTTTCAAAACTGTTGAGTAGAGGCAGGTCAAAACAAAATAGAAAATCAGCCACCCAAAGAAACCCTTGCCGACAAACCACGCCAATGTCATCCCGGCTAAAAGAAGAAGAGGCGCAAGCGTTATGCCTACCCAAATTTGAACTGCACCCGAAGCAAGGGGACGCATTTTTTTTCGCGGGTGCTGACGGTCACTTTCGATGTCCAGCAAGTCATTTAAGATGTAAACAGTGGAGGCAGACAAACCGAATGCAAAGAACGCAACCAGCAGCGATGTGACTGCGTGAATTTCACCAACCTTGTGGGCTGCAAAAACGGGGATAAACAATAGGATATTTTTCAACCATTGCTTCAAGCGCAACAATCGAATCGAAGCAGGAATAAGTTTAAACTTGGAAGGAAATTCGATCTCCACAGAAAATCGGGAGTTTGCTTTCCGGGAAAGCACGGCAGTAGTGTTCACCACTATGGCTTTATCGCATTGCTCCCAAACGGCCATGTCTGCGTGGCTATTGCCTGCATAGTCAAATCCCGCTTTGCCCCAACGAGCAACAAGGGCATCCGCCTTGTGCTTGCCTGAAAGATTGGTTTTGCCATTGCTGGCTAGCACTTCGCTGAATATTCCAAGATGTTCAGCCACAGCATTGGCAATAGATTGGTCTGCCGCAGTGCACAGCACCAAATTTCGGCCAGCGGCATGTTGTTGCGGCAACCAAGTTAAAAATTCTTGGCTATAAGGTAATGTTGCAGCATTAAAATGTGTGCGTGCCGCCAGCTGTTGCTTTAGCACCGCCTTGCCCTCAACCAACCAAAATGGAATGCGGCAGATGTTGAACACATTGTGCCGAACGGCCATCACAGCGGATTCATGAAGTGTGTCCGTGAGGACGAGCGTTCCGTCTAAATCTATGACGAGTGGTTTAGTGTGCACGAGGTTTCACTTGCTGGTAGGTTTTTGAGTCTAATAGCTGCTCGTGCACTTTAACCCAACTCTCAATTAATTGACTTTTATCTTTCCTTGGCGACAGGCTTGCATAGAATTCCAGCTGATTATGTGGTGTTTCGATGATATAATCACACCCGAAATGCAGCATATCTAACTCAGACATCTCAATGCATAAACCAACAAATGAAACGGGTGTGAAAATCCAACAATGGGAATCATGATAAGTTTTATTCGCTATTGCATCTTGCGCAAAACTCATTGCATCTTTCCAGCCGTGGATGGGCTTCAGCGTTTCGAGATTCAAGGTTCCATTCCAAGCCGCCGCGCAATCGACGATACGAGCCAGCCCAAAATGTTCTAATATTTGGCGCGGCAAGGGCGCACGTGCGCGGCGCAAATAGGCTTCCAATACATCGTGTAACTGAGTTTCAGTTTTAAGGATGTCAAACGTATAGCGGCGATCAGGAATGGCAAGGCGAAGCGAACCGCCCTGACGCAAAATCGAATGGATCTCGGCCAGCCATGTAATCAGATCGGGAACATGCTCTATGACATGAGACGCGACGACGTAATCAACTTTCTTATTAACACCAATGCATTCCTGCAGAGATTGTGCTCCCCACACGGCATCAACATGTACAATTTTGGATTTATCTACACTTTGATCGGGGCCATATTTTTTCAACAGACTTCCAGTGTCCACATGGTCCACATAGATTATGCTGCCTTCGTCATGGGTGACTTGTGGAGAGGAAAGCGCTCCAATTTCAAGACCATTGAGAGAGGCGACATTTAAATTTGCTAACATTTTGTCACGGCGGTTGGGGCGTGAATCATTCGCAAAAGGGAAACTAAGCGGTGCTGGCCGCCTTGCACCATAGGCAATACGACCTTCGCTATATCCGTGCAGATTATAGTGCATCTCACCCGATGAAATAGCGCCGACTTGAACAGCTGCCGCCACATCGGGATAAGCGGCAAGATAGCCCGATTCATCAAACACTGCCGCTCTGGCCGGTTCAATGGCTTCGCGATTCTTGCCGCGCAATGCGGAAAATATTTTGTTGGTCATGCCAGCCATTTTGTGCCCCCTAAATTCAAATAAAAATGCGTTCAATTAAGAAAATTAGCCCAAGGCTGTTTACGACGGGAAGGATTGGACTTCTCATGGTTTTGTGATGTCAACGAAAGATTGAGATTGTAGTAAGAATCATTCGCGATTTCATTCTTCCACTTTTTGATCATAAACTCGGTTTCCTTTTGAAACCGCTTTTGTTTTACGGGAGTATCTTCAGCGCCACGAGACAGCGACTCATGATGGATGAGTTCAGCAAATGGTGTGCAAATATTTCGATGCCCAAGTGCCTGCACCTTGAGACAGAAATCGATATCATTAAATGCAATCGGAAGACTTTCTTCCTCTAACCCGTTAACTTGTTTAAATGTTGATTTTCGAACAACTAAGCACGCACCCGTGACGGCTGAAACAGCGCGACAAAGTACGGGTTGTGCCATGTATCCACTAGAGTTTTTTTTCTGCAAGTGAAATGCATGCCCCGCAACACCACCCAACCCCACTATAACTCCAGCATGTTGAATACGAAAATCAGGGTAATAAAGTTTTGCACCCACCGCTCCCACTTCGGGGCGAACCGCATGTGAAACCATTTCGGCGAGCCAGTTCGGCTCGATGACTTCAATGTCATTGTTTACAAGAGCGATGATACTGCCCTTGGCGTGCTTTACAGCCATGTTATTCATTGCTGAATAATTGAAGATTCCCGAATAGGGCAGAATGCGAACACGAGGATCGCGTTTAAGTTTTTCAAACAATGCCAAAGTTGAAGGTTCTGAACTCTCGTGGTCGATAACAAGAAGTTCTATGTTTTTGTAGTCTGTTCTTTCCAACACTCCGGCGGAAGCCACGGCCAGCAACTCTGCCCTATCTTTTGTTGGGATGATAATTGAAACCAGCGGAGGTTTTTTTGGCAGGGGATACTGCACACGATGATAGTTCTCAAAATTCTTCACTGGGTGAACTGTTGCACCATTTATTTTTTGATCTAAAAATTCTTGGATTGCCGCTCGCGCAGAATTCGTGCACTTTTCTATTTGGCTTTCAGAAAAACTTCGCGTGGATGCCCCTTGCCGCCAATGATAAAGGATTGTTGGAATATGTCTTATTTTTTCGGTTGACGATGCAGCCCAGGCACGAAGAGCTAAATCATAATCTTGTGCACCATCGAAGCCTTCACGAAACCCTCCAATTTTCTTAATCAAGCTGTGTCGATACACTCCAAGATGGCTAATCATATTTTGGCTCAGAAATAGTTCCGGGTTAAAATCAGTTTTGAAATGCTCGACTGAATGTCGGCCCTTTTCATCAACATGATCCTCATCGGAATAAATCACATCAACATCTGGATGGGCATTAATTTCGGCGGCCACTTCATAGAGGGCGGTTTCATGCAGCAGATCATCATGGTCCATCAATGCGATAAACTCACCAGTGGCCAACTCTAGGGCTGAATTGGTGGCGGCTGATATGTTGCCATTTTCTGTGCGATGGATGATTTTTATACGTTTGTCTGTTGCGGCACATTCATCCAGCACTTTGGCAACTATGGAATCTGGCGATGCATCATTGGCAATGCATAACTCCCAATTCGTGTAGAGCTGCGCCTGCACTGATGCGATGGCTTGACGCAAGAATTTTTCGGGCGTGTTGTAAGCTGGCATGACCACTGAAATGAGCGGCTGATGTGGCAGTGCTGCTATATGCTTTCGAATTGCTGTGCGATCGGCATTGGTGATGTATTCAACTGGTTTGCCTTGGCGAGGCTTTCTAGCCCGCAACCATGAGGGACTCATACTATGCAGCAGAGGGTTTTGGCCATCTCCTGCGGATTGCGGATGCTTTGCTTGATAGGCCCGCGTTGAAAATAATGGCCCAGGATCGCGGCCTTCACGCGCACCATATTCAAGATAATGGACTGCAGGGTCTAAGCCCGAATCTGCCACGTCCTTGTAGGTTGATAAATACCAATCTGCGTCAAATAGAATGGACTTGCGCAAGTTAGCGAGCCTGGAAGATTTAGGACTAATTGCAGCATGAATGACCGAAGAGATTTTTGCCGTCAAGGATCGGCTGCGGAGTACGTCACCCTGCAGCTTTGCAAATGCAGTCAGAATTGGCTTTTGCGAAAGTAGCAAAGTTTCTTTGATTTCTTCATGGTCATGAATTTGTTTTTCCATTTGTCCCCCGACCAACATGGCTTTTTCTAAATTAGCTTGCGCTTCTTGCAGCGCCCATTTCGTTGTTATTGCACTACCCAAGGATGCAAATATAGCCCGAACCTCGTCAGGATTGCTAGCAAAGAAGTTTTTCAAAGCTGCAGGTACTTTCTTGGGCGCTAAAACACCCAGACCATGTCCGTGCAAAAATTCAAAAGTGGAATGCTTCTTTTTCAGTTCTTTAAATAACTTCCAAGCACCAAAATCTCGCTCTCGCACATTGGTATCGTGAAACAATACGATCGCATTATCTGTGAGCTTTGGCAGCCAGCTTTCATAATCATGTTTCACATCGTCGTAAAAATGGCGGCCATCAATATGCAAAAGATCGATACTTTTGGGAGGAAACTTTTCCACCGCATCATCAAAGGTTGATCGGCATAGGGTGGAAAATTTTTGGTATTTTTTGTTACGATCTAATACAGCTTTAAATACTTCTTCTTCATAGAAACCAGCGTGTTCATCACCCTTCCAAGTATCGACGGCAAAACAAATTGTATGAGCTTTCAACTTTTGCACTGCTTGGCAAAAGCAAAAATAAGAAAATCCAGCGTGTGTGCCCAGCTCAACAAATTTCTTTGGTTGCAATCTTTCGATTAACCAAAATGCGAACGGTCCATGTTCCATCCAGGCAGGGGCATGCCCTAAATGTTCCGGCGTCCAGAACATTGAGGAGTTGAATTCGAACTTTTTGATTTTTTTTGGAGTTATCATTCTAATTTTGTCCAATTTGGGGAGCGGATTTTCCGGTGTGCCTCCCCTTTTCGAACACCACGACGCTGTCATAGAAATGCATCGAATGGGTTGAATTCGTAAATTCGGTTGAAGCTAAGACATTGCGCGAATGATCGGCATTCAGCTCATCGATAAGGTCTTTACAATATTCTATGAAACTGCCCTTGCGCCGCAATCCACCCCCATACTCGTCCCAATAGGCCGTGTGTAAATCCTCAACCAGATAAATGCCGTTCCTCACAATATGTGGATAAAGCTCCTCGAACGAAGCTTTGATGTGAGACATCACATGGCTTCCGTCATCAAGCACAATATCGAACGGCCCAAACTCTTCAACTAACTTGGCAAGGAATGTTTTATCGGATTGATCACCAATGCGGATTGAAATCTGATCTTCTTCAAAGGCTGTGCAATCGGGGTTAATATCTATGCCAATAATTCGAGCATGAGGGCCCAAATATCTTTTCCAAAGCTGCAACGAACCACCCTGACCACAGCCAATCTCCAGAATCACAACATCCCGGTTCACAAATCTCTTGAAGTGGGATTCGTAGATTGGAAAATAGTGTTTCCACTTATGAATGAGGCGCTGCTCATTTGTGAGAAACTCTGACCACAAACTCATACTAGATTCACCTGCTGCAAGACTTCCACCATTCTTCATTTCCCAAATACCAATCAACGGTTTCGTTCAATCCCGCTGAAAAACTATAATTTGGTTTCCAGCCAAGTTCCCTCTTGATGCGGGTAGTGTCAACAGCATAGCGGCGGTCGTGGCCTAGGCGGTCGGTTACGTAGTTGATTAGGGTGTGATGGCTGGCTTTCTTTGGAACGACAGAATCCAGCCGATCGCAAATAGCTTTGACCACATCGAGATTTGTCATCTCGGCGTCACCACCAACATTATAGCTGCGGCCCACTTCACCGTTTCGCAAAATTAGACCCAAAGCTTGGGCATGGTCATCCACGTGCAACCAATCGCGCACGTTATGGCCCTTGCCATAGACGGGTAATTTTTTTCCGCTGAGGCCATTTAATATCATCAGCGGAATTAATTTTTCTGGGAACTGGTAAGGCCCATAATTATTGCTGCAGTTAGACGAAACGATTGGCAGTCCATAAGTGTGGTGCCAAGCGCGCACCAAATGATCGGATGCTGCTTTGCTGGAAGAATAGGGTGAGGATGGATTATAAGGTGTGTCCTCATGGAATTTGCTATCGTCGAATGGAAGATCACCAAACACTTCATCTGTTGAGATGTGGTGAAAGCGAAAAGTGGTCTTAGCAGCATCGTTCAATTCGGAGAAATATTGCCGCGCCGCTTCCAACAGTTTGAAGGTGCCAACAATATTAGTTTGAATGAAATCTCCCGGACCATCAATTGAACGATCCACATGGCTTTCTGCTGCAAGGTGCATAATTGCACCCACATTGTGCTTGCGCATGATGGCCAGCATTGCAGCACCATCACAAATGTCAGCTTTCTCGAATGTGTAGTTCGGCCGATCAGTGATTGATTTTAGGCTGTTGAGATTGGCCGCATAAGTGAGCTTATCAACATTGATAACATGTAAGCCCAGGTCACTCGCCAAATGCCGACACACGGCTGAACCTATGAAACCTGCACCACCTGTCACCATCACGCGATTTAATTTATTGTCCATCATTCACTCACGAAAGTTTGTCTGAAATTGTGGATAAAAGAGGCGCAGTTTCATCTTTTGCCGAAAGGTGAGGTGCCGTGCCCTTTGGCAAGGGCCAAGCAATTTCCAATGCAGGATCATTCCACAAGACAGAACGATCATGCGGCTTGGAGTAAAAAGCAGAGACTTTGTAAAACACTTCAACTTTTGGCTCTAGTGTCAGGAAGCCGTGAGCAAAGCCTTCTGGCACATAAAGCTGATTCATTTTTTCTGCTGTCAATGTGGTGCCAATCCACTTTCCAAAACTTGGCGACGACCGGCGCAAATCTACTGCCACATCAAAAATAGAACCTCTGATCACCCGCACCAACTTGGCTTGAGCTGAAGGTGCAATTTGAAAATGCAGTCCACGCAAGGTGTAAGCGTGTTCAGAAAATGATTGATTATCTTGAACCCAGGCAGGGACAAAAATGTCAGCATCGTGCAGTCTCGAAAGATTGAATGTTTCTGTAAAAAATCCACGGTCATCGCCAAATCGTGGGGCCGTTAATTCGATGGGGCCTTCAATGTCGAAACGCTTAATGTCCATGCGATTGGGCTCGCTCTACACATTTGCGCATGTAGGCCGAGTAGTCACTCTTGCCCATAATGTCGGCGGCCTTAATCACCGCTTCAGCTGTTATAAAGCCCTTGCTGAAAGCAATCTCCTCCAAGCAGGCAATCTTAATACCTTGGCGCAATTCTATAGTGCGCACAAAGGCCGCTGCTTCATGAAGACTATCAAAAGTTCCGGTGTCTAGCCAAGCAAAGCCGCGCCCCATCCGTTTCACCATGAGTGAGCCACTGTCCAGATACATTCTATTGAGATCGGTAATTTCTAATTCGCCACGTGCTGAGGGTTTAACAGCTTTAGCGAAGTTACAGACATTTTTGTCATAGAAATAGAGGCCCGTTACGGCCCAATTCGAAGCTGGATTGACTGGCTTTTCTTCAATTTTAATCGCAACCGAATTATGATCAAACGTCACCACGCCATAACGCTCTGGGTCGGAAACTTCGTAGGCAAAAACGGTTGCACCATTTTCTTGGGCTGCAGCGGCAGCGCACATTTCACCTAAACCTTCTCCATAAAAAATATTATCGCCAAGGATCAGCGCTGCCGACGAACCCGCCAAAAACTCTTCGCCAATGATGAACGCTTCAGCGAGCCCATTGGGTTGTGCTTGTATTGCAAACTTCAAGTTGATACCAAAATTACTGCCATCGCCCAACAAGCGCTTGAACAGCGAAGCATCTTCTGGCGTCGTGATAATCAAAACATCTCTGATGCCCGCTTGCAAATAAACACTCAAAGGATAGTATATCATTGGCTTGTCGTAGACAGGCAGAAGTTGCTTCGAAAACGCAGTGGTCGCCGGCCTCAGGCGCGAACCCGCACCGCCTGCAAGTATAATACCTTTCATGAATCCCCCAAAACTGAAACTTAACCGCGTCCCAATTGTCCATCTAAACAATAACTGGACTCAAAACTAGACCTTTTTATGGGCTCGGAAGATCGAGTTTTTCTTCAAAACTTGGTATGTCAGAAAGTTTAGAAATGACATGTTGGCCAATCAAAACTTGGTTCAACGCAAGCAATTCCGGCGAACTTGCTTCAAGATTTGAAACAAGATCAAAAAACCTTGGCCTCGCCTTTAGAAGCTTCCTTAGTGAAGGTGCGCTGCTGCCCAGCGAAATTTCAACACCAAGGCCAAACATATCATGGAACTTGTCCCAGCTGAAACCTTGAGGCGCAACTCCAAACAACATCACGTGAAAGCCACGCTTAACGGCGGCAAGTACTATGGCTTTGGCGCTGTCTGTCATCTCATCCAGCACCAGCTGGTGGGCCAGGAACAAAATTCGCGGGCGTGGCACCAGGCGGCGACTGCTTAAATCAGTGCTTGCTGCCCGCTCGTTTGCACTAAAGCCATGCGTTGCCAGTTCATGCTTCCAACGGTTAATGAAAATTGGCCGGCGCTCCAATATTGCACCACGACCAACTTTCGATGGTTGGCTGCCAAACTCAAAATGCTCAACAACAACCAAAGGAAAATAGATGACGCGAAGGCCTATTCGCCGTAACTTCATGCACAAGTCGGTTTCTTCATAATAGGCTGGCGCAAATATTTCATCTAAGCCACCCAAATCAAGAAATTGCTGGCGCCTCATCAGCAGGTAAATGCCGGAACAATAGTCAACATCGCGCATAAACATGGCGCGCGGATCTTCGGGGTCACTATAGCGAAGATATCCGTTTGACGTTCCGTCTTGGAAAATCATACAGCCTGCTTCCTGCAATTTACCTGTTGCCAATTTAATGCGAACACCAACTGCACCAACATTTTTTTGAGAAGAAAACACCTCGACACTGTCTTCAATCGCGCCCTCAGCAATGCGTGCGTCATTATTTAGCAGCAGCAGAAAATCTCCTCGTGCTTGAGTTGCGGCTGCATTATTGGCTTCAATGTAACCAAGGTTCTGCGGACTCATGATCACTTTAATATTGTCGCAACGCGCCAACAGTTCAGCAGTTTTATCAGTGCTGCCATTGTCGAAAATGATTATTTCAAACGACGTTTTCTGATCGTTGATTAACGACAACAAGCACCTCAATGTGTGATGAGCACCATTGAAGGTGGGAATGATGATTGACACTTTCGGCTTCTTGGATGCCTTGAAAGTAAGGCGATGACCACTATTCAAAAAATGTTCAAGGTCTTTCTTCAGTGATTTGAGCAGATGAGTTTTGTAATTATTCTCACCCAAAAACCGTAATCTCAATTTATCTGAAATTAGCATCAATGATTTAGACCTGCCCTAGGACTTCAGTCAAACTTTGGTCCACACCAATTTTCCAATGTGGCAAATTGAGTTTGAATTTGGCTTTAAATTTTTCAGTGTTCATCCGTGAATTTGAAGGGCGTTTTGCACGCTGCGGGTATGCCGATGATAGAGTAGGCTTGATGGCAGCAACTTTTGCATTGGGCAATGCGGCCTTCATTTGGTCAGCAATATAGCTCGCATATTCAAACCAAGAGGTTTCACCCGCCGCAGTTAAATGATAAAGGCCACACAATGCATTATCTTCAAGCGTTGCACGAATGGCGTGTGCTGAGATGTCTGCCAACAATGCAGCTCCCGTTGGCGCTCCAATTTGGTCGCTCACTACATTCAATTCATCGCGATCGCCAATGAGTTTCACCATCGTCTTGAGAAAATTTTTGCCGCGCGCCGCATAAACCCAACTGGTTCTAAAAATAAGATGATTGCATCCTGATTGAGCTATCTCGCGTTCACCTTCTAATTTGCTAGCACCATAAACATTAAGTGGTGCTGGCCTATCAGTTTCCAGCCATGGTTGCTGCCCCGAACCATCAAAAACATACTCGGTTGAATAGTGAAGCAACAGCGCTCCACGCTTCTTTGCTTCCTTTGCCATAATTGCAGGCGCCACTGCATTTATTTTCAAAGCATTGTCACCATCATCTTCAGCCATATCGACAGCCGTATAAGCAGCAGCATTTGCAATAATATCGGGGTTTACGTCGTGGATGATTTTACGAACAGAGTCCGGATTTGAAAAATCTGCCATTATTGCAGCACCACGTCGTCCCACACTCAACACTTCGCCAATTGGTAGAAGTGCGCGTTGCAACTCCCAACCCACTTGACCGTCTTTACCAAACAACAAAATTTTCATGACACTCGTTTCACATTTTTGAATTAGCGTTAAATATACTCGATGATGCGGGCAACAGCTTTTGCTCCATAAGGGCTGAAATGTCCGCATGAGTTTTCGCTATGACAATTTTAGATCTATGTTTAAAAAATTCAGGCCGCACTATTTTCAGCCAGGAATAACCTGCTTTTTCGCAAGCAAAATAAAACAACCTTTCTATTTGATGGCCCAGTGCTCCATCTGTTTGGCCATTTTCAGGTTCGAAATCATCATAGGAAAATTTGAGATTTAGCAGGGGTTGAATGGCCTGTGGTCTAGCCCAAAACATGGAACCCGAAGGAAAATCCAGGGGGCCATTTTTTTCTATTTCAATCCCCATGTGGAGCGCCAACGCGCTGGCACCTTTTAAGTTCGGTCCCCAATTTGCGGCAAATAGAATGGGTTCAAAATGACTGGGAGCTATTATCCCGAGATGCGGATAAGTGTTAAATAGCCCAAGTGTGTTTTCGACAATTGTTTGATTTCCCAGTAGTTGCTCAAATATCACTTTTCGCCAATCGGCAAGTTCGGAATTATAAAGCGATTGTTTGCTGTGAATGAACAAAAGCAAATCGAATTTTGTATATTCATCGGCAAACGTGATCAATTTTGGTGCAATATCTCGCCCCCGATTTGGCGTCACGCGCACAACTGTTTTTCCAGCTAATTTACGAATTGAGTGACTTAAAATCACCCGCTTCTTTTCTTCTGTATCCGTGGAAATATAAAGATCAAAGGAACTGGGGATATGAGCGAGATAAGTTTTTATTTCAGTGATGAGGTCTGGGTAAAAAAGATGAAGTACGACCGCAATGCGCGGCTTTCCCATTTGCAAATTAATTTCTGGCGATAGTGGAAGGGCGAGGCTTTTTGCTTTCGGGAAACCCCGCTTGATAAACTGATATCTTATCCAGCTCAAAACACCCACAACTTCCCGCCCCACTCTAATTGCAATCAGGCGTTTAGACTATTTCTAACACTCTTGCGAAGCAATAATTTTGAATTTCAAAGATTGCATCAATGCAAGAATGACTTTAGCTTCATCATCATGTCAGCCACCGCGCAACTCCTTCAGCAACGCAGTTTTGGGCAATTGAAATTGCATGTTAATGCGAGTGGGCCCCAACTCATCCGCGAAGTTGGTGCTTCAAAACTGCGAATGCCGCGCGGATCACACCAAGCCATTGTTATTAATACAGGTGGCGGCTTGGCGGGGGGGGATAAATTTGAGTATGAATTTTTATGTGCGGAAAATTCTGAACTCACACTCACATCGCAAGCTGCGGAACGTGTTTACCAAACATTGGGGCCACCAGCGATCATCAGTGCACAGATGAATGTGGGACCGAATTCCACATTAATGTGGTTGCCGCAGGAAACTATTTTATATGAGGGGGCATCTTTAGAACGCAACTTCATTGTTTCGCTCGATAAGAATTCAAAGTTCCTCGGCGTGGAACCCGTCGTCTTTGGGCGCACAGAAATGCGTGAGCATATTTCTCATATTCATTTGAAGGATCACTGGCGGATCACCCGAGACGGCACCTTGACGCATGCTGAAGATTTTCTTGTGGGGCCGGAACTGCCCCCTTCAAAATCTGCATTTGGTGAAGCCAAGGCGTTTGCCACGGTGATCTATGTTGCTGAAGATGCCGAGAGCCTTCTTGATGATGTGAGCAGTTTGATGAATAATAATGCCGGGGCTTCCGCGTGGAATGGCAAGCT
>JANPGD010000167.1:0-14083 GCA_031423845.1 Hyphomicrobiales bacterium | reverse complement strand
TCCGATGAAGGACGGCGTGGAGAGTTTGAACGTGGCAACGGCGGCGGCGCTGATGTTGTATCAGGTGGGGCTTCGTTCCGCGTAACACTCCAACCCTAAACTAATGGTTCGTATCTTCGTCATTGAAGGAACCATCAATCCCCAAAAAATTGAGTTTTTTGTCAGAAAGTTTTTTTAGCGCTTCGCTACCGAATAATTCTTTCAGTAAATCGCGCGTAGCGTTTCGAGAGTTAGAATCTAACTTTAATATGAACTCACCATAGTTGCTGGCATAAGAATAGGCGCCCCGATAAGCACTCTTCTTGGAATTTAGATTTTTTACAAATTCTGCAAAATTCCATTTTTCATTTTCACAATAAGCCAAAGTGGCAGATTGGCGAATCTGTTCAAATATTTTATCAAAACTGCGTTTAGGAATCTTGGCAAGATACAAACCTTGCGACTGATCCAACACTAAATCAAATCCAAGAAATTCAACTGATTCGTTCGGATTAAAGATTCTAGTCTTGCCGTCATCGCCCAGTTTTGGAATCTCGTGTCCAAGTTCTTTTAACCATTGCTCGCAATTTTTGAAGGCTGCATTTGCCTCGGTTTTGCTCGAGCAAAATATTGCAATATCATCTGCATATCTTGTCATTTTGTACCCAGCTTTAACAACCTTCCAATCAAATTCGCGTAATTCCAAATTTGATAGAAGGGGAGAGATTGGCATTCCTTGCCGAAGACCTTTGCCGCTTAAAATTCCGTTTTCATGAAGTTTTTTGATCTCAGAATTGGTCAGTGTTTTAATTTCGCAGTTCACCACTTGCTGAATATAGGGAACAAGGGAGTTGAAAGATTTAGGTGCAACTTTAATAAATTTTTTGATTATAGAATTTCGATCGATGCGATCAAAAAACGAGCAAACATCTGTCTTGACCACCCAACTGTTGGATTGGCGCAACAAACATGCCCTTTCGATTGCAGATTTGACCCCAAGTCCTTCTTGAAAGCCAAAACTTACTTCAGATGACAATTTCAATCTGTCGTTCGCAGATAAAGTTTTCACCAAAACCCGTTGAACTAGCCGGTCTCTAACAGTTGGTATGCAAATCAATCGCTCTTTATTTTTTGACCCACGTTTTGGAATCCAAACTGGGTGAAGACCAGAAAAATGGAATTCACCTCGCCCAATGTCTGACGCAAGGACTGATATATTCTTATCGAGATTTTGAGCAAAATTTACGCCCCGTATTCTGTCAACACCTGCTGCGCTGAATGCCGAGCTGGATTTCTTTTTTGCATCATCCCAAACTTCTTTGAGCCGACTTTTGCTAAGGAATTTCAGTGGTTTTGGGGAGGCCTTACTGGGCATAACAGGCTCGGATGCGCAAGATTTCTGTTATGCCCTTAGGCTTTGCACCGCATCAGCCGAATTTCTCGGCATTGCGGCATTACGACCAATATCAGCTTCAGTGGGGTCATCGACACCCGCCGAACCTTTGATAACTATGTGCACCTTCGCATCAAAATTCAAGTTTAAGTTTACCACTTCTAAACGGGTAAAATGCCCGCCTAAGCATAGGAAACCTAGAAATAGGAATAAATTTCTAGCTAGTCTTGACCTTATTGCATTCTTGCACAAAACCTTGCACGCCGCCTCAGTTGCCGTCTCGTTAAAAGTGTCCATAGCCCGCTCCGATACTTTCCTTGCTTCGGGCATCAAACCCGCCATGCTTTGCACCGCATCAGCCGAATTTCTCGGCATTGCGGCATTACGACCAATATCAGCTTCAGTGGGGTCATCGACACCCGCCGAACCTTTGATCACATGACGTTCTGCAAACGGTCTTAGCAGCACGCTCGATCTATATATAGTAGCAGAATTCCAACAGCATACAATAGGTGCTATAGTGATTTTTGCACCAGCCTTCGACAGCCAATGCGGTCATTCGTGTTTATGTCGGGAAATTCGTTTGGGTGATTTTGGGCACCACGGTCGAATATAATCTATCTAGGCGTTGCACCGTTCTGTGTCAAGGATTATTTTCCTGTTCACCTTCTATGCTTCGCCAATTCGCCATGCAACTGATCAATCTGATCGAGCAAATCCAGTACCACGGCCAAGCTTTCTGTATTCAATCCCAAGTCAACTTCCAGCCGCCGCGCTTTGCGCAGCCTTGTCAGGGTGAGAACCGTGTAATGGCTGGTTTCGGTGATCGCACCATGGGCGTGGAGGGTTTCTATCCAAGTGATGTCAACATTCAGAACGCGGGCGAGGTCTTGGGCGTTGAGACGCGTAGTTTCGTCCATAAGTTCAAAATCATCGGCCATGGTTCAGCCCTCCATCTTGGCGCGGGGGTTGAAGGCCAGATCACGCGCCATATGCTCGTAAATTTCTTTGGCCTTGGCGGTGTCGCCTCGCGGTAACACCACAACTAAGCGGACATGCAAATCACCGGGCTCTGCTGCTGGAATGCCTTTGCCTTTGGCGCGGAGTTCTTTGCCATGCACAGAATTGGGCGGCACTTTTAACATGATGCTGCCAGTAGGCGTGGGTGTTTTCACGTCAGCACCCAAGGCAGCCTCCCACGGGGTGATCGGCAGATCGATGAACAGGTCTTTGCCCTCGGCGCGGTACAGCGGGTCGGGGGCGAATTCTACTTCGAGGTAGAGATCGCCAGCAGGTTGGCCGCTGCCTTGGCCTTTGAGGCGGATCACTTGGCCCGCAATCAGACCCTTGGGGATTTTGACATTCAGGGTTTTGTTGCCGAGATTGATTTGCCGCGTGGCACCGCTGAAACTATCACGCAAGGACACCGCAATGCGGGCATGGGAATCCTGCGTTTGGCGTTGACGGGCTTCGTCCTGCTTGGCGCGGGCGGCGAAAAGCTCCTCAAAGAAATCGCTGAAATCGGCGTCTTGCGTATTCTGCTTTTGCGTACGGAAATCATGTTGTTGGTTCCAGTTCGGTGGTGGGCGGAACTGCTGGCCTTGCTGTGGCCCAGTGCCCAGTTCATCATAGGCTTTGCGCTTTTCATCGTCGCTCAACACTTCATTGGCTTCATTGATATCTTTGAATCGAGCCTCGGCTGATTTTTCTTTGTTCAAGTCTGGATGAAATTTGCGCGCTAATTGGCGATACGCTTTTTTGATCTCGTCAGCAGTGGCTTTGCGGTCCACGCCGAGGGCTTTGTAATAGTCTTTGAAATCCATAAGCGACAAACCCTTTTCCTCAATATCGGCGCAATGGCGCGAATTGCAAGGGCTGGTCAATCTGGCTCACCCCATGCCTCGCTTTTGAACCTTGCAAGCTTTGACGAACACGTCGAAAATCACTTTATCAAACGGGAATTTAAAATGAAAACACATGCGCGGGTAGTGGTGGTTGGTGGTGGGGTTATGGGTGTGGGGCTCTTGTATCATCTCGCCCTTGAAGGCTGGAGCGATATTGTGCTCATTGAAAAAGGCGAGCTCACATCTGGCTCCACGTGGCACGCCGCTGGGCAATGCCCGCATTTTAATTCATCGCTGAATATGACCAAGGTGCATAATTATGGCACGCAGCTTTATCCGCAATTGGAAAAGCTCACTGGCCAAGCCGTGAGCTGGCATGGCTGCGGCGGGCTTAGGCTGGCGACGACCACAGAAGAAGTGAGCTGGCTGAAATATGTTTATGGCATTTCACGACTGGCGGGTTACGAGGCCGAGATCATCGGGCCAACGGAGATCAAACAATATCATCCATTCTTGGATACCTTCGGCATCAAGGCTGCCTTCCGCACCGTGAATGATGGCCATGTTGCCCCTGCTGATATTACCAATGCAATGGCGGCGGGGGCGCGGGCTTTGGGGGCGGAGATTTATCGGCGCACGCTGGTCACAGATATTAAATTGCAGCCCAACGGCGAATGGCGGGTGTTTACGGAAAACGGCAATATCGATTGCCAACATGTAGTGAATGCGGCGGGCAGCTATTGCGATGTTGTCGCGGGGTGGACCGGGCACCTCGCCCCCATTTCCAATATGCTGCACCAATATGTGATCACCGAGCCACTACAAGAACTCATCGATTTGAAGATGGAGTTGCCCGTGGTGCGCGACCCCTACTCCCATGCTTATTTGCGTGAAGAAACCAATGGCGTGTTGGTTGGCCCGTATGAAACAGCCACTGCCCACGTGTGTTGGGATGGCAAGCCACCGCGTTGGGACTATGAGAGCGAGCTTGAGGTGAATGAGCTGGACCGTATTATGCCATGGTTGGAAAAAGCCACTGAGCGTTTGCCGCTATTTGGCCAGAGCGGCGTGAAATCAATAATCTCAGGCGCCATCACCCACACGCCAGATGGTGTTTATCTCTCGGGCCCGGCTCATGGTGCGCCCGGCTATTGGATGCATTGCGGGGCTTCCATTGGCATTTGCCAAGGTGGCGGGGCTGGAAAATATCTGGCGCAGTGGATGGTGCATGGCCAAGCTGAAATTAACATGCGCGAGTTTGACCCTCGGCGTTTTGGGCATTGGGCCACAAAGGACTACACCACCGAAGTTTCCGTCGCTGATTATCACCACATGTATTATTGTTATAAACCCGGTGAGCAGCATGAGGTGGGGCGCGGACTTCGCAAATCAGCACTCTATGACACGCTGAAAAATGAAGGCGCGCAGTTTGCGCAAATTTTCGGATGGGAACGGCCGCGCTGGTATGACACCACAGGCAAAGGTGAAGAGTTCTCCTTCAGGCGTTCAAACCAATGGAATGCAGTGCGTGAAGAGGCGCTTGCCGTGCGCGAGCGTGTTGGCTTGATGGATTTATCCACCTTCTCTAAATTTGATGTCACAGGGCCGAATGCCTACTCGTTCCTCGAACGCATTTGCGCCAACAAGATTCCAACGAAGGATGGCGGGATTATTCTCGGGCATTTGTTGAATGAGAATGGCTTCATCGAAAGCGAAATCACAGTGACGCGCTTAGCTGCGGATCATTTCTATGTTCTATCAGCCGCCGTGGCTCAGCTCCATGATTTTGATCAGCTGAATTGGCGCAAGAAGGTTTCCGAAGATGTAACCATCACCGACATTACCGATGATTATGGTGTGTTGGTTTTGGCCGGACCAAGAGCGCATGATACACTCGCTCCGTGTACGGATGAAGATTTGAGTTTCCGCTGGCTCACTTGCCGCGTTTCCAATGTGGCAGGTGTTGCTGGCGTTCGATTGCTGCGTGTGAACTATGTCGGTGAACTTGGCTGGGAGCTGCATGTGCCGATGGCTGGCCTCAAACAGGTCTATGATGCGGTGATAAAAGCCGGTGCGCCGCATGGTATAAAGTTGTTCGGCACTTACGCAATGAATTCCCTGCGCATGGAAAAGTCATATCGGGGTTGGGGTTCAGAACTCACCACTGAAATTGATATGTATGAGGCTTCGATGGGCCGCTTCATTCGCTTGGATAAACCAGATTTCATCGGCAGAGCTGCAACAATTGTGGCCCAACAGCGAGGCCCGCGTTTAACGCTGGTCACCATGAGCGTGGATAATACCGATTCTGATTGTGTGGGCAATGAACCTGTTTATCATCAAGGCAAGATCGTGGGGCTAACCACCTCTGGCGCTTACGGGCACGCTGCAAATTTATCTCTGGCATTTGCCTATGTTCAGCCCGCAATGGCCAATGAGGGCACGGAGTTCGAAGTTATGATGTTTGGAGAAATGCGCAAGGCGCAGATTATTTCAGAGTCGATTTACGATCCGTCAAATTCACGTTTGAAGGCATGAACAAACACAAGCCACTCTGGGGCATCGCGCTGATGATTGGCGCGATGTTGGTTTTTCCATTCTTAGATGTGGTTGCTAAATTTCTCGGCAATGATGGTGTCCCGGTTGTTGAAATCGTCTGGGCGCGCTTGACTATTGGCATGTTAATCACAGTGCCTTTGCTGTTGCGCAATGAAGGCCCGCAGAGTTTAGTGCCACGTGAACCGAAGCTTAATATGCTACGCGCCGGATTCATTATGGTTTCAACCATGATGTTCTTTGGGGCGTTGCGTTATCAAGGTATTGCTGAAACGCTGTCGATCTATTTTGTGCAGCCCCTGATCATCACCATGCTTGCTCCCTTTATGCTGGACGAGAAAGTTGGTTTACGGCGTTGGATGGCGGTGTTGATCGGTTTCATTGGGGTGCTGATTATTATTCGCCCCGGTTTTCAATCGTTAAATCCCGGGGTGTTTTTATCACTGGGTGCGGGTTTTGGGTCAGCTGTGTCGCTGGTGCTCACTCGAAAATTAGCAGGTGGCAGCAGCGCCTTGGCGAATACGTTTTACACCAGCCTGTTTGGCGCAGCATTTGCCAGTATCGTGGTTTTATTTTTTTGGAAAACACCAACATTGCATCAGATGGAAATGTTCGTGTTGCTCGCCGCCATTGGCACACTCGGCAACTACCTCACAATCAAAGCCATGCAATATGCTGAGGCTTCGTTGCTGGCCCCCTTGGGCTACACCGAAATGATCAACGCGGTTTTGGCTGGCTGGTACTTCTTCGGCGATTTTCCAGACGGCTGGACGTTTGTGGGGGTGGCCATACTCGTGGCCTGCGCGGTATTTATTTCCTATCGCGAACGCATCAATCAGCTCGATTTTCAATCGGTTTAGAGCGAAGTCAAATTCTTCATCTGGTCTTCCCAACTATCGCCAGTGGCAATAATACAACTTATGCCATCAGCACGCGTTGCCAAAATTGTGAAGGTGCCTGCCTTTGACACAAAAATTTCGACAAGATTAGTATGACCAGAAATGCCATATTGTGAAAGCGCTTCCTTGTACCTGTTGCCAAGCAGCTTCACCAATGAGTCATGGCTTGAACAGACGGGGGCTGTCCAAGCGGGTGTGCTCAATGAAAGTAAGCTAGCAAAAATAACACTATATTTGAATACAGACATGGTTCCTCCAATTCCGCAATCCGGAACCCGCAAGAGGAAACTAAGGGGTCAAGCGGGCCCCGGAGCGGTTATGCCGATATAATCAGTCATCAACTGCTCCGAATAAACTTAACGCGTATTAGAATTGAGAGTGTACGCTTGATGTGTGAATGAATTACAAATGCTCAAGTGAACATTTTTTCCATGCGGCGATCTGGGATGAACCACATTAAAGCGACTGCCACGAACAATGCGCCGGACACCCATGGATAATAAAAAGCTAAGGCAATTCCCAACACATAAAATGCGAGGGAGAGTTTACCTTTCTTGTCATTGCCCATTGCATTAAGAATGTCCTCATTGCCCCCTGACTTCACTACCGCGAACGACATAATCGTATAAGCGATTGCACACATCAAAAGATTGAATCCGTAAATCACCACGGGCCAAGTGGCAAAATGGTTTTCACCCATCCAGCCAGTTGTGAAGGGCATGAGCGAAAGCCAGAAGAGCAAAAACATATTGGCCCATAAAATGCTGCCACTCACTTTTTTAACGACGTGAAAGAAGTGATGATGGTTGTTCCAATAGATTCCAACATAGGTGAAACTCAATATATAACTGAGGAACACAGGGCCGAGTTCCTTGAGATCAGTAAGTTCTGCGCCGTGTGGAACCTTCAATTCCAACACCATGATGGTGATGATGATGGCGATCACGCCATCACTGAATGCCTCTAATCTGCCCTTGCCCATAATTGCCCCTAAGCATTTTGTTTGCCGTAAAATAGCCCGACCACATGTTCGGCTTCGGCGAAGAATAACCAACGCTCCACCCATGCGGCAAGTAAAATGATTGGCGCAGATAAATAGCTGAGCCATGGCGCATAAATGCAATCCAACATCAATACAAAAGCGAACGCGATCAGGGCTAGACACATGATACGCAATCTTTGAGCATGCCGCCTAGCCACCACATAGCCCATTTCTTTCATAATGAAATTAGTTGAAGTATGCGGCATTTCCCATTGACGCACACCCTCGCCCAAACCTGTTGCAGCGCTTATGGTATGAGTGCGCGGCGCATTATCAATCTTGTTCCAGTAATAGATTTTTGCACCAAAAGCCCATGCAAGGAAGAATGCGGCAATCAAATATTGTGGCGTCGCAAATCTTTGAAAGTAGGTTGAGATCGCAGAGAGCAGCACAGCCCCCGTTGCGCCTGCAAAAACAATATAGATCATTGGCACGGATTTTTGGTTCCAAGCGCGAATGGTTTTCAGTGAGGCATAAATTTGCGCCGTGCAGAAAACTGTGATCAGACACGTGATGGCCGTGATGTATCCCAAAGGTGCAATAAGTTTAGGGGCATCAATGAGACCAGACCAGAATGTGCCAAATGCAAGCGCGATGGGATAAGTCACGATCGCCGCAATGCCTTCGCGGGAAAGCCACGAGGAACGCCATTGCGAGAAAGCGCGCCAAGCCCGTTCCGGGCGGCCCAAATGCAGCATGGATGAGAGAAGGCCAATCGTGATGAGCGACAAGGCGATGAACAATGTGGTTGTTGCAAAACCAAGCGTAGAAGCGCGGCCATGGGCTGCACCCACTGCGCCCAACAATGCAAGCAAACCATAGCCAGCGCCAGAGGCCGTGGTGAAGAGGATGACGGAATATGCGGGGTTCATGACTCGTATCCCCGCTCATCTGTCATCCCGACGAAAGTCGGGACCCAGAAATCCGCGCTCGGCGCTTGTTGAATGTCTGGGTCCCGACTTTCGTCGGGATGACAACTTACAATGATCATCATCCTTCTAACTTTCCAGAATTATCATCGCCGCTAGCAACCGATGCATTTCCTTTGCTCAACAATTTATCCGCCCAGAGGAATAATTTTTCCATGGGTGAGCCATTGGATTTTGGTAGAGCCTCGATATGGGTTTGTTTGGTTTCGCGCCTTGCACGGGGTGGCAGATATTTATTGGTCGGCTTGTAACCCATGTCTGGCAATAGATCGTAACCACCACGTTCTTTGACCAGTTGCGAAACCGCAGATGTTTCATCTCCGAGATCACCAAAGTGACGCGCTCCTGTGGGGCAGGCTTTCACGCAAGCCGGCACTTGGTCTTCGGGTTCTAAGTTTGTGTTATAGATGCGGTCCACACAGAGCGTGCATTTTTTCATCACGCCTTGGGTGTAATCATATTCGCGTGCACCATAGGGGCAAGCCCACGAGCAGAGTTTGCAGCCAATGCAGGTGTCTGGATTTATCAACACAATGCCGTCTTCGGCGCGTTTGTAGGATGCGCCCGTTGGGCAAACTGTGACGCAAGCTGGTTCCTCGCAATGCAGGCAAGAGCGCGGGAAGTTCACGATGCGACTGTCGTCCCTGCCCTGCTCTTTCACCTCATAACCATGAATACGGTTGAACCATGGGCCGGATGGATCGGCACCGTAAGGATCAGTGTCAGTGAGCGGGCCTGAGTCACCCTGCGCGTTCCATTCTTTGCAAGACGTGGCGCAAGCTTGGCAGCCCACGCAGGTGTCGAGGTCAATGACAAGGCCTAGTTTTTTAGTGGTGGAGAGAGGGAGGCTGGTCATTTTGAGCACCCTTTCTTATCCTTCTCCACAAAGTGGGGAAGGTGGCGCGCCTCTTGGGGCGTGACGGATGGGGAGCTGTGATCCCAATTTTGAATACCGAGTTCCCCACCCGTCTCGCTACGCGATCCACCCTCCCCGCTTCGCGAAGAGGGAGAAGAAAAGAAAGGGGTTATCAAACTCATTTCGCCCTCTTCAATTTTTTCAAACTCTTGAACTGCGGTGCAGATTCCGGATTCTGATCAGCGGCTTTTTCAACGCGCACCCGTAAATCATACCAAGCCGCCTGACCTGTGATCGGATCGCTGTTTGAATAGCGATATCCGCCTTCGCGTTCCGGTAGAAGATCGCTGATTAAGTGGTTGAGCAGGAATCCCTTTTTGGACTCTGGTGCATCAGGTGAAAGACCCCAAGCGCCACTGCGTTTGCCAATTGCGTTCCAGGTCCAGACTGTATCTTCATTCTGGCCATCCAATAATTTGGCCTGACCTTTAATGCGGCCATGGTGCGAAATTACATCCACCCAATCACCTTCGGCAATGCTGAGTTTGGCGGCGCGGTTCTTGTGAATGTACAGCCAGTTGCGGCCCAGAATTTGCCGCAGCCAAGAATTTTGCGAACCCCAAGAGTGATACATGGCCATGGGTCTTTGTGTAATGGCATGCATGGGGAATTCAGCATCATCAATCATGCTGCCTTCAAATGGCGCATACCAAAATGGAATGGGATCAAAATAGGTTTCGATGCGCTGTTTGTGTTGATCGGGTGGCTGCACCTTGCCATGGCCGCGGGCTGACAGGCGGAATTTTTGTAGCGTTTCCGAATAGACGTGATGGATAATGGGTTCGGGGCGCGGCAGGAAACCAAAGAACGTGGCCCAATCCAAATAATCCCAATTCACATGGCGATAATATTTCATGTTATCGGGCAGCTCTTGAAACCAGTGGCAGCCGTTGTCGATATAGGATTGCAACTGGTTGGGGTTCACAGCACCCCGCCCTGCCGCTTTGCCATCCTTGCCACGGAAACCTGCGAGGGGGCCAAGGCCGGGTGCGCGCTCATGGTTCACAATGTAATCGGGATAGCCACCGGGGTAACGCGGCTTGCCTTCTGTCGTTGTCATGCCGGGCAGGCCCAGACGTGCACCCAGATCCAGCAACACCGTTTGAAAAGCCCGCACATCGCGGTCTGGTTCAACAACGGGCTGGCGGATTGAATCGGCCGGACCATCGGCTTCGGAGATCGGACGATCCAACATTGAGATGCAATCCCAACGCTCTAGATAGGTGGTGTCTGGTAAAATGAGATCAGCGTAATGCACCATCTCGGATGCATAGGCATCGGAGTAGATAATTTTTGGGATGACGTATTCGCCATCTAAGCGCTTACTCGTAAGCGCATTAATCGTATCAGACACATTCATGGCTGAGTTCCAACTCATATTGGCCATATACATAAACAGCACGTCGATATTATAGGGGTCGCCTTTGGCGGCGTTGTTGATGACCATATGCATCATGCCGTGGGCGGAAAGCGGCGCATCCCATGAATAGGCCTTATCAATGCGCTGGGGGGTGCCGTGCTCATCGACGAGCAGATCTTCGGGGCTGGTGATGAAGCCGAGCGGCGGGCCGGGCAGCGGCGTGTTGGGTTTCACCTGCCCTACTTTGCCAGCGGGCTTCACATTGGGTGGAATGGATTTTGGAAACGGCGGCTTATAACGCGAGCCACCTGGCACATCGATGGTGCCGAGGATAATCTGCAAAATATGAATGGTGCGGCACGTGTGGAAGCCATTGGCATGTGCGGAAATTCCGCGCATGGCATGCATGGCTACAGGGCGGCCAATCGTTTTAAGATGTCGGCGGCCTTGATAATCCGTCCACGGAATATCAAGCTCTACAGTGTCTTCAAATGCGGTGTGGGCGAGTTCAGAGGCAATGCGGCGGATGGTTTCGGCTGGCACTCCACAACGCTCTGCCACTCCATCTGGCGAATATTCATCGGCAGTGAAACGCTCCGCGATCAACGTGAAAGATGTCACAACTTTGCGGCCATCATCCAGAGTGAAGCGGCCCATCAGTTTTGGTGTGGCGTCTGAAGTGTTGGCAACTACGGCACGATTGATGTGATGATCCCATACCAACGGATTGCCAGCGGCATTGCGGGCGATGAGGCCATCATCGGGGCCACCCTTGTTTTCGATCACCAGCCAAGAAGAATTAGTGTAGCGCGCTAAATAATCGCCATCAATCTTTTGAGCGTGGAGCAATTCATGGATGAGGGCTGACACAAACAAACCGTCCGTACCCGGACGAATTCCAATCCACTCATCAGCAATTGCGGAATATCCTGTCTTGACCGGATTGATCGAAACAATCTTTGTTCCGCGGGCTTTGAGTTTACCAAGGCCCGCCTTTATTGGATTCGATGCATGGTCTTCGGCCACGCCAAAGAGCAAAAAATATTTCGTGTGTTTCCAATCCGGCTCACCAAATTCCCAGAACGAACCACCGTAAGTATAGAGCCCCGCTGCCGCCATGTTGACCGAACAAAAGCCGCCGTGGGCAGCATAGTTGGGTGTGCCGAATTGCGAGGCCCACCAGCCGGTGAGACCTTGGCTTTGATCACGTCCGGTGAAGAATGCGAGTTTTGCTGGATTAGTGTTGCGTGTTTCCGAAAGCCACAGTGTGGCGGTGCGCAAAGCTTCTTCCCATTCGATCTCGCGAAACTCACCGGAGCCGCGCTCACCGACACGGATCAACGGTTTTGACAATCGCGCTGGCGAATAATGTTGCTTGATGCCAGCCGCACCCTTGCCGCAAATAATACCTTTGTTCACCGGGTGATCTCGGTTGCCATCAATGTAGATGACGCGGCCATCTTTTAGATGAACTTTAATGCCGCAACGGCAGGCGCACATGTAACATGTGGTGGTTTTAATCTCGTCCCAGTTTTTGGGTGAGGTGTTGATTTGCGGTTGAACCATGCCACACCTTAACCGAGATTGAGCTTTGCACCATAGCCCAGAGTTAATTTGGCACAGGTGCCAGGTTGCGGGTTCGGCTATGGTCCATGACTAGCATAAATAAGCCAGCACCGATGACGACTGCAGCGCCGATCCAAGTATAAATATCTGGAAAATCATTGAACACAAAGACACCAAACAACACCGCCCAGATCATGGCCGTATATTCAAACGGTGCCACGAAATTTGCTTCAGCATTTTGATAGGCGCTGATGAACGATGTGGCGCTGATGGCTGAGAATATGCCGAGCAAAACCAAAATCCCGATTTCAGAATTGCCGGGCCATTGAAATATTTTAGTGAGGGACGGCATAGCATCCGTGCCAGCATAGCCTGTACCATAGACGACAGCCCCAATGACGATGGCTGCAGCTATGTAAAACAAATTCTGCCAGTTCGAAATTACAATGGGCGAAACG
This sequence comes from Hyphomicrobiales bacterium, assembly GCA_031423845.1. Lineage (GTDB taxonomy): Bacteria > Pseudomonadota > Alphaproteobacteria > Rhizobiales > Aestuariivirgaceae > Aestuariivirga. The sequence goes on along the minus strand of JANPGD010000167.1, from coordinate 1,141 downwards.
GTTTGTGATATATGACGAGACATCATTTGACCCACCGCATATCCAAAGGCAGAATAAAGGGCGAGAAGCGACGCCGGCTGAAACGTGGAAACACCGGGGCGCAGCGTGATCACCACGCCGATGAAACCGACAGCAATTGCCAACCAACGGTAGAGCGGCACTTTTTCACCAAGGCCCTTGCCCACCATAGAAGCCATGAAAAATGGCATGGTAAAATAAATCGCTACAGCATTGGCCAAAGGCATAACAGCGATGGCTAAAATAAACGAGAAATAGGCCGAGCATAAAATAATGGAGCGCACCATGACGAGGCCAAACAACGGCGTTTTCATGGCTTTGAAACCGACACCGCGTGCTTGCCAAACTGATAAAAATGGAATGGCCATGAGGCCGCGGAAGGCCATAATTTCATAGGCTGGAAATGATCCAGAGAGAAATTTAACAATGGCATCCTGCGACGTTGCAAATCCCACGGCCAGTGTGATGAAGGCGATGGCTTTCAACTTGTTCTGAGCCCGGGTGATCATTTCAGGTTCTTTATGACGTCTGCTAATAAACGAATGCCGGGTTCAATTTTCTTTTCGTCAATTGACGAGAAAGCGAGACGGAAAAAGTTTTTCGGCGGATTATCGATGCCGAAATTGACACGACCTGGATTTATTAAAATGCTCTTTTCGGCAGCGGCGACCGTTAATTTATCGCAATCCAAATCATTTGAACCTTTGACCCAAAAGCTGGTGCCACCAAATGATGGAATGCGCGATGAGCTGGGGAAATGAGTTTCCAAGGCTTTGCCCATCACCTCCCAGCGGGTGCGATAGGCTTTGTGTAGGCGGCGGATCAAAGTGTCATGATGACCAAGCGACAAAAATAATGCAGCAGTGCGTTGATTATTATTGGGTGGGTGGCGCACCATCAAACGACGAAGCGCCCGTGCTTCAGCGATCAATGCTTTGGGTGCCACCATAAAACCCAAACGCAAACCAGGAAACAGAGTTTTTGAAAGCGACCCAATGTAAATCACGCGACCATCATCATCGAGTGATTTCAAAGCAGGGCAAGGCTCATTCACATAATTGGTTTCAAATTCATAATCATCTTCGATGATCACAAAATTTTGCTCTGAGGCTTTTTTGAGAAG
>JANPGD010000166.1:0-19127 GCA_031423845.1 Hyphomicrobiales bacterium | reverse complement strand
CTTCAAGAACCGAAAATCACCTGATGCATAATGCGGCCAGGCATGAGGGTGAAGAAGCCTGCGCCGATGAGTGCCAACCAAAAAATCATCGTCATGCCACGCTTATGATAAGCAATGTTTCCCTTTCGGGCCTCGAGAATCGCCTTTGGCACCGTCCAAAGCACCAGCAAAGATAAAATATGGATCGGACTAAATGGTCCAATCAAGCGGATTGTATAAACAAACAGGCTCGAAATAGCGACTATGATCATAAATGCCGACCAAGCATAACCCACCACATGATGGCGAATGGTGCCTTTGCGTAATGTCATTTGGCTAATACCGATGAGGAGCGCTGCGATTGCGGCAACGGTGTGAATTTGAATTACAAGTGGAGCATTAAGGAGTGGGGCTAATGTCATGGATTGGGTCCGGACTGCTTTGATCAGTACGAAAAAGGCGGAACCTTTTCAGGTTCCGCCAATTTGTGGGTTTCTCTTGTTAACTCCCAAGCTCTTGCGGGCTTCGGATTGGTGGCAGCTTGAAAGCGCCAACTCAATTTTGTCTCTCCCCAGACCTGAGCGCACATGAAGTGTTCCGTGGTCTTTGTTCTTAGGTTGAAACTAGCCACAATTTTTCAGCCTTGCCAAGGGAATTATTTTTTGGGCGAATTGGGCTCGCTTGCCTAAACGAAACAAAGCCTTAAAAGGGCCCAAAACAAATAGGACTTAAAGATTCTCATGCGCCTCTCGCAATATTTTATGCCCGTTCTTCGCGACGATCCCAAAGAAGCGGAGATCGCTTCGCACCGACTCATGCTGCGCACTGGCATGGTGCGCCAGGAGGCGGCTGGCAGTTACTCTTGGTTGCCGATGGGCTTTCGGGTTTTAAAAAAGATCGAGCAGATTGTGCGCGAAGAGCAGAACCGGGCAGGGGCTTTGGAAGTTCTCATGCCAACGCTGCAATCAGCTGATCTCTGGCGCAAGTCTGGCCGCTATGATGATTACGGCAAAGAAATGCTGCGCATAAAAGATCGGCAAGATCGTGATTTGCTTTATGGGCCGACCAATGAGGAAATGATCACCGATATTTTTCGCTCAGGCATTCAGTCTTACAAAGATATGCCGCGCAATCTTTATCACATCCAATGGAAATTCCGAGACGAAGTGCGCCCACGTTTTGGCGTAATGCGGGGTCGTGAATTTTTGATGAAGGATGCTTATTCCTTTGACGTGACGCGCGAAGCTGGCCAGCACGCTTATAATAAAATGTTTGTCAGCTATCTTAAAACCTTCGCTAGGCTTGGCATTAAAGCAGTACCTATGCGCGCTGACACAGGCCCTATTGGCGGTGACGATAGCCATGAGTTTTTGGTTCTGGCTGATACGGGTGAGAGCGGTGTTTTTTTTGACGGTGCTCTGCATGATCTGGATTGGTCCACCATCGACATTGATTATGATAACGTGGAAGCCGTGGCCAAGATGGTTTCGGAATACACGTCGAAATATGCGGCCACCGATGAGAAACATGATCAAGCTGAATTTGAAAAGCGTGTTCCTGAAGGCAAACGCCTTAGCGGGCGCGGCATTGAAGTGGGTCATATATTCTTTTTTGGTACAAAATATTCTGAACCATTGGGCTGCGAAGTGCAGGGGCCGGATGGCAAGAAGATTACCGTTCAATCGGGTTCTTATGGCATTGGTGTTTCGCGTTTGGTTGGTGGCATAATTGAAGCCAGCCACGATAAAGACGGCATCATCTGGCCCGAATCTGTCGCGCCATTTCATGTGGGCCTCATCAATCTCAAAGTGGGTGATGCCGAAGCCGATGCCGCTTGCGAAAAGATTTACAAAGCGTTGGATGCCAAGGGTGTTGAGGTGCTTTACGATGATCGCAATCAACCAGGAGGTGCCAAGTTCGCATCAATGGATTTGATTGGTTTGCCTTGGCAGGTGATCATCGGGCCGCGCGGTTTGAAAGATGGTATTGCTGAAGTGAAAAATCGCAAAACTGGTGCGCGAGAGAATGTGGCGTTGGACCAAATTGTTGAGCGCTTTGCATAGTGGATGACACCCTTCCCGACACTCGGCCCTTTGCTGGTTTTGAATGGATGCTAGCGCTGCGCTATTTGCGGGCGCGCAGGCGGGAAGGATTTATTTCGGTTATTTCGCTATTCTCATTCTTAGGTATTGCTTTGGGTGTGGGCACGCTGATTGTTGTGATGTCGGTGTTCAATGGGTTTCACGAAGAACTGCTCAACAAGATTTTAGGCTTCTCTGGTCACGCAGCGGTTTACCGACAGGACCAAGAGCCAATCAAAGATTACATGGCCGTACAGGACCGTATTAGCAAAGTGGCGGGTGTCACACGGGTGATGTCATTGGTTGAAGGGCAGGCCATGGTCTCTTCTCTCAAAACTGCGACAGGCTCTTTAGTGCGCGGTGTGAGTGAAAGCGACATCGTTAAATTGCCCAGTCTCAACAATAAAGATTTGCACACGGCCATTGCTGTGCCTGGTACATTGGATGAGACGCCGAACTTTGCAGGCTTTGACAAGGCTGGTGGTATTGCTATTGGTGAGGGCATGTCACGCCGTCATCAAGTGGGCCTTGGCAGCACGATTACTTTGATTGCACCCAATGGGCCAGACACGGTGATTGGCAACACCCCGCGCATTCGCGATTATACTGTGGTGGCGATTTTCAAAATGGGTATGTCAGATTATGATGACGGTGTTGTCTATATGCCGATCAATGAAGCGCAAGATTTTTTCTCGACCGATGGTGGTGCCACGGGCCTTGAAGTGATGGTCGATGATCCTGACGCCGTGCAAGGAAAGCTTGCCGCACTTCTCGATGCCGCTGGGCCTGATCTTACTGTGCAAACATGGCAGAGCCGCAATGTAGCGTTTTTTAATGCACTGGCCGTGGAGCGCAACGTGGTGATCATGGTAGTCTCGCTTGTGGTTTTGGTGGCGGCGCTGAACATCATTTCAGGGCTGTTTATGCTGGTGAAAGATAAAGGCAGCAACATTGCGATTTTACGCACCATGGGGGCTACCAAAGGTTCAATCATGCGCGTGTTTTTTATCACGGGTGCAGCGATTGGAACATTTGGCACTTTAGTCGGTTTGATTTTGGGGTTGATTGTTTGCGCCAATGCCAACAATATTCGCAATGCCATTCAATGGTTCTCGGGTGTCGATCCGTTTAATGCTGAACTTTATTATCTGGCGCAATTGCCCGCAAAGGTGAGCTACAGCCAGACTTTCTGGATTGTGGTGATGGCCTTGGTGATTTCATATCTCGCCACACTTTATCCTTCATGGAAGGCCGCAAAGCTCGACCCGGTTGAGGCCTTGCGATACGAATGAATTTGCACCCCGCATTAGAACTTCGCAGCATTGCCCGCACTTATGGTGATGGTGACAGTAAGCTCGAGATTTTTAAAAATCTGTCACTCACCATTGTGCCAGGCGAAATTGTGGGCCTCATTGGACCATCAGGAGCAGGCAAATCGTCTCTGCTCCATATTGCTGGACTGCTGGAAAAACCCACGGATGGTGATGTGATTATCGCGGGGCAGAACTGCAATGATTTGGATGACGCAGCGCGCACCCGCATTCGCCGCATTGGTATTGGTTTCGTCTATCAGTTCCATCATTTGCTGCCGGAATTTTCGGCGTTAGAAAATGTTGTTATCCCGCAACTCATTGCCAACACCTCGAAACGTGAAGCGGAAAAACGCGCTAAAGATTTGTTGGGCCGCATGGGGCTTAGCCACCGCATAGATCATCGCCCCGCTGAACTTTCGGGGGGTGAACAACAGCGGGTTGCCATTGCGCGAGCAATTGCTAATCGCCCCTTATTGTTGTTGGCCGATGAACCAACAGGCAATCTTGATCCTCCAACCGGAGCCATGGTTCATGCCGAGTTTGTGCGTCTCATTAGCGAAGAAGGCCTTGGCGCTTTGATTGCCACACATAACATTGATTTTGCTGAACGGATGAGCCGTGTCGTAAAGTTGACAGATGGTATGTTGGTTGATGGGTAGGCTTCGGCTGGCATTTACAGCTTTGCTTGCAATGCAGACGACGGCATTTTCTGCTGCTCCTGATCGAAACGATCTTGCCGCAAAAATCTGCGCGGTGGCTGAGCAAGTATCGATAGCGAACAACATCGACTCTGCATTTTTCGCACGGCTTCTTTGGCGTGAGAGTCTGTTTGACCCCAATGTAGTCAGCGATGCGGGCGCGCAAGGTATTGCACAATTTATGCCAGAAACGGCAAAACGGCGAGGGCTCGCGGATCCGTTTGAACCCATCAGTGCCGTTAAGGCCTCGGCGGCGTTTCTATCGGATCTGCGAAATCAATTTGGCAATATAGGGCTGGCTGCGGCGGCCTATAATGCCGGCGAGCAGCGGGTTATCAATTGGCAAGCAGGTAAGGGTGGCATGCCAGAAGAGACACGAGATTATGTGATTTTTATTACTGGGCGCAGTGTTGAGGAATGGAAGTTGCAAGCGGCCAATTTTGCTGTTCCTGGTATCGGAAAAGAAGCGACATTTAATGCGAACTGTCTTGCGCTTGCTTTGCGAAAAGGAACTATGGCCGGCACGCATTTGCGCTCGGCAGCGCGGCAACCTTGGGGCGCCTTGTTGGCGGCAGGCTTCAACGAGGGCCGTGCAGTTTCAATGTTTCAGCGATTGAAATTGCGTTTTCCGCAAATTATCGCCAATCGTGACCCTCTCATTTTGCGTAAACGCAACTTATCGCGAGGCACACGCAAGATGGTTTTTGTAATGTTGGGCGAGAAATCAGCCGACAAAGCAAGTGCAACTTGTGCAAAACTGCAAGCCGCCGGGGCACCCTGTGTTGTGCGAAAAAATTAAAAAAGCCTGCTTGCATTCTGGCAAACCAGCAGCTATTCACCACGGCAGTCGGGAGATTAGCTCAGTTGGTAGAGCGCTTCGTTTACACCGAAGATGTCGGGAGTTCGAGTCTCTCATCTCCCACCATTCCCTTCACCCACAGCACCAAAAGCTTCATCGGCAGCGATATCGGCATTGCCATGGATGGCAGATTCGAAAATGCGCAAGCGCTTGTGAATTGAAAGAAGGTCAATAATGCTAGGCCAAGATTGCACGAGATATTGCATAGCGCCTTTCACTTCGCTCATCGCGTTTCTAACTTGTTGAAAAATGCCAAACGTCACGGCACCCGCTGCAATCGTTGGGACCAAAATCACGAGCGATACAACAGCATCAGCTTGAAGATAAAGATAGCGACCTAAATTGAAGTAGAGGTAGTTCGAAAATAATGTGAAGTAGTTTTTTTGGACATTGCTAAAAAGCCCTGCCAGAGAAAGCGGCTCGGCTCTGTTGGTGGAGTCTTCGCCGTAAACCAATTCTTTTCTGTAGGCCGCTTCTACGCGCTGGTTTTTAAACTCCAGACCGGGCAATTTGACACCGATCAGCGCGAGTAATCCGGTGCCAAATAATGACCATACCAATGATACGATCACCAATGAATAAGGAATCTCGCCGAGGATGGGGATTGATTTTACTGACTTTGAAAGCACTGAAAGCACAGGCAAGAAGGCGATGAGTGTCATAACCGAACTTACAAAAGAAGATCCTAAATCTTCGACCAACCTAGCAAAGCGCATAGTGTCCTCTTGTACACGTTGAGAGGCACCTTCTACCAAGCGCAATTTCTGCCAATGCAATACGTAATATTCGTTCATCGCTTTGCGCCAACGGAATGTGTAGTGGCTTGTAAAAAAGCTGAGGAGAATGGCTATGGTAATCCAAACTGCGAGAATGCCAATGAGTTGGCCCATGCCCAAATAGAAGTCACTTTCAGGAATTGTTCCTTTGGTTGCTGGGTCTAAGGCTTTTTGGATCATATCAAAATAAGGACCATACCAATCGTTAATTGCGACACTAATTTGAACTTGAAAATATGTAACAAACACAATGAGAGCAGAACCGAGCACCGACCATCTGAACCAAGGATGAGGTGAGTATGATCGCCATGCCAATGCGAAAATAGCAACCATGACGCCAAAGAAAATATCGAACCAAATGTGAGGTGCTGTGACAAGTGCCATCGCCCCTATAATAGAGGGCGTGCCGGCAGCGGGGTCCGGCAATCCAATTGTCGCGCCCCAGTTTTTGGCGGACAAGTTCCAAAGCAAAATTCCAAACAATGACCAAAGTGTTGCCGAAATAAAAAACATTTTCGGTTTTGGAAAAAAGGATACGAACATCTTTGCTGTCTTTCTGTTGCGAGTCGGTTAGTTTGGGGGAAGCTTAGTCTTTACGCGGCCCTGGGAGCAACGGTTTGTTGGATCACCATCTTGTCATATTCTGAGAGGCCCGGTGCAATTGACCGTGCAATCGCCACTTGGTTGCAATCACGAGAAGAAGGAACGTTGCGGGAGAAGGCTGAGAAGCTGACCGAGGTTTACCGCCATGGTCGAAGCTCAGCCCATATTGATCTCGGCGCTTATCTCACAGCGCGTATGCCTGCAACTTATGCTGCGGTGCGGCGGGTTTTGGGGCAGGTAGCGGCAATTGCCGAAGGGTTTAATCCTCTGTCTGTGCTGGATATAGGGGCAGGGCCAGGCACAGCCAGTTGGGCCGCTTTGGCGCAATGGCCCGACATTGAAGATATTGCGCTGATCGAAGCAGACGCTCGCTTTGTTGGGCTTGCAGCTGAATTGGCAGCTCAAAGTGAAATTGCGACGTTGCAACAGGCAAAGTTTATCAAAGCAAAGCTCGGTGATACCGACATCAAAGCCGAACTCGTCATTGCTGCTTATGTGTTCGCGGAATTGGAAGAACGCGCAGCGGGCGAGGCGGCGTTGAAACTTTGGAAACAGTGCGAGCAGGTTCTGGTGATCATTGAACCCGGCACGCCGCGTGGCTTCGCTCGCATTCGCAATGCGCGGGCTGCTTTATTGGCAGCAAGCGCTCATGTTTTGGGTCCATGTACCCATGCCAACTCATGCCCGATGATTGGAAAAGACTGGTGCCATTTCACCCAGCGCTTGGCCCGCAGTCGGGAACATATGCACGCCAAAGGAGCGCAGGTTCCATTTGAGGATGAGTCGTTTAGCTGGATTGCCGTTTCGAGGGTTTTATACCCTCTCGTGAGCGCGCGTATCGTTGCACCGCCAAAGGCGACTAAAATCGGAACCACCTTCAAGCTCTGCAGCGCCGAAGGTCTAAGCACCCCCTTGATTGCATCGCGCGATAAGGCGAACTACAAACTGGTGAAGAAACTCGAATGGGGCGATGGTTTCCCTAAAGTATTGGAACATTAAATGTTGAATTTAGACTCACTGAAAGCCCAAGCGCTGCACCTGTTTGATATTTTGGTTGGCTGGCTCACTAGCCCCCAGTTCTATGCGCAAGTGATCGCTATTGCAGCGGCGGTTCTCATTGGTCGCATTGCCGCTAAACAAGTGCTGGCGAAAGTTCCGTTGTTCTCGGCTGAACCCGTTGATGGGAGACTGCTGAGGTATCGTAAGCTGCTTTATTCCTGCCGCGATTTGTTGCGTCCCGCCTTGGTCGTCGTTGCTCTGATGGTTGCAGCAGCAGGCTGTGACGCTGGTGTCAGTTCATCTTGGTTGGTGCGCCTTGCGGGAACAGCGGGAGTGATTTCGCTCTTATATTCGGTGATCAAGCGCTTCATTGTGCACCCCATTGCCAATGCCGCAGCGCGGTGGATTGGGCTTCCCGTCGCGGCGATTTATATGTTTGGCTATATGCCACAGCTGGTCGGCTGGTTGGATAGTACGGCCCTTCAAGCGGGCAATATTCGTATTTCGGCCTTAGCTATTATCAAGACGGCCATGTTCGGCGGACTATTTTTTGTGATCGGGCGCATGTCTTCCAATGCCGGCCAAAAGGTCATCCGCGACCAACACACTGTAGATATTCAAACCCGCGAAATTGCTGCGAAAGCTCTCGAGCTTTTGGTGTTCTGTGTCGTCGGCCTCTTGCTGATGAATGTGCTGGGGCTGGACCTTACCACGTTGGCCGTGTTTGGCGGCGCTTTGGGCGTGGGGCTTGGGTTTGGCTTGCAGCAAATTGCGTCAAACTTCATTTCGGGCATTATTATTCTGTTGGAACGCTCGCTGAAAGTGGGTGACTATATTGAGCTAGAAGATGGTCGAACCGGAATTTTGCGCGACATCAATATGCGCTCGTCAACATTGTCGACATTTGATGGCAAAGACATAATGGTTCCCAACGAGAGATTTATCACCACGCGCTTTGTGAACTGGACTCACGCTGACCCGCGCCAACGTTATGAAGTACCATTTGTGGTAACTTATGAAACCGATTTGCATAAAGTTCCGAAACTGATCGAAAAAGCTGTGAGCAGCCACAAAACAGTGTTGCAGGAGCCTGAACCTGTATCGTGTGAGCTGAAAAAATTTGGTGATTTTGGTGCCCATTTTGCGGTGAAATTCTGGGTGAATGGTATTGACGATGGCCCCAATAACTTCACATCAGATGTGCATTTTTTAGTGTGGGATGCTTTGCAAAAAGGTGGCATTAAATTGGCAACGCCACTTCACCAAGTGGCGATTTTGGGTGGTGATCAAATGTTTGGAAATGCGAAATGAGAAAACTGATTTCATCGGGTTCAAGTTTTGAAGCTGAGATTGGTTATTCGCGGGCCGTGGTGGATGGGGACTGGATGTTTGTGTCCGGCACCACCGGGTTTGACTATGCAACAATGAAAATATCGGACGATGTTGCCGAACAAGCCGATCAGACCTTTCGCAACATTCAGGCGGCAATGGTGCAAGCGGGGTTCAGTTTGGCCGATTCAGTGCGGGTGCATTACCTCTTCCCAAATGCGGATGATTTCAAATTGTGTTGGCCGGTGTTTAAGAAATATCTGGGTGATGTGCGCCCCGCTGCCACCATGTTTGTGGCCGGGCTGGCTGATCCACGCATGAAGATTGAGATTGAAGTAACCGCAAAGAAGAGCCGTTGATTTAACCCCTTGCGCCGTAGCAAATGGCAAGGCTAAGCAAGCACTATGCTGACTGTTTATGGAACCGAGAAAGACCATTTGATCGCGTACCCGCAAGGGGCCGACACAAAAGCTTTGAATGCTGCTGTTTGGCTTGATTTGGTGGAGCCCACGGATGATGAGGAAGCTGCTGTCGAGGCAGCATTGAACATCGATATTCCAACCCGTGGAGAGTTAGCCGAAATCGAAGCGTCTTCACGCCTGTACCAAGAAGATGGTGCGGCCTTTATGACCGCCAACCTTATTCGGCGTGGTGATGAAGACAGGCCAGAATCGTCTCCCGTGACGTTTATTATCAAAGGCTCGCAGTTGGTGACGATCCGTTATCATCATCCGCAGGCATTTCCAGTTTATGTAAAGCAAGCCATGAAACCGCAAACCACAGCCATGTCAGGCTGGGGGGTATTGATCAGTTTGGTGGAAGCTGTGGTTGATCGTGGTGCTGATCATTTGGAGCGGGTGAGTGCCATTGTGGATGATACATCAAAGCAGGTGTTCGACACGTCATTCCTGCGCCCACAAAAAACTATGCGCCGTAAGAAACCCAAAAATTTAGAATTGCTTTTGGGCAAAGTTGGTGAAGAAGGCGACTTCACATCGAAGATGCGTGAAAGTCTGGTGTCGCTCGGGCGTATGGCCGCATACATGCAAGCTGTGATCGACCAGATGAAAGTTACAAAGGAAGTTCGCGAGAATAAGGCGCGCATAAAAGTTGTGCAGCGCGATATTGTTTCGCTTTCAGAATATGCTGGGTTCTTGAATGGCAAGATTAGCTTCCTGCTGGATGCTGTGTTGGGTATGATCTCGATTGAGCAGAATGGCATCATCAAGATTTTCTCGATTGCATCTGTTGTGTTTTTGCCACCGACTTTAGTTGCATCATTATACGGCATGAATTTCAAAGCTATGCCTGAACTCGAATGGGTTTATGGCTATCCGCTAGCTGTAGGGCTGATGATTTTGTCTGCTGTTTTACCGATCTATTATTTCCGGCGTAAAGGTTGGTTATAATGCAATTTATCTGGGTGGCATTGGGCGGAGCGATTGGCTCAACGACGCGTTATGGCATCAACATTTCAGCGGCCCGATTGTTGGGTGGTGGATTTCCTTGGGCCACGCTTATTGTGAATGTGGTTGGTTGTTTTGCCATGGGTGTGATCACTGGTTTTTTACGATCTAAAATGCCGGATGATGAAAATCTGCGATTATTTCTGACCACAGGACTATTGGGCGGCTTCACCACGTTCTCGGCATTTTCATTGGATTTCTTCGGGTTGATGCAACGCGGAGAAATGCCATTGGCAGTTGGTTATGCTGCTGCCTCTGTGGTGCTTTCAATTGTCGCCGTAATCATTGGTTTTAAGGCGTTTGGCTGATGGCTGCTGAAGTTAAACGTTACGAAGTTTCCGATGAGGAAGATGGAATGCGGTTGGACCGTTGGTTCAAAGTGCATTTCCCGCAAGTCACATTTGCGTATTTGAATAAGCTCACGCGCACTGGACAGGTTCGAGTTGGAGCAGGGCGGGTGAAAACCAATGCGCGGCTGACCAAAGGCCAGGATATTCGTGTGCCACCATTGGCTTTTGATAAGCGTCCCGCCGATACACCTAAAGAAGACGTACTCCCGCTCACGCCCTATGAGCGCCAGTTTTTCACCAACATGGTGATCCACGAAGATAATGACATTTTTGTTTTAAACAAACCTGCCGGATTTGCTGTGCAGGGCGGCACCAAAACCCACGCGCATTTAGATGGCTTGTTGATGGGGCTTGGCAAAGAATTGGGCGAACGGCCCTTGTTGGTTCATCGTCTTGACAGAGATACGTCCGGCGTCATCGTTATTGCTAAACGCCGCGCTGTGGCGGCGGCTTTGGGAAAACTCTTCGCCACGCGGGTTGTGAAAAAGACATATTGGGCAGTTGTGAAAGGCATTCCAACCCCAGCACAAGGGCGCATTGATGTGGCTTTAATTAAAGCCCGAAGTGAAGATGGCGACCGAATGCGGGCTTCCAAAGCCGGAGAGGAAGAAGACGAGCAATCGGCGGTCACGCAATATGCCGTACTGGGCAAGTTTGAGGCACGCGCCGCTTGGCTGTCGTTGAAACCTTTAACTGGCAGGCAGCATCAGTTGCGGGCGCATACAGCTCATATCGGCACGCCGATTTTTGGGGACAATAAATATAATGGTGATTTGGAATTGCCAGCAGGGATCATAAACAAACTTCACCTTCATGCACGACGTGTGGTGTTTCCTCATCCGCGTGAAGGCATCGTCGATATAACGGCACCTTTGCCAGAACACATGATTGATACTTTTAAGCAGCTTGGATTTGACGCGGAACGATTTGATGACTGAAACCGAGGATGAACGTTGGGAACGGCTGTCGCGTGACCGCATTGTACGGCCCTTGCCAAAGAAGTTTTACAAGCTGGCAACGGTGACGGATGAGCTTGGCATCGCCTTGGATGGTCGGACCGTAAAAACGCCGATGAAGGCCAAACTCAATTTGCCGTCTCGCGCTTTAGCTGACGCTATCGCTGCGGAGTGGAATAGCCAAGTGGGGTCTATCAACCCCGCCGCCATGCCACTTACTAAGCTCGCCAACACGGCCATTGATCGTGCAGGAGCCGAGCGCAAGTTTGTGGCGGGTCAGGTGGTGGAATTCGCGGGCAGCGATATGGTGTGTTACCGAGCCGAAACCCCGACAAATCTTGTTGAGCTTCAAGCCATTGCTTGGGATCCCATTGTTGCTTGGGCTACGGCCATGATGGACTCAAAGGTGACATTCGTCGCTGGCATTATCCACCAGAAGCAGGACAACGCCACCATCGCCAAGATTGAGGCATATGTTGCCACGCTTTCAAATTTTGAACTGACAGTGGCGCATAACTTGACGACGCTGACGGGATCAGCGCTCTTGGGCTTGATGCTCACAGCTGAGGCCATTTCTCCAGAATTAGGCTGGCAGGCGGCTCATGTGGAAGAAGATTTTCAGATCTCAACATGGGGCCAAGACGATGAAGCACAGGCGCGCCGCGCTTTTCGTCGCATCGATTTTGATGGAAGCATGCACTTTCTTAACCTTCTCAAGCTTTAATTCGTTTTGCCACAATCGCGCCCTTAACCTGTCACGATTCTCGGCGATATACTGCCCATCAACTTATCGGGGAATACCATGACATCTCGCCTTATCCTTTCCGTACTGTTTGCTTCGGCCCTCACTTTGGGTGCAGTGATGGCCCATGCCGCACCTGCAGAATTAGTGAATGCTTATGCAGCGGGCGTGGCTGGCAAAGTGTGCGAGCCGAAGCTTGATAGCAGCAAATCCAGCTTGCTGGGCGATGCCGTGCAACGTGCTGAACAAAAAAGTGGGCTCTCCCAAGATGACTTGGACGCCCTTTGGAGCGAGACAGAAGCTGCAGCCAAAGCCGATAATGCAGGTTTTTGTGGCACAGCAGTTCCGAAGATTGATAGCGTGATTAAGGCTGCCCAATAAGCCTGTTTGACCATTTTCCAATAGCTCCCTAACCTGCTCCCAACGGGAGCTGGTCCATGCAAGAGATTCTGACAAGTTTAGAACGCCGCCGCGCAGAGGCTCGCGCTGGGGGCGGAAAAAAGCGTGTGGACGCTCAACATGCGCGTGGCAAGTTGACCGCGCGGGAACGTATTGAACTTCTCATGGATGCGAATTCTTTTGAAGAGTTCGACATGTTTGTGGAACATCGCAGTTCTGATTTCGGCATGGAAAAAACCAAAATTCCTGGCGATGGCGTGGTCACAGGCTGGGGCACCGTGAATGGTCGTGTGGTCTATGTATTCGCCAAAGACTTCACCGTGTTTGGTGGCTCACTTTCGGAAACGCATTCGCGCAAAATTACCAAGCTTCAAGACATGGCCTTGCGCAACCGGGCGCCGATCATCGGTCTTTATGATGCGGGCGGGGCGCGCATTCAAGAAGGTGTTGATGCGCTGGGTGGTTATGGCGAGGTGTTTCAGCGCAACGTGTTGGCTTCAGGCGTCATCCCCCAAATCTCTGTGATCATGGGGCCGTGCGCAGGTGGCGATGTATATTCGCCTGCGATGACTGATTTTATTTTTATGGTGCGCGACACGAGTTACATGTTTGTGACAGGCCCGGACGTTGTCAAGACGGTAACTAATGAAACTGTTACGGCTGAGGAACTGGGCGGGGCATCAGTTCATACTACGCGATCCTCCATTGCCGATAAGGCTTTTGACAATGACGTGGAAGCCCTGTTGCAAATGCGGCGTTTGATTGATTTTCTCCCGTCATCCAATACTTCGCCTATTCCGGAAATCCCGTACACGGATGATGCCGAGCGCCACGATATGTCACTGGATACGCTGATCCCTGCTAATCCTAATCAACCTTATGATATGCATGAGCTGATTCAAAAAACAGTTGATGATGGCGATTTTTTTGAAATTCAAGAAGCTCATGCCAAAAATATCATCACAGGTTTGGCGCGGATTAAGGGAAGAACAGTGGGCCTTGTGGCCAACCAACCGATGATGTTAGCGGGTGTGTTGGATTCTGATGCAGCACGAAAAGGGGCGCGGTTTGTGCGGTTTTGCGATTGCTTTGGTATTCCAATTATTTCTTTCGTTGACGTACCCGGATTTTTACCAGGCACCGCGCAGGAATACGGCGGCCTAATCAAGCATGGTGCGAAATTATTGTTCGCTTATGCTGAAGCCACAGTACCAAAAATCACTATCATCACGCGTAAAGCTTATGGTGGGGCTTATGTTGTTATGGCGTCCAAACATTTGCGAGGCGATTTGAACTACGCTTGGCCCACGGCGGAGATTGCCGTGATGGGCGCAAAGGGTGCAGTGGAAATTATCTATCGTGCAGAGCTTGATGACAAAGATAAAATAGCGGCTCGCGTGAAAGATTATGAGGCCCGCTTTGCCAATCCATTCGTTGCCGCTGAGCGTGGATTCTTGGACGATGTGATCATGCCGCATTCAACACGTCGCAGGGTGGCGCGGGCACTGGATATGCTGAAGGGTAAGCAGTTAGAAAACCCGTGGAAGAAACACGATAACATTCCGTTGTGAGCGCCCTTCGAGGCCCACTTCGTGGGCACCTCTGGGTGAGGGTTAAAACAAACCTCATGCTGAGGTGCGCGGAACGCGCCTCGAAGCACCTTAAACCCGCTCACCCACCAAATCATATTCCTCGGCTTCAACAATCTTCACTTTGACCATGTCACCTTGCTTTAAATCGGTGCCGCCGGGGATGAAGACGTTGCCATCAATTTCTGGGGCGTCCCAGGGGCTTCGGGCGATGGCTTCGTCATTCTCATCGTCGATCTCATCAACCAGTACATCAATCACACGGCCCACTTTGGCTTGTAATGCGGCTTCAGAAATCACCTGTTGAGTTTCCATAAATCTGGCGTAGCGCTCGGCTTTCACTTCATCAGGCACTTGCGGCAGACCGAGATCATTGGCTTTTGCGCCAGACACAGGCTCATATTTAAAGCAGCCCACGCGTTCGAGTTTGGCTTCTTTCATCCAGTCTAAAAGAAATTCAAAATCAGCGTCGGTCTCGCCGGGAAAGCCCACGATGAAGGTAGAGCGCACAGCAATGTCTGGACAGATCGAACGCCACTTGGCGAGGCGGTCCAGAACTTTTTCTTGGTTTGCAGGGCGGCGCATCGATTTCAGAACTGTGGGCGAGGCGTGTTGGAAAGGTATATCGAGATAGGGAAGGATTTTGCCTTCGGCCATTAATGGAATCACATCATCCACATGCGGGTAGGGGTAAACATAGTGCATCCTCACCCAAGCACCGAGGTCGCCCAGTTCCTTAGCCATGTCATAAAATTTAGCACGAACTTCGCGGCCTTTATATTTTGACTCGGCATATTTAATGTCCATGCCATAAGCGCTGGTATCTTGCGAAATCACCAGTAGCTCTTTCACGCCCGCTTTTACCAAGCGCTCAGCTTCATATAAAACAGCCGCCATCGGCCGTGATACGAGATCACCACGGATTGATGGAATGATGCAGAATGTGCAGCGGTTGTTGCAGCCTTCGGAGATTTTCAAATAGGAATAATGACGCGGCGTGAGGTGCAGGCCTTGTGGTGGCACCAAATCATAACGCGGATCGTGTTTCGGTGGCAGGGCTTCATGGACTGCGGCCACCACTTGTTCATACTGATGTGGGCCGGTAACGGCGAGAACATTGGGGTGGGACTGGCGAATGGTGTCGGCTTCAATGCCGTAACAGCCCGTGACAATCACGCGGCCATTCTTTTCCATCGCTTCGCCAATGGCAGCCAGACTTTCGGCCTTGGCCGAATCGAGGAAACCGCAGGTGTTTACAATCACCACATCGGCATCATCATAGCCGGGGGCGATTTTATAACCTTCGGCGCGCAGCTGCGTGAGGATGCGTTCGGAATCGACAAGGTTCTTCGGGCAGCCTAACTGCACGAGACCAACTTTAGGGACATGAGCGTTCATGGCCCCGCTTTAGCTGGAATGCTGAATGTGTGCAAATATTCCATGGGATAGCGCAGAGCTGCCCTTGAGCCGCCTAATTTGGACGCTAACGTGCCTTAATCGAGGTGAGTTATGAACAAACTATTTTTGGGCCTTCTGTTGGGCTCAGTGACATTCTGCGTGAACGTCGCCTGTGCTGAAAACTTAAAGTTGTCGGGCCATAAGCGGTGGTTGGCCGTCGCATCAACGAAGAATTTAAACGATGCTATTGGCATTGCCCGCACCTTGGGTGGGGAAGGATCGCGTGTCGTTTCCTCCGAGAGTGGCTATTTTGGAATTGTGCTCGGCCCTTATGCGGTAAAAAGTGTTGAGTATCTAAAAAGAAAAAATGAAAATCTTTCGCAACTGCCCAAAGATGCGTTGCTATCTAACGGAGCCCGTTACCTTGAAACTGTGTGGTCGGCCCCTCCACTTTCTAGCATTATGAGCGACTATGAAAAAGACAAACCCGTCCAACTTTCGTCGGGGGATTTTAGTGTGACAGCCAAGTTGGAAAAAATTGGCGATGATCAATATTCCTCAGTGGTGTCAGGTGGGCAGTCTAGTGGCCCTCAATTTTCGTTCGATGTTGGAAAAGAAGGCGAGTATGCAGATTTGGGATCGCAAGCGGCTTTGATCCAACTCGATGGAAATTCGAAAATACCACAAGTCGTGTTTACACGCTTTTCGGGTGGTGCCCATTGCTGCACAAACACATGGGTGATTACCAAACAAAATGGTGCGGAAGGTTGGGCCCTTAATGATTTGGGGAAGCTGGATGGCGGTGGCTATTGGTATGAGGACGTGGATGGCGATGGTGGCAAAGAATTGCTGAGTGTCGATAATGTGTTTCTCTATACCTTTGATTCCTACGCAGGTTCATTTGCTCCTTTGCGCATTTCGAAATTGCGCGAAGGCAATGTTGAAGATGTAAGCGAGGAAGCTCCAATGCGCTCGCGCCTATTGCAAGATTTGGCTGGCCATGAATTTCAAGCGAAGGTTAACCCCGATCTTTGGAAGTCGAATGGCTTTCTCGCGGCATGGGTGGCTAGTAAAATTCGTTTGGGTGAAGGTGCCGATGCTTGGTCAACGGCGATGCAAAGTTACGACAAGAATTCGGGTTTTGATCGTCAAGAATGCATGGTGGAAAAGTCAGTTGATGATTGTCCGGCAGATCAGTTGAAGTCGATCCCGTTTCCGAGATCGTTGGCCGGTTTTTTGAAAGAAAACGGCTATGGCCCTTTGCCTGATGAGGCCAAACGCGAGCTTAATTAAATTGGACGGCGTTCATTCCAACGTTTTAACGCAATGGCCGCCCAAATGGCCTCCACCACGCCAAAGGGCCAAGCCCCCTGAAGAAAGCCATAGGCAGAGCCGAACGCGCAGGCGACAGCGAACAGAAACACCATCCAAGGGCTGCGCTTTTCCAACGTGTAGGTAACCAGCATCATTGAAACGGCAAACAAGCCGAAGAGAGTGAGGGTGTCCATCACCCTGCTTATCATTTTGTTTTAATGTGTGCCAATTTTTCTGCAGAGGTTTTTTTGCACAGTGACCTTCAATCTCACAGCACTACTGATCACAGAAGTGTGAACTCGAATGGTGAGATTTATCGAAATTTGACTTGAAAACTTACACTGTAAGGTTAATGTTGACACTAACCTTACGCCGTAAGGCAATAACAGGAGAATGAAATGTTGAAATCAATTAAAAGTTTAGGTTGGGTTGCGTTGATTGGCTTTGGTCTCGTGATTGGTGGAACAACAAGTAAGGCGGGTGACATCAGTGATCAACGCAAAACTATTTATGATGATGTGCAAAAGACCTTTGGAGGTCTGCCTACATTTGTGAAACAAGTGCCGGATGCGGCATTGGCTGGGTTTTGGCAGGAAGAGAAAGACCTTGTGCTGTCCAACAAAACGGCACTGAACCCCAAAGTTAAAGCGCTAATATCTCTGGCGGTGGCATCACAAATTCCGTGCACATATTGTATTTGGTCCGATACACAGACTGCAAAGCAATTGGGGGCCAGTGAAGCCGAAATCGGAGAAGCTGTGGCTATGGCTGGCCTCACCCGCAACACCAGCACCTTGCTCAATGGTTTGCAGGTTGATTTTGACCAATTCAAAAAGGAGATGGGCGGGCAATAATATTGGTTGGTCAGTTGCAGGCTCGCAACTTGATGGGCAAAGATGGTCCATGATTCGAGAGTCTAATATAAAATTGAAGAAGCCGCAGCTCAGTGCCTCGCGCGTTGCAGCTGCGGCTCTAGCGCTTGCCGATGCGAAGGGCCTCGATGCTTTGAGTTTTCGCAGCGTTGGTAAAACTCTGTCATGCGAAGCGATGAGCCTTTATCATTATTTTCCAAGCAAGGCGCATTTACTTGATGCGATGGTGGATATCTGTATCTCAGAATTGAAGTGGCCAGATGCGTCATTGCCATGGCCCAAGAGATTGAAACTCTTAGGAATGGAATACCGGGCAATGGCTCTTCGGCACCCCGGATTTTTTCCTTTCATTGCGGTATATCGCATGAACTCCCGATCGGGCCTCACAATACTGAATGGAATACTGGAAGTCTTTGCAGCTTCCGGGTTGGAAGTTGAAAGACGAGCCCGGCATTTTCGGGTCTTTGGATATTATTTGGTGGGGGCGTGCTTGGACGAGACAATAGGTTATGTCAAAGGGCCATCTTCAGCTGATCCCGTTCCTATGGAAGACGCGCAAGTTTTGTTTCCAGCTATAATGGCGGTTGGTCGATTTTTTGGCTCCGAACACCACGCGCGCACGTTTGAACTTGGATTGAACATTTTGATTGATGAAATGGAGCAGGAGGTTAACTCAATACTGCGATAGGACTGTAAGCTGAATTGACCTTGACCGCACTGCAACTCCCGCTAACGATAGACGAAAATAAGGCTGTCTACCGTGTTTAAAAAAATACTCATTGCCAACCGTGGCGAAATTGCTTGCCGCATTATAAAAACCGCTCGTGCCATGGGCGTTGCTACGGTTGCGGTTTACTCAGATGCTGATGCGCGTAGTTTGCACGTGGAGATGGCTGATGAGAAGGTG
Source organism: Hyphomicrobiales bacterium (assembly GCA_031423845.1). Lineage (GTDB taxonomy): Bacteria > Pseudomonadota > Alphaproteobacteria > Rhizobiales > Aestuariivirgaceae > Aestuariivirga. Next base: position 497 of record JANPGD010000166.1, on the reverse strand, counting down.
AACATTGGCCCTGCACCGGCTGCGCAATCTTATTTAATGATCGAGAAAATTATTGCAGCCTGCAAAGCCACAGGTGCAGAGGCTGTGCATCCGGGCTATGGTTTTCTATCCGAGCGAGCTGCCTTTGCGCGGGCCTGTGCCGAGGAGGGGATTGTATTCATTGGTCCTAATCCCAATGCTATTGATGCTATGGGCGATAAGATAGCGTCGAAGAGAGCGGCTGTTGCTGCTGGTGTTTCTGTTGTGCCCGGGCATGTGGGGGTCATTGCAACAGTTGAAGAAGCGGTGCGAATTTCCGACGGTATTGGCTATCCAGTGATGATCAAGGCTTCTGCCGGGGGCGGGGGCAAAGGAATGCGCATTGCGCATTCGCGTGCCGAAGTGCGCGAAGGGTTTGAGCGAGCCACATCTGAAGCCAAGAATTCATTTGGTGATGACCGCGTGTTCATCGAAAAATTTATCGTCAACCCGCGTCACATTGAAATTCAAGTGCTGGG
>JANPGD010000165.1:0-22089 GCA_031423845.1 Hyphomicrobiales bacterium | reverse complement strand
CGGGAGGCACCAAGCCCACATCCGGCAGCGAGTTTCGCTCCCGGGTGATTTTTCGTTTGATGTGGTGTCGGGACACGAAATTATACCCTTCTCCCGTCCTTCTTTGGATGGGAGAAGGTGGCCAACGGCCGGATGAGGGCTCTTTCTTTGCGTGACGAAGATCCCTCATCCGCCCTATCGGGCACCTTCTCCCATGCGAAGGCGCGCGGGCGAAGGCTAATAACTTAACGACCGAAGAGAACCGATGTTTGAAACTTTAAGCGATCGTCTGTCTGGCATATTCGACAAGCTCACCGGCCGCGGTGCGTTGTCGGAGGCTGATGTCGATACGGCCATGCGCGAAGTGCGCCGGGCGTTGCTTGAGGCTGACGTGGCGCTTGAAGTTGTTAAATCCTTCACCGAAAAAGTGCGCTCACTCGCGGTTGGTGCTGATGTTGTAAAATCGATCAAGCCCGGCCAGATGGTTGTGAAAATTGTTCACGACACTTTGGTGGAGGTTTTAGGCTCTGATCAATCGGCGCTGAACTTGCGCGCTTCGCCGCCTGTGGCGATTTTGATGGTGGGTCTCCAAGGCTCCGGCAAAACCACCACCACAGCGAAAATCGCCAAGCGCCTCACTGAGCGTGAAAAACGCAAAGTTCTGATGGCGTCGCTGGATACGCGCAGGCCTGCTGCGCAAGAGCAGCTTGCTATTCTGGGTACCCAAGTGAACGTCAACACCCTGCCGATTGTGAAAGGCGAAACGCCAATCCAAATCGCCAAGCGCGCCATGAGCGAAGCCCGTAAAGGTGCTTATGATGTGGTGTTGCTGGATACGGCGGGCCGCCTACACATCGATGAAGAATTGCTGGCCGAAGCTGCCGCCGTTCGTGATATTTGCAAGCCTAAAGAAACCTTGCTTGTCGTCGATGCGCTTACAGGTCAAGACGCTGTAAACCTTGCGCGCTCATTCGACGAAAAAATCGGCATCACCGGAATTGTGCTGACGCGCATTGATGGTGATGGCCGTGGCGGTGCAGCCCTTTCCATGCGTGCCGTTACGGGTAAACCCATCAAGCTGATGGGCACGGGCGAAAAGCTTGATGGCCTCGAAGATTTCCATCCTGACCGGATCGCTGGCCGCATTCTGGGCATGGGCGATGTGGTGTCGCTGGTTGAACGCGCGGCCCTTGATATTGATCACGACAAAGCCAAGAAAATTGCTGAGCGGATGCGCAAAGGCGCTTTCGACTTGAATGACCTTGCAGATCAGCTGCGCCAGATTGAAAAGCTTGGCGGCATGGGCGGCATTATGAACATGCTGCCCGGCATGGGCAAAGTGAAAAAACAAATGGAAGGCATGGACCTTCAGAAAAAAGTTTTCAATCATCAGCTCGCCATCATCAGTTCGATGACTAAGCAAGAACGCCGCAATCCAAAAATTATGGATGGCAAACGCAAAAAGCGCGTGGCCGCTGGCTCTGGCACCAAAGTTGAAGAAATTAACAAGCTTCTCAAAATGCACCTGCAAATGGCCGGCATGATGAAGCAGATGGGCCAAGGCAAAGGCATGTTGGGCAAAATGATGGGTGGCGGGGCTGCTCCATCAGAAGCAGAAATGGAAAAGATGCAAGCCGAACTCGCAGGCCTAGACCCCAATGCGCTGCCACCCGATATGCAAGAATTGTTAAACGCCCCACAAGCAAAGCCGATGCTTCCGGGTTTAGGAGGGCTGCCAGGTCTTGGCGGTTCGCCGTTCAAAGGTTTTCCCGGTTTCGGGAAGAAGAAATGAGTACATTATTTGCAGATATGAAGACTGGCGACTGGGTAGCCTTTGCAGCTGCGGCGTTCGCTCTGATCGGCGTCGTATGGTCCAACATTGTCGCCCAAAAGGCACTCAAGTTGACAAGCCGACATAGACTTGCCGATTTTAGAAAAGAGTGGATTGAATCGCTCCGGAAGGACGTTGCTGATCTACTCTCGCAAGACACCATAATGTTGAATACTTTTACCCAACTCAATGATTTGAAAACAGCAACTAAGGGCGCAGACGACCCAAGTTTGGCACAGAGGTTGCTAAGTGAATCTGTTGAAGTGATCAAGCAACGCGAAAAAGCAAAAGCAGATCGGCTCAGTTCTTACAGTTCAATCTTGTTGAAATTAAATGATGAAGAAGCTGAAAACGGTGAGCTTATTGAATCTCTCAATTCAGTTTTAGTCGCGAACAACATGGCTGAGTCATCCAAAGCCAGAACGGTTGTTATAGTTAAAGCTCGTGCGCTCTTCAAAAGAGAGTGGATAAGACTCAATTCAGAACTTAAAACTTAGGAGAACTATCTATGTCACTTAAAATCCGCCTTGCTCGTGCAGGCTCTAAGAAGCGCCCTTATTATCACATCGTTGTTGCTGCTGCCACTTCGCCTCGTGATGGTAAGTTCATCGACGTGATCGGTGCTTTCAATCCAATGTTGGCTAAAGACGCTGTTGACCGCGTGAAGATCGACGGCGCAAAAGCCACCGAATGGATGAAAAAGGGTGCCCAACCGACAGACCGTGTTCTGCGCTTCCTTGATGCAATTGGTGTGGCCAAGCGCCCCGTGCGCAACAACCCAACAAAAGCTTTGCCCGGCAAGAAGCGCTTAGAGCGTGAAAAAGCTGCTGAAGCTGCTTTAGCAAAAGTAGCCGCCGCTGAAGCCGCTGCCGTTGCTGCTGCTCAAGCTGCAGTAGAAGCTGCTGCCGCAGCCGCCGCAGAAGCTGCCGCTGCTCCAGCTCCCGTTGAAGCGCCTGCTGCTTAAGACCTAAACTTACCCTTCTCACCTTGCGGGAGAAGGTGGCGCTCTTGCGCCGGATGAGGGGTTGGTTGAAGTGGAGTTCCGCTGCCAGCATACCCCTCACCCGCCCTTCGGGCACCCTCTCCCGCAAGGGGAGAGGGGCAGTATTGCGGGAGAAGATATGAAAAATATCCGCGTTGGCGTTATACTTGGTGCACATGGAATTCGCGGTGAAGTGAAATTGAAAAGCTTCACCGCTGATCCACGGGCCATAGCCACCTACGGCCCGCTAGTCTCAGATTCTGGTGAGACCTTCGAAATCACCAAGCTTAAATTACAAGTTGAAGATTTCATCTGTACACTGAAGAATATTGCTGATCGCAACAAAGCCGAAACTTTAAAAAGCACAGAACTTTTCATAACCCGTGCACAATTGCCCAAAGATGAACTCTATTTGCATGATCTCATTGGCGCACCAATTTTCAATGGCGACGCACCACTCGGCACCATCATCGGATTTGAAAATTTCGGCGCAGGCGATTTAATCGATGTGAAGATTGAGGACCGCAGTGATACAGTGCTGATCCCCTATAATAATACTTTCATCGTCGAAGCCTCGAAAGAGAAAGTTGTAGTAAACTTGCCGGATGGGTATTTGGAAAATGAAGCTCAACCAAAATAGTCTGTCATCCCGACGAAAGTCGGGACCCAGAAATCTGGACTCGGTGCGCGTTGCACTGGGTCCCGTCTTTCGACGGGATGACAATCGAGGAGTGTTATGAGTTTTAAAGCCACCATCCTCACTCTGTTCCCAGATATGTTCCCTGGCACTCTCGGCCATTCTCTCGCGGGTAAAGCCTTGAACGATGGCAAATGGTCTTACGAGGCGCATGACATTCGCGCCCACACCACCGATCGCCACCGGACGGTGGATGATCACCCCGCTGGCGGTGGCGCTGGCATGGTGCTCAAACCTGATATTTTAGCCCGCGCCATTGATGCAACCTCGCACAAAGGCCCGCGCTTGCTCATGTCACCCCGTGGCAGGCCCTTCACGCAAAGCTTCGCCCGCGAATTGGCCATGGGCGAAGGCTGCATGATCATCTGCGGTCGCTTTGAAGGCTATGATGAGCGCGTGATCGAAAACCGCCAACTACAAGAAGTCTCCATCGGTGATTTTATACTCTCAGGCGGCGAACCAGCGGCCCTCACCATGCTCGATTCCATCATAAGGCTTTTGCCCGGTGTTATGGGCCATGACGAAAGCCATGCGGAGGAGAGCTTCGAAGACGGTCTTCTGGAACACCCGCATTATACCAAGCCCCGCACTTGGGAAGGCCTTGAAACACCTGATATTTTAGCCTCTGGCGATCACAAGGCCATTGCCCGCTGGAAGCTGGAAAAACGTGAAGAATTAACGAAATTACGACGGCCCGATCTTTGGGAAAAATATGTCAAGGCCAAAGGTTGACTTTTATCTGGGCTTCCCGCTAGAAGCCCCCAACTTCTAAATTAGGATTTGTACCATGAATATCATTGCGCAGCTTGAAAAAGAGCAAATTGCGATTGTTGCAGCCAAGCGCCAAGTTCCAGAATTCGCCCCCGGCGATACTCTGATTGTGAACGTAAAAGTTGTTGAAGGCGAGCGCACCCGCGTTCAGGCTTATGAAGGCCTGTGTATTGCCCGTGCTGGTGGCAGCATCAATGAGAACTTCACAGTTCGCAAAATGTCTTACGGTGAAGGCGTTGAACGTGTGTTCCCGCTCTATTCGCCAATGATTGACTCAATCAAGGTGATCCGCCGCGGTAAAGTGCGTCGTGCCAAGTTGTATTACCTCAAGGGTCTTACAGGCAAGCGCGCGCGCATCACTGAAAAACTCACATACAACACCAAAGCCAAAGCGGCTGTTGCAGCGCCTGCTGCTGAAGCCAAGTAAGCGTTCAAGTAAGCTTTCGCCATTTGAATTCAAAAAAGGCCAGTCGCAAGACTGGCCTTTTTTATTGGTAAAATCGCGACACGGTTAATAAGGCGTTAACGCTTCTCTCGCCAAAAAGGGTGAAAGGATTCGAACTGAACACCCATGCGCCGTGATGACCTGAAACAGCCGCTCCATAAGCGCAGCCTGTCGCAAAGACTGTGGGGCAAGCGCCCCAGTGCTTTGACCTGTGCTTACAGTGTGACGCTGGCAGGCATGATCGCAGGTGGAGTGTGGGCCACCAAACAACCCATGCCATTTGCGGGAGAGCCTATTGTTATGGTGGCCGTGCCTCCTGCAGAAGAAGTGAAAACCGCTTCGGTTGAACCCGTGGCCGAAGAGGCCCCCGTCGAGACAATCGACGATGCGCCATATGAAAAAGCCACTGTCACAATTGAGCCTCCCGTAGAGCAACAGTCTTACCAACAAGACGCCACCATATTTGTCAGCCCCAAACTCCCCCTCACTAAAGCGCCTCAAGACAATGTGACTGAAGTGAATGCCATTGGCCCGTTGCCACGCATTGGTGGTGGCAAAAAACCATCAGAAGTTTATGCCCGCACCACGCCCATGGGTATCATTCATTCCGACGCACCCAAAATCGTCATCATCCTTGGCGGCATGGGTCTCAACGAAAAACTTACGAGTTCAGCCATTAAAGAACTACCAGCCGATGTCTCTATGGCCTTTGCACCTTACGGAAACAACCTACAAGCTCAAGTGGATAAAGCCCGCGCACAAGGCCATGAAGTGATGCTGCAGTTGCCGCTGGAGCCTGTGGGCTACCCAGCCAATAACCCCGGCCCAAAAACTTTGTTGACTGACAGCGACCCCGCCGAAAACCGCGATGCGCTTTACTGGCACATGAGCCGCTTTGCGGGCTACACAGGTATCATCAATTATATGGGTGGGCGCTATCTCTCGTCAGCAGCCGCGGTGAAACCCCTGTTGCTGGAACTGCGCAAGCGCGGCCTCCTGTTCATTGAAGATGGCTCGCTACCGCTTTCCGCCACTGAGGACACCGCTAAATCAATTCAGTATCAAGTGCGCCGCAGTCAAACTGTGATCGACACCAACCCCGATGCAGAATCGATCAACAACGCTCTCAATCTTTTAGAAGAAGAAGCCCGCACCAATGGCATCGCCATTGCCACAGGCTCAGGCTTGGATGTGACGATTAAAACCGTTGCTGAATGGGCAAAATCCGCGGCTGATCGTGGCGTCATTCTTGTGCCTGCCAGTGCCGCATTTAAAGGCCGCCTCGGTTAATGACGGATACTTCGCACATCACTGAATATCGTCCCTGCGTTGGCATCATGCTGTTCAACAAGCAGCGCCATGTGTGGATTGGTCGCCGCTTTGAAAAACAAAATGATGATGGTGTTGGCAAATGGTGGCAAATGCCCCAAGGCGGCATTGATGAAGGCGAAGACGCTGGCCTCGCTGCGATGCGCGAACTGCAGGAAGAAACCGCCGTCACCTCAGCCCGCATCATGGCTGAAGCTCCCGGTTGGTTCACCTATGATCTACCTGCTCATTTGATTGGCAAAAGCTGGAAAGGCAAATATCGCGGCCAAAAACAAAAATGGTTTGCCGTTGAATTTTTGGGTGAAGATGACGAAATCAACTTAACACCTCCGGGCCACAAACAAGAGTTCGATGCGTGGCGCTGGGCTAAAATGGAAGAGATGCTGGATTTAATTATTCCGTTCAAACGCGAAGTCTATGTTGACGTGATTGCCGCATTCCGGCACTTAGCGGCATGAGCATTTCCCATATTATATTCGATTGTGACGGCGTTTTGGTCGATAGCGAGCCCTTGTCAATGCGCGCTGATGTGGAAACTCTCAAACGCTTCGGCATTGAGATGACGGAAGCGGAAGCGCACCGACGTTTTGTGGGCCGCACCTTTGAAGCCATGCTCAAGGAACTCTCAGCCCAACGCGGCACCATGTTTCCAGAAAATGCGGCAGACTTAAAAAACGCTCGCATCAATGAGCTTTACCGCAGCGAGCTGCAATTGGTGCGCGGTGTGCGTGACGCATTGGAAAATATTCGCAACATGGGGCTGACGATGTCTGTTGCATCCAACAGTCCAAAAGAGCGCGTCAAGCTGGCCCTCCAACTCACAGGCCTTCTGGGCTATTTTAAAGATGCTATCGTAACCTTTGAAGACGTACCTCACGGCAAACCTGCCCCCGATGTATTTTTGCTCGCCGCCAAAAAGGCTGGTGTGAAAGCCGATCATTGCATCGTGGTCGAAGATTCCATCACCGGGGTCACCGCCGCTGTTGATGCTGGCTGCTGGACCCTCGGCTTTACCGGCACCCATAACGACGAACTGGCCCATGGCGAAAAACTAAAAGACATCGGAGCAGAGGCGCTGTTCGCGAAAATGATCGATCTGCCAGCCCTAGTCTCAACTTTCATACACCCTTAAAAAGCGATCTGCTCGAACAAAATCAATAGATTATTAACCAATCTATAACTTTGCTCGCCCTAAACAGATGCAAAATTAATCTTAAATTGCAGCTGGTTGTAGATGGGAGGTGTTGTGCTTTTTAGGCGGTGGATAAGATTCGTCCTTTGGACGATAGCTTGGCTTTTTGTTTTCAACACAGCAAGCTTTGCTGCAACTTGCGGTCCTGCCACAACACAAGGAGCCGCCCCTCCCGCATGGCAAACTTATTGCTGGATGGATATGACCACTTACAACAACGCCACAGTTTTTGGTGGTGGCCAGAATTTTTCGATCACATTATCAGACGGCTCCATTTTTTCTTTCACGCTTTCTGGCAACTCGCCAGGCACCACTACGATAATCCCTGTCGCAGCCCCTGCGTGGAGCGGTGCTGCCACTGGTAATTCAGCCTTCCTCGGCATTCCCGGTAAGCCTATTCTCTATACGGCGGCGGGCGGCACAGTAAATTTAACGTTGTCCAATATCATGGTCACGCCGCCCAACGGCGTCGTGTCAACGGGACAATTTAAATTGGTGGTGGCTGATGCTGAATCAACCAACGGTGGGGAATCTCTCACCTTTACCACCAATGGCGGCGTGTGGACATTGGACGACCAAGTGCCACCGACCACCGGTTCCACCTATCCAACAGCAGCAGGCACTGGCACAGCCACCTTTGTTGAAACAGGTGTCGCAGGAACTGTGGGTGCTTATATTATGGGCAGCCTCAGCCCCACCACCGTCAATGTTCAGCTTGTGGCTGGCGGTCTGCAGGGCGTCATGTTGGCATTGCAATATTCAACCATCACAGCCAACAAAGTAATCAGCGGCGGCCGCGCCAACGCTGCAGATCAGTTCATCTACAGCCTTAAAGCCACCAGCAATGGCACAACATTGGCCACAGCAACTTCAACAGGCGCAGGCAATGGCCCGTTTGTAAAAGCAGTGGCTACATTATCGTCTGGCGTTGCCACGACCGCCGTCGAACAAATGGCAGCGGGCAGTGTGAGCAACCTCAACCAATATACTACGATTTTGAACTGCGTTAACGGTGCTGCAGTGTCACCAACAGTGTTGCCTTCCAATCAACCAGTCACAAGCTTTAACTTTGGCTCGACCGCCTATGGTGATGCCGTTGCTTGCACCTTCACCAACACAGCAAAACTTGCAACCGTTGCTTTGCGGAAAATCACATCGGGAGCCATTGGTGGGCCCTTCACATTTGCTGCAACCAACCTTGCCTCCGTCCCGCCCGCAATCACGACAACGGCAACCAACACAGCCACGCCGGCAGCACCAGTGGCAATCAACGTTTCGGCGTTCAACACGGCTGTCACAATAACTGAGACGCCTGCCACAAATTTCACAGCAACGGCCGCAACCTGCACCGATGCCAATGCGGCAATAACCAATAATCCTGCAAGCTTCGGAACCCTCGCAGGAAATGTGCTGACAATTCCAGCCGCCAATGTCGTGGCTGCGGCACAAATCACCTGTACGATTACCAATACTGTCAATACAGCCACTGCGGCCACTGTTGCGGTTCAGAAAACAACATTAGGATCCGCTGGCGGGCCATTCACTTTCACCAGAACCAATCTGGCTTCAGCACCTGCGGCCATTACAACGGCCAGCGTGGGAACGCCCTATCCCACTGTCACCACACCGATACTGGCCAGCGCCAATGGCACCGCCGTCACAATAACTGAAACAGTCGCCACAAATTTCTCGATCACATCGGCCAGTTGCGTCGATGGCAACGCTGCTGCATCAGGAAACCCCGCTGGCACTTTCGGAACACTTGCCGGCACTGTGCTTACAATTCCAGCCACAAACATCCGCGCCAAAGCCCAAATCACCTGCACATTTACCAATATCGTCAATCCCGCCATTCCGCTGGTGGCGGTTCAAAAAATCACAACGCTCTTGCCTGGCGGACCATTTAGTTTCACCGCAACAAATCTCGCAGGCGTGCCAGCCAATATCGCAACGACAACTGCAGGCACAGCAGCACCGACAACACCCAATTATATTTCGGTGACCAGCATTCTCAATCCTGTCACATTAACCGAAGCCGCCAACACGAATTTTAATCTGACCACCGGCACCTGCACCGACACCAACTCTGGCACCTCTGGCAATCCCACCAGTTTTGGGTCGATTGCTGGTAGCATCATCACCATTCCTGTCGTCAATCTAAAACCTTTTGCAAAAATTGTTTGCACCTATACCAACGCGCCAAAGCCACCCACATTTGCGTTGCAAAAAATCACGTCAGGTTCCTTTGGTGGGCCATTCACGTTCACAGCAACGAACTTGGCCTCAAGCCCCACAAATATCACAACTGTGGCCGCCAACACCGCCACTCCTGCGGCACCCACAGCCATCCAAGTCACCACTGCCAACACACAAGTGCAAATCACTGAAACAGTAACGGCCAGCTTCACCGCCACATCCGCCACCTGCACCGACGCGAATTCTAGCTTCACGGGCAATCCGGCGAGCTTCGGTAGCTTAGCGGGTGCTGTGCTTACGGTGCCCGCCGCCAATGTGTTACCCGCTGCTCAAATCACCTGCTCCATAACCAACACAGCAATACCAGCCACTGTGTCCGTTAAAAAAACTACCTCCAATGTCGCGGGAGGTCCCTTCAATTTCTCAGTTGCAAATTTGGCCGCAGCGCCCGCCGCCATCACAACGACAATTGCAGGCACACCCGCTCCCGCTGCACCAACGGCCCTCACGGTCACGGCGCTCAATGCAACGACCCAGATATCTGAAGCGGCAAACATTTATTTCACGCTGACCGGTGCGAGCTGCACCGACGCCAATTCAGCCGTGACTGGAAACCCCGCCTCATTCGGCACGCTCACTGGGCAATTGCTGAATATTCCAGCGGCCAATGTTTTACCAGCAGCGCAGATCACTTGCACTTTCACGAATGCTGGCGTTGCACCAAAAATTACATTGCAAAAAGCTTTGGCAGCCTCTGGCCGCCTTGCCGCTGCGGATCAATTCAGGCTCACGGTGACGGGCACAGGTGCACCCGCTGCAATCAACACAACGGGTGCGGCTGCGACCATCACCTCTGCGGCGATCAGCTTTACTGCGACCGCTAGCAGCGCCTATTCCCTCACCGAGGCAATGGCCACAGGATCAGCATCGCTGCTGACAGGCTATGCCCAAACCGTGGCTTGCACAAACAGCAATGCAACAGGCACTTCGGTTTCGGCTCTCAATACCATACCCATCAACTTCACCATCCAAGCTGCCGATGCTATCAACTGCATCATCACCAATAATGGCACACCGACCCCTCTTCTGGTCATCAACAAAACTTATGCGACCGCACCTTCACCTGTCGTTGTCGGCCAGATCGTCACTTACACTTACACTGTGGCCAATACGGGCAATGTGGCAGTGAACAGTGTTAAAGTCTCAGATATGCACGGAACACCAGCAGTGTTGATCGCCAGCGGTGCAGGGGGCGTCACCAATGACACGCTCACAATTCCAGGCCCTCTGGGTGCGGCGGCTTCACCCGACACCACAGCCAATGACGGCATCTGGACAACGCTGGCACCCGGCGCCACGGCACGGTTCACATATACCCACACCGTGACGCAAGCTGAGATTGATAAGGGGTGACACGACAAGCCCCATTGACATTGCACTGCAACATAGGCATATGAGCGCCATCGCAGTCAGCCTTAATGAATACATGAGGCGCATTTGATGCAGCCGTTCCGCTGGCGCGAAAGACCCCGAACAATCCTTTCATGTGGGAACGTTTAAGCGCCAGCCCGAGCTGTTCGCGTGAATTGTCACGCTTCAGCATGTCGGACATGGGCCAGCGCTTTTCCCATTGCTCCGACATTGGATAAACTTGTGAATTCATTCACCGAACTCAATTTAAACGAACTCCTTCTCAAGGCCATTGCTGCTGAAGGTTATGATAAACCAACCCCCATTCAAGCCCGCGCCATTCCGCCATTGATGCAAGGCAAAGACTTGCTCGGCATTGCCCAAACTGGCACAGGCAAAACTGCGGCGTTCGCTTTACCTATTCTGGATCGTTTAGCAAAACACGTTGAACGCCCTGCCAAAGGCACGTGCCGTGCTTTGATCTTGTCACCAACGCGTGAGCTTGCAGCCCAAATTGGCGAGAGCTTTAAAACTTATGGCAAATATATGAAACTCTCGCGCGCTGTGGTGTTCGGCGGAACGTCACTCGGCAAGCAGATGGAAATTTTGCGTGGCGGTGTTGATGTGCTTGTTGCCACACCGGGCCGCTTGGTGGACCTTATCGAACGCCGCGCTGTGACGTTATCGAAAGTGGAAGTGTTTGTGCTTGATGAAGTGGATCAAATGCTTGATCTCGGCTTCATCCACGCCATCCGCAAAATCACAGGCATGTTGCCAAAATCGCGTCAGAACCTGTTCTTCTCGGCCACCATGCCAAAGGAAATCTCAAACCTCGCATCAGGTTTGCTCACCGACCCTGTGCGCGTTGAAGTGGCTCCGGTTGCCACAACCGCTGAACGTGTGAACCAATCAGTCATTCACGTTGAGCAAGGCAATAAGCCAGCGCTTCTGAATGAACTGCTCAAAGATAATAACATGACCAGAACGCTTGTGTTCACGCGCACGAAGCACGGGGCCGACAAGGTTGTGAAAAGCTTGGCTGGTGCGAATTATACCGCTGCTGCCATTCACGGCAACAAGAGCCAACCCAACCGCGAAAAGGCTTTGGCCGGATTTAAAGCAGGCAAGATTCTCGTGCTGGTTGCAACCGACATTGCCGCCCGCGGCATTGACGTGGACGGTGTGAGCCACGTGATCAATTTCGATCTGCCACATGTGCCGGAATCTTATGTTCACCGCATTGGCCGCACCGCGCGTGCTGGTGCTGAAGGTGTGGCGATTGCATTTTGTGCGGGTGATGAACGTTCATTGCTGCGCGACATCGAAAAAACCATCCGCCAAACAGTTCCAGTGGTGCAGCACGCTTTAGGAAAAGCTGTGCTTGGACCTGAGGAACGCGAAGCGCGTAGGCCTAATGGTCGTTCAACAAAGCCACAAGGCGGCAAACCGCAAAGTGGCCGTTTCCACCGTGGTCAGGCTGATTTCAAAAACAAGCCTGCTCACGAGCAACGTGCAGACCTTGCCCAAGTGCAAGAAAAGCGCGCTCCACAAAAGCGTGAAATGCCAGAAGGTTCTAAATGGACCCCGCTGGCTGGTGTTCCTTCGATCATGTATCAAAAGCCAAAGCCCAAGGCTGATCCCCGTCCAGAAAATCCCAACAAGCCATGGTTCAAACCAAAAGGCGATGGCATGAACCGCAACCGCACGCCTGGATCAGGCTTTGCGGGCAAGCGTGGCGACAGCCGCCCATCAGGCGGCTACAAAGGCCCAAGACGCGCCGAAGCATAATCCCTCAAAGGCCAGTCGCAAGACTGGCCTTTTTATTTAAGCAGGAACACGTCTCAATATTCTGTTCCAAGGCAGCAATATAATGCCGAGGCCAGCAAAAATCATGAGGGATCCCACCAGCCGCATGGGGCTAGGCGTTTCACCCAAAACCAAATAACTCGACAATCCGCCAAACACCGGCACAAGCAAGGCAAAGGGTGCGGCCTTGCCGGCGGGATAGGTTGATAGCAAATAGCCCCACACTGCAAAACCAGCCCAGGTTGATAAGACCACGGTATAAGCAATGGCCGCCACAGTGATGGGCTGTATATGGATGAGGGCGGCCAGTATTCGATCAGGCCCCTCAAAAGCGAAAGAAATGGCAAGGGCTGGAAGCGGCGGCACCAAGCTCATCCAACACACACCAGCTAAGGTGCCAAAACCAGCATCAGGGCCTGCCTTTCGCACTGTGAAGTTGCCAAAGGCCCAAGTGCAGGCTGATAGAACAATAAAAACCATCGCGATCACAGGAATTGTGCTGCCCGCGCCCACTGTAAAAGCAATGGTGCCAAGTCCGACTAAAGCCAATGCGGCCCCCAAATATTGTTGCAGCTTTGGTCTTTCACCTAAGAACACCACCGAAAACAAAATTGTTACAAAAACTTGCAGCTGCAATGTGACAGAGGAAAGCCCCGCTGGCATGCCCTTGGCCATGGCTACAAACAGAAAAATATATTGGCCCAAAAAACTACTGAAGCCGACAATTAACAAATCCCGCCAGCGCATGCCCTTGGGGCGCGGCAAAAACAAAACCGGCAAGCACGAAAAAATAAAGCGCGTGGCGGTGAGCAAAATCGGTGGCACGCCCACGAGTGCAACTTTTAAGACGACGAAATTAAATCCCCAAATGGCGGTGATTAAAACTCCCAGTGCCGCATGCTGCCAGCGCATTATTTCAGTTCCTCGATTTTGCCTTTTTATGAGGACACTCCTTGGCAAACAAGGCGAGAATTGTATGGGTAACAATATGAGTGCTGATGCGAGCTACACCAACATGAAAATTAAGAATGCGTCTATGATTTGACTCAAGGCTTTTAATTGCTAAATACCGCTCCCAAATAGCAATCACGGAATAAAGCCATGGCCAAAGCACGCACTCTTTATGACAAGATCTGGGATGATCATTTGGCCCACGAAGCTGATGATGGCACCTGCCTTTTGTATATTGATCGCCACCTGATCCATGAGGTCACCTCGCCTCAAGCCTTCGAAGGCTTGCGCATGACGGGCCGCAAAGTGCGTCACCCCGAAAAGACACTGGCTGTGGTGGATCATAACGTGCCCACCACCGATCGCTCCAAAGGCATTGCCGAGGAAGAAAGCCGCATTCAGGTTGAGGCGCTGGCCAACAACGCAAAAGAATTTGGCATTGAATATTTTAATGAGCTCGATAAGCGCCAAGGCATTGTGCATGTGGTGGGGCCTGAGCAGGGCTTCACGTTGCCCGGCACAACAATTGTCTGCGGTGATAGCCATACGTCAACTCACGGCGCGTTCGGTGCCCTCGCCCATGGCATTGGCACTTCGGAAGTCGAACACGTTCTGGCAACCCAAACGCTGATCCAGAAAAAAGCTAAAAACATGAAAGTGGAAGTGAATGGCAAATTGGCCAAGCATTCCACCGCCAAAGATATCATCCTCGCCATCATCGGTGAAATTGGCACAGCGGGCGGCACTGGCCACGTGATCGAATTTGCTGGCGAAGCCATCCGTGATCTTTCCATGGAAGGCCGCATGACGGTGTGCAACATGACCATCGAGGGCGGTGCCCGTGCAGGCATGATTGCGCCGGATGAAAAAGCTTACGCATTCCTCAAAGGCAAACCCAAAGCGCCAAAAGGTGCGGATTGGGATGCTGCCCTTAAATATTGGGAAACCTTGCACACTGATGAAGGTGCTCACTTTGACCGCATCGTGAAACTGGATGCTGCCAATCTGCCGCCCATCGTCAGCTGGGGCACCAGCCCTGAGGATGTGGTTTCGGTGGCAGGCATCATTCCTGATCCTGCAACCATTGCTGATGAAGGCAAGCGCCAATCCAAAATCCGCGCGTTGGAATATATGGGCCTGCATGCGGGCCAGAAGATCACTGATATTCCTTTGGATGTAATCTGGATCGGCTCCTGCACCAATGGCCGCATTGAAGACATGCGCGCTGTGGCCAAAATTGTCGAAGGCAAGAAAATTGCGGGATCATTGGATTATGCCATGATCGTTCCAGGCTCCGGCTTGGTCAAAGAAATGGCTGAGGCTGAAGGCTTGGACAAGATTTTCTTGGCCGCTGGTTTCCAGTGGCGTGAACCTGGCTGTTCCATGTGCTTGGCCATGAACCCAGACCAGCTGAAACCTGGTCAACGCGCGGCTTCAACATCGAACCGCAATTTTGAAGGTCGCCAAGGCTACAAAGGCCGTACCCACCTCGTTTCACCCCAAATGGCAGCAGCGGCGGCTCTTGCGGGCAAATTTGTGGATATTCGCGGATAATTACAATTTTTTACGGTTGCTTCAGCGTTTGTTTACGTTAAAGAAACCTTCACGCCGTAGCCTCACGAATCGTGTGTGAGTATCGGCGCGTAATGCCGGGGGAGTTAATATGAGTTCTGCTACAATGACTGCTGATGCCAAGTTTCTGCGTCGCGTATTTTTAGGCCTTGTGGGCCTTACTCTGTTCACAGGCACCATGGCCGCTTTGGCTGTTGCACAAGCGATGGACAGCACAATTAATCTGCTGCCGTTCTAAGTTATCCCTTCATCGCCTCAGGCCCGCGCGAAATCGCGGCGACACCTGTGCGGGCCACTTCAACGAGACCCAGCGGCACCATGAGCGAGATAAACTGATCAACCTTGTCGGGCTTGCCCGTAAGCTCGAATACAAAGCTATCGGTTGAAGCATCCACCACGCGGGCGCGAAACGCATCGGCCAGCCGCAAGGCTTCCACGCGCTTGTCACCAATGCCACACACTTTCACCATAGCCAGTTCCCGCGCCAGAAAATTTCCCTGCACGGTAAGATCGGCCACCGAGTGCACGAGAACCATGCGCTCCAGCTGAGCTTTAATTTGCGCTACAACTTTTTCGGTGCCGCTGGTCACGATGGTAAAGCGCGACACATGTTTTTCATGTTCGGTTTCTGAAACCGTAAGCGAGTCGATATTATAACCGCGCCCAGCAAACAGCCCGATAATGCGAGCCAGCACACCCGGTTGATTTTCTGCGACCACCGCCAAAGTATGCGTGTTCACCTCCACTGTCTTGGTGTCGATAAAATAGGCAGATTGCGGTTGTGTGGTGGCGGCTTGGGTCATCGGTTCAACTTTATGATCAGAAAATGAAGTCAGCACTACTTAACACATGATGGCCCAAAAGTTTCAAGCAAAACTCTGCGGTCCCGTCAGAATTTATGTTGGCATAAACAAAAGTATCTGAACCTGAATAAATCACTTGGATTTGAGCCGCCGCCGTGAAGGCCGAAGCTGCGCCGATGGATGTGAAAGCTTGATCTCCAACCATAGAAACATTGGCATCTATCATGCTGAAGTCGAGGTGATCGACGCCCTCGCTAAAATCAGTAATTGTATCGATTTGCTCGCCATTTGAATCTGCAACAGAATTGAAAATAAAACTATCTCCTCCAGCTCCGCTCGTCATCACATCAGCGCCGCCACCGCCGGTTATTTGGTTGTTCACAGCATTGCCAATAATCACATCAGCAAGATTGCCGCCCACTGCATTTTCAATCGTCACACCAACCGCAATTGTGAACCCACCATGAATGCCCTGCGCATATGACACCGCGCCGCCACCGCCTTGCGCCACCACCCCCGACGCCGCGCGCAAATCGATGACATTAGAGATCGCCGCAAATCCCTTGATCGTATCATTGCCACCAGCATCCCAAATGCAAAAGTATCCGCCGTTTATCCCTGCCAGATTATAACTGTCATCGCCCATATGATAATTGAGATTTGCACCATAGATTTTCTGCAGCGCGAGAATATCGAGAGCCATGGGTGAAGCTTGATAGCCATAATTAGTGGAAGGCGTAGGCCCAAGCGGCCCTTTCAACCAACCATCATTGTAGCCCATGATGGTGTTGATCCCTTGATTAAGATCAAACAGGCCAAGATCACCACGCGGTAAAACAACATTCGGAAAAACCGACGAGGGCGAACCAGCCGTGCCACCATGGTCATGTGGATGCGCCAAGCCTAAGGCGTGCCCAAACTCATGCAGGTAAGTTGCAAAATCTAAACTCCCCACACTCAAAGCACTCGACAAATAACTGTCGTGATAAATGATGATGTCTGAATATGGCACACCATTAAAAGAGGTTTCGCCCGGCGGCTGCGTAAATCCTAATGTATCGACGCCACCATTCTTGCCAATCACAAACCGAATTCCATGCACCGATGAGCTGGCAGACTGATCAAAAGTGAAAGAAATATTGAGATATTGACTGTAAGTTTCCAGCACAGCTTTAATCGCTGCAATTTCCGAAGCGTTCGGCCCATAAGCACCAGAATTGCTGCCGACGGGACTATAGATGGTCACCGGAATAACCAGGCCGCCACCATAAGGGTTATACCACTTTGCACCCCAGGTTAGCGCATCTACTAATACATCTGACCCACGCACAACTGTTGTGACGCCCAGTGGGTTAACTGGATGATAGACCATTGGTACATTCGTTTGCGTAACCAATTTTGCATTCCCTTGCGAATTTCACTTTCGTAAAATTCAGCAAGGGTCGTGCCATGGCGCACAGTGTTAACCGTGCGCATGCATTAATGGTTAAACCAGTTGTTTGCCTTTTGCATCAATGGCGGTGCCAACTTGTTCGTCCGACACATTTTCACCCAGCAACATTTCGTTGTGGGCTTTGCCCGATGGGATCATCGGGAAGCAATTTGCGAGATTAGCAACACGGCAATCAAACAGCACAGGGTGTGGAGATTTGATCATCTCTTTAATCATACCATCCAGATCAGCGGGCTTTTCGCAGCGGAAACCAACGCCACCATAAGCTTCGGCCAATTTCACAAAATCCGGCAGCGCTTCCGAATACGATTCACTCATGCGGTTGCCATGCAGCAGCTGCTGCCACTGGCGCACCATGCCCATGTATTGATTATTCAAAATGAAAATCTTGATCGGCAGTTTGTATTGTATGGCAGTTGAAAATTCCTGCATGGTCATTTGCACAGAAGCATCACCTGCAATATCAATCACCAATGATTTTGGATGTGCGACTTGCACACCAACAGCAGCAGGTAAGCCATAACCCATGGTGCCAAGCCCGCCTGATGTCATCCAACGGTTAGGCTTTTCAAAGCGATAAAACTGTGCCGCCCACATTTGGTGTTGGCCCACTTCAGTGGTGATATAAGTGTCCATATCCTTCGTGAGTTCATACAGACGCTCAACGGCATATTGCGGCATGATCACATCTTTGTTGTGACGATACTTCAGCGAGTTGATGGACTTCCATTCGCCAATTTGTTTTTTCCAAGTTGCCAATGATGTTTGGTCAAGCTTGTGCGATTTGGACTTCCACAAAGCAATCATCGCTTCGAGAGCAGCAGCAACATCAGCCACCACCGGAATATCCACGCGAACAACTTTGTTGATCGATGAAGGATCAATGTCGATATGAATTTTCTTTGAGTTGGGTGCAAACGCATCCAAACGTCCGGTGATGCGGTCATCAAACCTTGCGCCCACATTAATCATCACGTCGCAATCATGCATACACATGTTGGCTTCATAAGTGCCGTGCATTCCCAACATGCCCAACCACTCAGGACCCGAAGCTGGATAAGCACCAAGCCCCATCAAAGTAGACGTAATCGGAATACCTGTGAGCGCCACAAACTCGCGCAGTAAGACGGTTGCCCTATCACCAGAATTGATCACGCCACCACCTGTGTAGAATAGTGGTTTTTTGGCTGAAGCAATCAAAGCCACCGCAGCCGCAATCGCGTCCACGTTGGGCTGTGTCTTGGGCACGTAAGATTTTACGATAATGCCTTCAGGCCCCACATAAGTGCCCGTGGCAAATTGCACGTCCTTCGGAATATCAACAACCACTGGGCCAGGCCTGCCCGTGGTGGCCACATAAAAAGCCTCATGCAGAATGCGGGCAAGATCATTTACATTTTTCACCAGCCAATTCTGTTTGGTGCAGGGCCGCGTGATGCCAACCGTGTCACACTCTTGAAAAGCATCACTGCCAATCAAATGCGTTGGAACCTGCCCAGTGATCAAAACCATCGGAATGGAATCAAGCATGGCGTCAGTGAGACCCGTCACGCAATTTGTGGCACCGGGGCCGGATGTAGCAAGAGCTACCCCACACTTGCCAGTCGACCGCGCATAGCCTTCAGCCATGTGGGTTGCGCCCTGCTCATGGCGCACCAGAATGTGCTTTACTTTATCTTGCTGGAAAAACTCGTCATAAATTGGCAGCACCGCACCACCGGGATAACCAAACACATGGGACACCCCATGGTCGGCCAAAGCCCGCAGAACCATTTCCGCACCCGTCATCATTTCAGCAGCAGCCATATTCAATCCTCGTTTCGTTTCGTCTCATATCGTCATTTTCGGCAATAAAAAAGGCCCCTGAGAGGAGCCTGTTCGCGTAACACCAAATCGCCCGGAAGGTTAACCTTCCGCGGTGCTACGCGATCCCACGACGACGATAAGAATGATGTTCATAAATAAGATTTCTATGGCAACGGATAAATTTGTCAAGGGGCCTTTCCTCAACCCCAAAATGATATATTTAGTTTTCACCAAAGGAGTACCTAAACCATGAAAATCGCCGTCGAAGCAAACATCGCCGCCACCGTCGAACAAGTCTGGATGGCGTGGAATACGCCTGCTGATATTATGCAGTGGAACGCCGCTTCTGATGATTGGCACACCACGAAATCAACAGTCGATTTGCGGGAAGGTGGTGCATTCACGTCGCGCATGGAAGCCAAGAATGGCAGTTTTGGGTTTGATTTCGCGGGAACATATACAAAAATTGTTCACCACAAGCTGATCGAGTCGCAATTCGGTGATCGCACGATGCAAGTTGAATTTATATCGACGCCTGCTGGTGTCACTGTCCGCGAGACTTTCGACGCTGAAACTGAGAACTCAGAGGATATGCAGCGCCAAGGCTGGCAAGCCATCTTAAACAACTTTAAAAGACATGTGGAAGCACTATGAAGCGCATATTCGTTGTGGCTCTGCTTGCTTTCCCCTCACAGGCCTTTGCCGAACTCTGTGACGATCCACAAACCCAATCCGACATGAACTATTGTGCCAAATATCATTTTGATAAAGCCGATGGCGAATTGAATGATGTTTATGGCAGACTGAAATCCGGATATGCGAAATATGCTGATGCCAAGTCTGCCTTGGTGGCGGCGCAGCGGGCTTGGGTTTCATTTCGCGATGCCGAATGCCAGCAAGATGAAGTGGCCGTCGATGGCGGCAGTGCCGCAGCCATGATCATTCTTGATTGCAAAGCCCGCTTAACAAACGCTCGTACCGAACAGTTGCAAGACCGATTGTTGTGCAAAGAAGGCGACTTGGCATGCGTAGTCTTGGGCGATGCTGCGGATTAACGCAGGGCTTCACTCACAAATTCGGTAAGTGCCAGATTTGCCGTGGGCACCAGAATCAAAATGGAAATGCTCGCGGTGCGCCTCATTGGACCCCGGACCAAGAACAGTGGTGAAGCGCTGGCAAGCCGATGCGCGGATGGCTTTCAGCACCTCATAGCCCGGTGATGTGGCGTCAGGCGCGTCACGCACGAATACCAAGAGACCGTCGGAAAATTTTAGGCGTTCAACATCGATGGCGTTGCCAAACCCATGTTCACTGATTTTGGCTGAGATATCACCGTTGCGGCCACGGCATTGATAGCCGGGGCCAGTCCAAAATTGCGTGAGCCCCGAGCCTTCTTTAGCAATGGCAGCAGGGCCGCCCAGTTCTTGCATCCAAGTGGCAAAACTCAAAGCGAAGTTACAATTCAGAATGGGTTTATCGGGTAATTGTACTTTAACTCCGTTGACCAAGATTGCATTGAGCTGAACGGGTTGACTTACTAAGCAGCTTGGTGGGCCGAGTGGTTGGGGGACCGAAGCAAATTCGACATTCTTAGCTTTTAAAGCAGCGAGACAATTGGAAGCGCTGGTTTGCGGAATTGTAATCGGCGCTGAGGGCTTTAGCGAAATAATGACAGGTGGCAGCGGCGTTGGATTGACCTGAATTACAGGCTTCGGACGGGGCAACACGACAGCAGACTTATTTGGCGGCGAAATTTCCGGCTTTGGTGTTGGCTTGGGAACAGTTTCAGTTTTGACATGAGGTTGAACAGCAGGTGATGAAGCCAATGGCTTTTCGATTATCGTTTTCGACTTTGGGGCGGCTTTGGTCCGGCGCTTATGATGGTTGCATTTCTGGCTATTGAAATTGGCACAAAATTGACGGTCCATTTTGCGCAAAAACGCTGCCGGACCGTTTGTTGCGGCCATGGCAAGTGATGAGGTTCCACATATTAAGACGCCAACAAAAAATGCATTTAGAAATTTCATGGGCGCCCAATCATAGGATGAGAAACTGGCCACTCGTTCATTTGCCCGCGTGACCATGTGCTTTGCCGTTTTATATAGTGACGTGTTGCAGTCTTGCTCAGAGTAACGGCTTCATCCATTGATGAAGTGCCGCTGAGATAATCCCGCAATTGTGGCACCCCGATGGCTTTCATCAAAGGCATTGCAGGGTCGAGCAATGGCAGTGCTTTGACCTCTTCCAATGCGCCTTGGTCCATCATAACATCAAAGCGCTTTTCAGCTTTCGCATAAAGTTCATCACGGGGCAAATTCATATACAATCGTTCAACGGTAACGCCGCTCAGAAGGGAATGTTCCTGCGCTTCGAGCTGCCATTGGCTCAAAGGCTTTCCGGTGCTGTCGATCACTTCAAGAGCACGGATCAACCGCTGACGATCAGCGGGGTTGAGGCGCTCGGCACTTTCCACATGACGAATTAAAAGTTCTGAATGCAGATCACCAACAAAGCTGCGCCACTTTTCGCGGATGGCGGGATCAATCGGCGGCACCTTGGCCAAACCTTTTTCCAAAGCCATAAAATAAAGCCCTGTGCCACCACAGATTATGGGCAACTGGTCTTGCTGCCAACATAGCTCAATTTCGCATGTCGCATCCGCTAACCATTGCGCCACCGAATAATCCTCTGCTCCACTCACTGTGCCATAAAGTCGGTGTGGCGCTTGGGATTCTTCTTCCAAACTGGGCCGCGCCGTGAGAATGCGCAGTTCGCGGTAAACCTGCATTGAATCCGCGTTGATGATCACGCCACCGCGCGTACTTGCAGCCTCCAACGCAAGAGCTGACTTGCCGCTGGCGGTGGG
>JANPGD010000164.1:0-15697 GCA_031423845.1 Hyphomicrobiales bacterium | reverse complement strand
GGTTTAATAAGCGCAATTAAATCGGCACCTGCTTCAACCAAACTCAGAGCTTTTGGTAGCGCAATGTGAAGCGGAATAAAGCTTACATCACAAAGGATTAGAGACACTTGTGATGAAATGTGTTCGGGTTCTAAATCTCTTGCATTAAGCCCTTCATGTAAGGTGAGGCGCGGGCCTTCCAGCATCATCTGACCATGGCCCACATCAATAGCAAAAACATGCTCGGCGCCGCGTTGCAACAGCACTTGTGTGAAGCCGCCAGTGGAGGCGCCTATATCCAAGCAGACGCGGCCTTCCGGATTAATGTTGAAATGATCCAGCGCATGGATGAGTTTCAACGCCGAGCGCGACACATATTTCTGCGCTTCATCGGCTGTGGTCAACGCAGCATCCTGCAACACCATTTGTGAAGGTTTTCTTGCAGGCTCACCATCGACCAAAATTGTGCCGCGCAAAATTGCATCACGGGCCCGCGCCCGGCTGGGATAGAGCTGGCGTGCAACCAAAGCTTCATCGAGACGTTGACGGATCATTCCACATCAAGCGGCGTTGTGCCTGTGGGCTTGCCATTGGCACCCAGAGTGATCTTTTCAATGCGGGCTTCAGCTTCGGCTAATTTCGTTTCGCAATGTTTGCGCAGCGCTTCGCCACGTTCATAGATCTTGATCGATTCTTCCAAGTCCACGCGGCCCGACTCCAACTTGGAAACGATCTCTTCAAGCGCTGCCAGTGCCTTTTCAAAAGAGAGGGTTTTGATATCCAATTCATCAGCCATTATTGTTCCTCGTCCTCGTCGTCTTGCTCTTCATTGCCCATCACGGCAGAGCCATGCATGAGCGCTTGCAAATGAATGCCAACGCCACCGGCCAGCCCTTGCAAATCATAGCCGCCTTCGAGCACCGAAACAATTCGCCCTTCGCAATGGGTCTGAGCAATTTCCATCAGCTGCACTGTGGCCCAAGCAAAATCTTCTTCTACCAACTCCAGCGACCCCAGTGGGTCACGAATGTGGGCATCGAAACCAGCCGAAATGATAATCAAATCTGGCTCAAAGGCATTGAGGTTGGTGAGAATTTTATTGCTCATGGCCTCCCGAAACGCGGGGCCACCATCTCCAGCTTTGAGGGGCGCGTTGAAAATATTTCCCACACCTGTTTCGCTGGCGGCACCCGAACCGGGATAGAGCGGCATTTGATGGGTGGAGCCATAAAACAAATCAGCATCCGACCAGAAAATATCCTGGGTGCCATTGCCGTGATGCACGTCAAAATCAATCACCGCCACACGCTCAGCATCATATTTATGGCGCGCGTAGAGTGCCGCGATGGCCGCATGGTTAAACATGCAAAAGCCCATGGCGCGATTATGCTCAGCATGGTGGCCGGGTGGGCGCATAGCGAGGAAGGCATTTTGCGCTTCACCTTTAAACACAGCGTCCACTGCTGCATTAGCTCCGCCAACCGCGCGCAAAGCTGCAGCGAGTGAGCCTTCGGACATCACGGTATCTGAATCGAGATATTCAAAACCATGCTCAGGCGCAGACGCTAAAATGTGCTGATAGTGCTCCTCCGTGTGGGCACGGATAATATCTTCTTCGCGGCCCAAAGGCGCTTCACGATGAACGATGTTTTTGAAATGGGGCGAGCGCAAAACATCGTGCACGGCGCGAATGCGATCAATGCGTTCGGGGTGCCCGTCGGGTGTGACATGCGCCATCGACGCAGGATGAGAAAAAACAAAAGTAGCCATGGCTGCTGGGTAGCCCAAATTTATCCGTGATGCTATAGGGGCGAGAATGACCACAGCCAACGATATTGCCACAGCTGCCGCCTTGATTTTGCAAGGCGGTTTGGTGGCATTTCCGACAGAGACGGTTTATGGATTGGGTGCAGACGCAACGCAAGACCATGCGGTTGCGAAAATCTATGCCGCAAAAGGCAGGCCACAATTTAATCCTTTGATTGCTCATGTGGAAGATTTGGAAGCCGCATTCGCGCTGGGTGAATTTTCAGCTGATGCCTTGAAGTTGGCTGCGCGATTTTGGCCGGGGCCATTAACATTAGTAGTGCCACGGCGAGCGGATTGTTCGGTTTCATTGCTGGCTTCGGCGGGTTTGCCCAGTTTGGCCTTGCGCGTGCCAGCCCATCCGATTGCGTTGGAACTTCTTCGCGCTGTAGGACGGCCAGTTGTGGCGCCGAGTGCGAACCCGTCAGGGCGGATTAGCCCGACGACTGCGGAACATGTTCGGGCGGGTTTGACGCTTGATATGATCTTGGATGGCGGGCCTTGTGCCGTGGGTGTGGAATCCACCGTTGTGAGTTTTATCGATCGCCCACGATTGCTGCGGCCCGGCGGATTTGTGCGCGAGGTGATTGAGGATGCGCTGGGTTACGCGCTCAGCGATCCTGAAACGGAAGGTGTTTTGCATTCACCCGGCCAGCTTGAAAGCCACTACGCGCCAAATGCGGCGATGCGGTTGAATGCCGAAACTCAGCTTGAAGGTGAGATGTATTTGGGCTTTGGCTTATATAAATCAGCTTACATGCTTTCAGACTCTGGCGATGTGGTGGAAGCGGCTGCAAATTTATTCCGACTGCTGCATGAGATGGATGCATTGAAGCCAGCCCGTATTGCTGTGGCTCCCATTCCTAACAGTGGATTGGGTGAGGCCATTATTGATCGACTGAAAAGGGCAGCGGCACCGCGATGATCACTGAACTCACCTTACAAAAGCTCATCGCCATCGTCGGTGCAAAAAACGCGATCACATCGGTTGCTGATATGGCGCCCTATATGCGCGAATGGCGCGACCTTTGGCCGGGCACTTCGCCATTAGTTTTGCGCCCCTCCTGCACCGATGAGGTGTCGCAGATTTTAGCGCTGTGCAACGAGACAAATACGGCCATCGTTCCGCAATCTGGCAATACAGGTTTAGTCGGCGGGCAAATGCCAACTGGTTCAGAAGTGCTTCTCTCGCTCGACCGCATGACGAAAATTATCAATGTCGACGCCGCAGATCACACCATCACCGTTGAAGCGGGTGCGATTCTAAAATCTGCCCAAGATTCGGCGGATGCTGTGGACCGGCTTTTTCCCTTGAGTTTGGCTTCTGAAGGTTCGTGCCGCATTGGCGGCAATCTTTCATCCAATGCAGGCGGCCTGAATGTGTTGGCTTATGGCAACACGCGCGACTTATGCTTGGGTCTGGAAGTAGTGCTGGCTGATGGCCGTGTGTGGAATGGTCTTAAAAAACTCCGCAAGGATAATACGGGTTACGACCTCAAGAACCTGTTCATCGGTGCGGAAGGTACGCTGGGTGTGATCACCGCCGCCGTGTTGAAACTATATCCCAAGCCACGCAGGCATGACACGGCATTTATTGCTGTTCCTTCGGTGCAAGCGGCGGTTGATTTATTGGCGCTGGTGAAATCCGAAAGCGGCAACCGCGTGGTGGCATTTGAATTGATGCCAGATATTGCCATGGGCTTTACTGTGAAACACATGGGTGTCACCAACCCCATTCAATCGCCATCACCATGGTTTGTCCTGACCGAGCTTGCTGATGCTGCACCGGGCAATTTTGAGCAGATTTTAGAATTGGCAATGGAGCGCGGCTTGGTAACCGATGCTGGCCTCGCGCAATCCGAAGCGCAGCGCCAAGCATTGTGGGCTATTCGTGAATTGATGCCAGAATCGCAGCGCCATGAAGGTGGTTCGATCAAACACGATGTTTCAGTTCCAGTCTCGCATATCCCTGCTTTCATCGCTGAAGGTGCCGAAGCCGTGCAACGCTTTATGCCGGGCGCACGTCTCATGTGCTTTGGCCATATGGGTGATGGCAATATGCATTTTAATGTCACGCAACCCATCGGCATGGATAAGCAGAAATTTCTCGATCAATGGCACGATATGAATTGGGCAGTGTTTGATGTGGTGCTCAAGCATGGCGGATCGATCAGTGCGGAACATGGCATTGGGCAATTAAAGCGCGATGATATGCTGCGGATTAAATCGCCAGTGGAACTTGAGATGATGCGCGCGTTGAAGAAACTGTTTGATCCTAAAAATATTATGAACCCGGGTAAAGTATTGCCATCTGATCCTTCACCTTAACACAACTGATCTCTTGACCTTCTGCACCGCAGGGGCTTTGCTGCATTGCAGCAGAACATGAAACAAAACTCACCATCGCTGATTGCGCCATTCGGCAAACTGAAAGCCGCAGCAACGCCGTTGAATCTCGGTCAAAAGGGTGCGGCTCTTTTGAACATGGCGCGGCTTGGCCTGCCGGTGCCACCCGGATTTGTGCTGAGTGTTGAGGCCTGCCGGTTGATTGCAGCTGGCGACGAACTAGCGATTGCTAATCTTAAAATCGAAATTGAAACAGCGCTGCATCAGATGTCGGAAGAAACAGGTTGCGAATTGGGGGACGCTAAAAGGCTTTTGTTACTCGCCGTACGCCCGTCCACCCCCATGGCTTTGCCCGGCACTTTAGAAGCAGTGCTTAATTTGGGTTTGAATGACGCTACTGTCGAAGGGCTTGCAAAATCCTCTGGTGATCCTGGTTTTGCCCATGAGTGCTATCGCCGCTTTATTCAAAATTACGCACATGTGGTGATGGGTGATGATCCTGCGGCGTTTGAAGATTTGCTGAGTCTGTTTATTGAAGAACGCGGTTATGTTTCAGCCACTGAAATTAAAACCTCTGATGCGCGAGAACTAACGACGCGTTTCAAATCACAACTTGAAAGCCATGGCCGCCAAGCATTTCCGCAGGATGTGACCGAGCAACTTTGGAGTACCATCACGGCCTTGGTGCGTGGCTGGAATGGGCCTCGCGCCAAAACCCATCGCAAGCTGCACGGGGTCGATGCCGGGGCTGGCATTGCTATCATTGTGCAGGCTATGGTGTTTGGAAATCAGTCCGAAATTTCAGGCGCTGGCACAGCCACATCGCGCCACCCACAAACTGGTGAAGCGCAGTTGCAAGGGGAATATCTGCCAGTAGCGCAAGGGCCGGATTTGGTAGCACGATTACGGCAAAGTTGGCCACTGACCACTGAATTTGCGGCGACCATGCCTGATGCATTCACAGATTTGCAGAATAGCATCGCAAAGCTGGAATATGAAAATTGTGATGCGGTGACGGTGGATTTCACCGTGGCGCAAGGGCAATTGTGGCTGCTCGATTGCAAACCTGCACGGCGCACTACGTATGCTGCGATCAAGATTGTCGCCGATATGGTGCGCCAAGGCCGCATTAGTGAAGGCCAAGCATTGTTACGCATTGATCCACTGTCGCTAGATCAGTTGTTGCACTCATCATTGGACCCTGATGCTAAACGCGAGATTGTAGCAGCGGGGCTTCCAGCGTCTCCAGGTGCTGCATCTGGGATTATTATTTTTGATGCTGCTGAAGCCCGCATTCTGGTGGGCCAAGGGCAGCGTGTCATTCTGGTTCGGCCTGAGACGACCCCTGAAGATATTAAAGGTGTTCATGTTGCCGATGGTGTTTTGACCACGCGTGGCGGCATGACCAGCCATGCAGCCGTGATTGCGCGCGGCATGGGCAAGCCTTGTGTGGCCGGCGCATCATCGCTCAAAATTGATATCGCTGAAGGCACTTTGAAAGCTCCGGGTTTGACCTTACGCAAAGGCGACATGATCACCATTGATGGCAGTTCCGGCCAAGTGTTGAAGGGCGAAGTTGCGGCGATCAAGCCTTCACTCTCCGGCGATTTTGCAGCGTTGCTCAGTTGGGCCGATAAGGCGCGGCGCATGAAAGTGCGCACAAATGCCGAAACTCCGCATGATGCCCGCATCGCGCGAGACTTTGGCGCCGAGGGCATTGGCCTATCACGAACCGAACACATGTTCTTCGAAGGTGACCGCATTATCGCCATGCGTGAAATGATTTTGGCTGATACGGAAAAAGAACGCCGTGCTGCGCTGGCTAAAATCCTGCCTATGCTGCGGGCTGATTTTGAAGCCCTGTTTGAAATTATGGCCGGGCTTCCGGTGTGCATCCGCTTGCTTGATCCGCCCTTACATGAATTTCTACCCTCTGGCAGCGAAGAGATTGATGCTGTCGCGAAAGCTTTGGGGGTTGAGCCTGCCATGCTGCGCCGCCGACTTAATGAGTTGCGCGAACAAAACCCCATGCTGGGCCATCGCGGGGTGCGGTTGCTTTTATCTTACCCTGAAATCACCGACATGCAGGCCCGCGCTATTTTTGAAGCCGCCGTGAATGTGCGGCGGGCGACGGGCCATGCGCCGATCGCTGAGATCATGGTGCCGTTGGTTTCGTCCCACATTGAACTCAGTGCCGTGCGGTCTCGCATCGATGCCGTAGCGGCTGAGGTGAAGCGCGAATCGAGTGAGGATTTCACTTATCTGGTTGGGACCATGATTGAGCTTCCCCGTGCCGCTTTGCGAGCCGAAGACATTGCCAAATCGGCAGAGTTCTTCTCGTTCGGTACCAATGATCTAACCCAGACGACTTTTGGCATCAGCCGTGATGATAGCGCTCGATTTATTAGTGAATACACAGCCCGAGGCATTTTTCCGCATGATCCGTTTATCTCGCTGGATGTCGATGGCGTTGGCGAATTAATCGAATTTGCAGTAGAGCGCGGGCGCAAAGGGCGTGACGATCTGCACCTTGGCATTTGCGGTGAACATGGCGGCGATCCGGCCTCAATTGCCTTTTGTGAGGCAGCAGGGCTGGATTATGTCTCCTGCTCACCCTTCCGTGTGCCTATCGCACGGTTGGCTGCTGCCCAAGCGAGTCTCACAAAATCAATTAATACTGTTTAACTTCAACGCATTAACCACTATATTAATTCGTACAATTTGAGGGCGGAAAAGTGGCCTCTTTGGGTTGTCGTCATGGTTAACCTATGCTAAACGCGTTTCTAGTAATGGTTTCAGTCGGGGGCTGATCCGCCCACTTTGTAAATTGCAGGAACGCGAGCATTGTATCAAAAGCCACGTCCACAACACCGGCGCCGCCAAGAACTTCAATATTTTGAAGAACCAAAAGTGCAGCGCAATGGCATTATGGAATACGTTCCATTTGTATTTGCTGGTGTGATGTTGGTGGCTGCTTTTGCTTTTGCTGGCCACTATATTGGCCGCAACGCCCAAGCCCATAATGCAACGATGGATGAAATTCAGCCGCTTGTTGTTCCGACCACGGCACTCGCCACCAAGGGTTCTCTTTTGCCTGAAGGTGAGACTTTTGCACTTTTAGGGGTTAACTCGCTCCGCAAACAATCGGTTATTCTGGAAGGCAAAGGCGATCTTGAAATCGTCAATGTTATTGAGCCGGTTCCGGCACCTTTGCAAAAGCCAAAGCCCAATAAGATTGCGAAGCTCGATAAAAATATCAAGATTGTGCCTGCTAGCATTGATTTGAAGCATGAAAATGATTCCCAAACTGCCGTAAAGCGTTTGGTCGTTAATCCTTCCATCGCCAGCGTCGATAAATCATTCAAAATTGGCAAGGCTGAAAAACAAAAAGTAGTTGCTCAACGCCGCGTTCGCCTTGCTGAAGAAAATTGCTTGGCCCGTGCGGTTTATTTTGAAGCCCGTTCTGAGTCAGATATGGGCCAGCTTGCGGTTGCTAAAGTTATTTTGAACCGCGTTAAATCTCCGAATTTCCCAAAATCTATTTGCGGTGTGGTTTATCAAGGGTCTGGCACCCGTAATTCTTGCCAATTCTCGTTTGCCTGTGATGGTCAAGCCGATGATGTGAACCAAGTTGGGGCTTGGGCCCATGCAAAGTCGATTGCGCAACGGGCGATTAACAATGACCCAGCCGTTTCAATGATGGGTTCAGCCACTAACTATCACGCTGATTATGTAAAACCACGCTGGGCCAAAACCATGCGGCGCTTGGCCAAAATCGGCCATCACATTTTCTACGCCAACGGTTAAGGCTTCAATATAAAAGGTGCGCCTTCGAAGGCATTGGCTCCACGGCCAATGGACTCCACGGCTTGGGACATGCGGCCACCGCGCCCTAATAAGTGATCGACCTGCATCGTAATCAAGCGGTTTGGTGTTGCAGAAGGTGAAGCTTCGCGAAGCTCAAGAGCGAGTTCCATTTCATCAACATCAGGCCGCAATACACACAAAGCCGTGAAAGCTGAGGCTGTCGAACGGCTGATGCCGGCCCAACAATGAATGAGCATGGGCGATGTGCGGTCCCACGCCTGAATAAAGTTGACCAACTTGGCCGCATCCCCTGAATGCGGCGCAATGAGGCCCGGTGTTTCAGAGTTAATATCATTGAAAGTGAGGCGCAAATGTTGAGCGCGATTTACGCCCGCAAAATCACGGTGCGGCGTTTCCGGCCCTAGTATACTGATAACATGCTTGGCTTCATGCAGATCAATCTGCGCTTGAGCCGCATTCAATCCACAAACGATAATCATGCGCTCACCAGTTTTTTGAAGATATTCAAATATTGCGCAGCGGCCTCATTGGTGGCCAACGGTTCAAGATTCTGGAAGGCTGCCGTTAAGCCCTTTGGCCGCCCAAAAAACTTTTCAGATTCTGGAATGCTAAATCCGGCCAATTGCGTTGCCTCCAAATAAGCCGACATTTTATCAGCCTCTTTCACTAACGCCTCCAATTCAACTGAGGCCCTGGCTGGCAGACCAAAGCGCACATGAATGGCAGCCATCAGGCGGTGCTCAAAAGCTTTATAATCCACACCGAGTGCTGCTTTAAATGGCGAGATCATATCACCGATCACATATTCAGGTGCGTCATGCAGCAGCGCCACCAATCGATCCGCCCGAGTCACCTTCTTATTGCAATGATGAAAAATCGCTTCAACCAACACGCAGTGTTGCGCCACTGAAAAGGCATGGTCGCCACGCGTCTGCCCATTCCAGCGGGCCACGCGGGCTAGGCCATGGGCAATATCTTCAATTTCAATATCAAGGGGCGATGGGTCCAGCAGATCAAGCCTACGGCCAGAAAGCATGCGCTGCCAAGCTCGTGGGGCGTTCATCGCGCCAACCTTTTCACGGCCTCATGGCAGTGGCAATCGACCATATGATCATTGTAAAATCCGGTGGCTTGCATGAAGGCATAGACAATAGTGGGGCCAACAAATTTGAAACCGCGCCTTTTCAAATCCTTAGAAATTTTTTCAGCAAGTGGCGTCGAGGTGGGCACCTGCTTCATGGTTTCGATTCGGTTGTTGATGGGTTTACCATCCACATAATCCCACAGATATTTAGAGAAATCGTCCATCTCTAAATAGGCTCTGGCACCCAACACGGTGCCATCAATTTTCAAGCGATTGCGCACGATGCCTGCATCTTGCATCAGCGCATCGGTCTTGCGGGCATCATACTTCACGATCATTTCAGGAATGAACCCATCAAAGGCGGCACGAAAATTCTCGCGCTTACGCAAAATTGTAATCCACGAAAGGCCGGCTTGAAAACCATCGAGAATAAGTTTTTCAAACAGCGCACGGGAATCATATTCCGGCACACCCCAATCAGTGTCGTGGTAATGCACATAAAGCGGGTCGGTGCCGCACCAGTCACAGCGGCATATGCCGTCCGCATGGATCATGCTACCACCTGAATTTGAATGTCGCCCGCAAGCAAAGGTAGAACCGATTCAGCAAGTCGATCAGTTCGGATCAGCGCCAAGGCATGCGTTCCAACCGACGATAAAACTTCACCAATAGTTTTATCACCGCTCATAATCGCAGTGCCTTTCGGTGGCGAAATTGGATCGCAAAGAATTTGCAAAATCCGGCTGCGGGCGGTGCCGCGATGTTGCATTCGGGACACCACCTCTTGGCCCACATAACAGCCCTTTGTAAAACTTACGCCATGCAATTGATCGAGATTGGCTTCATGCGGAAACAGAATGTTTGAACCAATATCCAAAACACTATCAGCCAAACCCAGTGCAATGCGCTGCCCGTCATAGCCTTCACCATTTTTGAAACTACCCGCCGCCGCGAAGAAGCGGTGGCCTATATCAGCATTTCGTGGGTCTAAATATCCTTCATCCCCAACCGCCACTTCCAAATCATCACGGTCGGTGATTTCTAATTTGGCACGCAATTTATAGAGCATCAGCTTTTGCAAAAGCGCTACTCGCTGCTCTAACGCACAATCAATCAACACCGCATCGCCCGCATTAAACACAAATATATCGTGCTGAATTTTGCCTTGGGGTGACAGCAACGCACCATAAGCCGCCTGCCCCACCGCCAGTTGCGCCACATCACAAGTGAGTAAATTGTGCAAGAATGCGAGCGCTCCATCACCGCGAATAGAAATCACGGCGCGGTCGGGGCGAAGCTGTGGAGAAAAAGTGAGGTTTGTCATGGCGGTTCCGCTCCACATTAGGTAAGGTTTAAGCGCAGCGCAAGGAAAGCGATTTTGAATATTGATTTGATTTTGAAGGGTGGCACGGTCGTCAATCAGGATGGCGAGCATGTGCGCGATATTGCCATCAATGCGGGGCGCATTGTGGGGCTGGGCGATGTTTCCAGATTTAGGGCAGCTGAAGTTCTGGATTGTCGCAACTTGCATATTCTGCCCGGCGTGATTGATAGCCAAGTGCATTTTCGTGAACCGGGGCCAACCCATAAGGAAGATTTAGAAACTGGAAGCCGCGCTGCTGTGATGGGTGGGGTGACGGCGGCGTTTGAAATGCCCAACACCAAGCCTGAAACCACCAGTGCGGAAGCGCTGGCCGATAAGGTTTCTCGCGCCACGCACCGCATGTTCTGCGATTTTGCATTTTATGTGGGCGGAACGCGCGAGAATTTTGAACAGATTTCTGAGCTGGAAAAGCTGCAGGGTTCGGCAGGAATCAAAGTATTCATCGGATCTTCAACAGGTGACTTGTTGGTGGAAGATGATGTCGGACTAGAAAAAATAATCTCACGCTTGGGCAGGCGCGCGGCGTTTCACAGTGAAGATGAATATCGATTGCGAGAACGCTTAAACCATCAAGTGGCAGGTGATGCTGCAAGCCACCCCATCTGGCGGGACGCTGAAGCAGCAAGGTTGTGCACAGAGCGCCTGTTACGGATTTCCAAGAAATATAACAAGCGCATTCACGTGCTGCATATTTCAACGGCGGATGAATTACCGCTGCTCGCCGCCAATCGTGAACTGGCCACCGTTGAGGTGACGCCGCATCACCTCACACTAAGTGCTGATGATTACGAACGTCTTGGCACCAAATTGCAAATGAACCCGCCCGTTCGCGCACCTCACCACCGCGATGCTTTGTGGCACGCGATTAATTCTGGTTTGGTTGATGTGCTGGGCTCTGACCACGCACCGCATACGCTGGAAGAAAAAGCCAAGCCTTATCCGCAGTCTCCCTCTGGTATGACGGGTGTGCAAACGTTGGTGCCGATCATGTTGGATCACGTCAATAAAGGCCGCCTCACCTTGCAGCGCTTTGTCGATCTCACTTCGCACGGTCCGCAGCGGATATTTAATATCAAAGGCAAGGGCCGCATTGCTGAAGGCTATGATGCTGATTTCACAATTGTGGATTTGAAACGCCGCGAAACCATTACTAATGATTGGATTCAAAGCCGCAGCGCCTGGACACCTTATGATGGTGTGAAAGTGCAAGGATGGGTGACGGGTACATTTGTGCGCGGCCATCTGGCCATGTGGCAGGGTGAATTGGCGGCAAAAGCATTTGGCGAGGCAGTGAGGTTCTAAATATGAATAAATTTCGCGCATTGTTGGTCAGCAAATTTGAAGCCGGACACAAAATTGAATTCACCCATCTCACCGAAGATGACCTGATGCCCGGAGACGTGACGGTTAACATTGAACATTCATCAGTGAATTACAAAGATGGCCTGGCCATTACGGGCAAGGCAGCAATCATTCGCAATTATCCGTTGGTGCCGGGTATTGATTTTGCTGGCACAGTAAAAAATTCCACCCATAAGGATTGGAAGGCGGGAGACAAAGTTGTTCTGGGTGGTTGGGGTGTGGGCGAAAGCCATCATGGTGGTTACGCTGAAGTGGCGCGCGTGAATGGTGATTGGCTGGTGCCGCTTCCTAAATCATTTTCCACCGCTGACGCCATGTCCATTGGCGTTGCAGGATACACTGCCATGCTGTGCGTAATGGCCTTGGAAGAGCAAGGTGTGAAGCCAAACCAAGGCGAGATTTTGGTGACTGGTGCTGCGGGTGGCGTGGGCACTGTTTCCATCGTCCTGCTTTCGAAACTAGGTTTCAAAGTTGTGGCCTCAACAGGCCGCATGGAAGAAGAAGCGTTCCTCAAATCATTGGGGGCCACCAGTGCAATCAACCGTTCGGAATTCAACGGGCCCGCCAAAGCCATGGGAAAAACCCGTTGGGCGGGAGCGATTGATTCAGTGGGGTCCACCACTTTAGCCAATGTGATTTCTCAGATTATTCCTGAAGGTGCAGTGACTGCTTGTGGTTTGGCCCAAGGTATGGATTTGCCGGGGTCCATGGCACCCTTTATTCTGCGCGGTGTGCGCTTGATTGGTGTGAACTCGGTCACAACACCCAAGCCACGACGCCTAGCGGCTTGGGCGCGCTTAGAACGTGATCTCGATTTGAAAAAACTTCACGCACTCACCACACATGTGAAGCTTGATGATGTGCCGCGCGTTGCTGCAGACATTGTTGAAGGTAAAATTCGCGGTCGTGTTGTGGTGGATATTATTTAAATGGCCAATTGACTACGCGTGAACAATAAAGCGCCCACCACACCAACATTGGCTGCAGTAAAAACCGTGGCCCATGATACCACCAGCTGTTGGGTAGCCCGCCCACATCGATCAAATTGATCGCGTGATTAATATTGGCTGGAAACACGCACACGGCATAAAAAGCGAGGCCAATGCCAGCCATGTAACGCAATTTTGGGATGAGCAATCCAATGGCTCCGGCAATCTCAGCAAGGCCGGTGAACCACACGACAGTCTCTGGCCACGGCACAAAGGACGGAACAATCATCACGAAGCCATGGGGTAATTTAAGATGCAGAATGCCTGCGGCAAAATAAAAAACCGACATTAAACAACGCATGACAAAGCGGATATCCATCCGCTTGAATTAGCACATTACTGGGTGGTTTTGCCTACAGTAAACTCGCCAGACCGAATGCGCTCTGGTAAGTTTTCGCACATTTTGGCGACAGGTTCTTCGCCGTAACTCGCTATCATGTCGGATAATGCAGCAAAGATCGCTGCTGTGGCGATCGCATCTGGGTCCACGCCTTCGTAAATCGCTTCTTCCCACGCTTCTAAAATATAGCGCAAGGCCACTTGTTTGGCCTCGTTGGGGGCTAATTCACTGAACACATCTTCGGAAACTTTATACATGAAACCCACATCGCAAAGCCAGCAGGCATAGCCCTGTTGGCGTTAAGCAAACTTAGCAGAGGTTAAGGTTTGCGCGAGTCGAGTCTTAATTGAAGGTTAACGCAGGGGATAAGATTTTACTCAAAGCGTTTGGAAGCGCTCCGATGCTGCTACAACTTCGGCAATGTTTGAAGCCAGTGGCAGGGACGATAATTCAGCGATGTGGACCCAACGGGCGTCAACGGCATCAGTTCCCGCCTGCAACTCTCCCTGTGGGGCGGATGCAAAATAGCAGGCGATAGCAAAATGAAAGTTGGGATGGATGATATCATAGAGACCAATCAGCGGGCCGATAGTGGCGGTCAGCCCGCTTTCCTCTCGCAACTCACGCAAAGCCGCTGCCGCTGCGGTCTCGCCCCATTTCACTTTACCTCCGGGAAAAGCCCATTTACCAAGGCCCGGTTCTTTACCGCGCTGAACTAACAAAACGTCTGATCCGCGCCGCAAGCATATGGAGGCAGCGAGAATTGGGAATTGTTGCGTCGATGTCATTTCGCTAAGGTCTTCTCATGTGTGGTCTTTATAGTTTTCGCAAATCGATTGATGAAACAAGAGCGTTGACCAAATTTATTGGTGGGCATGTTTTTCCGCCACGGCACTATGTAACCCCCGGCAGCCCCATCGCTATTGTGCGCGAAGGTGCCGATAAGCGGCGACATTTGGATTTGGTGCGCTGGGGCTTCATTCCCTCTTGGGTGAAGGAGATTAAGCCGGGGCGACCGCTGATTAATGCGCGTGCCGAAACAGTCTATGAAAAGCCAAGTTTTAAAAATGCCATTCGTAGGCGGCGCTGCCTCATTCCAAGTGATGGTTTTTATGAATGGCAAGGCGATGCGCCTGGCAAAAAGAAGGCTTATTACATCCACCGCGCAGATGATGCTTTGTTCGCCTTTGGTGGGCTTTGGGAACATTGGATGGGCGCTGATGGTTCGGAATTGGAATCCGCGGCCATGCTAACCACCGAGCCGAACCTGCCGGTGGCCACAATCCATGATCGCAGCCCCGTAGTTATTCACCCGCAAGATTTTGACCGCTGGTTGAATGGCACTGAGGAGCAGGTGCAAGATCTATTGAAAGCTCCACCTGATGATTATTGGGTGATGGATCCCACCACCATTGCCCGCAAAGCGCCACCACCCAAACCCCCTTCACCTCAAATGAGTTTGATTTAATGCACCCATACTTGCGCGTTCTCACTCCGCACGAAAAAATCTTCGCGTTCTATGACGGGCGGGTGGACGGCTATCGCTTTATGCCCGAGGAAAACTGGGTGGATGATGGGGCACTCTCATTGGGCATTGCGAGCTATGCCATTGTCGATGGTGGTGAGGCGCTGGTTTATGACACGCATATCTCGCCTGAATATGGCACGTTCATTCGGAAATATTTAGAAGACCGCGGCGTCACCAAAATCACCGTGCTGCTCAGCCATTGGCATCTCGATCATGTGGCAGGCACGGCGGCCTTTGCCGATTGCGTGATCATCGCCAACACAAAAACTGAAGCGCATTTACTATCGCGTAAAGCTGCAATTGAAGCAGGCACCGAACATGGTCTGCCCGCCATCAATCCGCTGATCATGCCCACGCAAACCTTTGAAGGCAGCATGGCATTTCAAGTGGGGGCGTTGAAGCTGGAATTTATCGAATGCAACATTCACAGCGATGATGCCTCTGTGGTGTGGATTGACGAGCCAGAGATTTTGCTGGCAGGCGACACGATGGAAGATACCATCACCTATGTGGGCGAGCCTGAACAATTCGAAACGCATTTGGCTGATTTGGACCGCCTGTGGGCCTTGGCCCCAGCCCGCATTTTACCAAACCATGGCGACCCGGAAATCATCGCGCTGGGCGGTTACGAAAAAACCTTCATCCGCGCCACCCAACAATATATCCGTATGTTGAAGCGCTGCGTGAATGAACCAGAGATGCGGGTGAAACCATTGGCCGAGATTATTGCGGGCCCGCTGCAAATGGGTTGGGTGAATTTGTATGGACCGTATGAGCGTGTGCATGAGGACAATGTGAAAGCGTTTCTGGCAGCGAAGTTGAGTTAGTTCTTCTTCACTTCTCCTTCCTCGCAGCGCGGGGAAGGTGCCCCACTTGGGGCGGATGGGGTGGCTCGAAATAAATTATCTAACACCGCGCTCCCCATCCGTCTCGCGCAAGAAAGTACGCGATCCACCTTCCCCGCGCTGCGGAGAAGGAGAAGAGAGAAAGTCACCCCTCGATCTTCGAAAAATCGGCAACTTCGGCGGTGGCTTCGCGGATGCGGTTTAGC
>JANPGD010000163.1:0-94433 GCA_031423845.1 Hyphomicrobiales bacterium | reverse complement strand
GAGAAGCCGGGCAGATTTTCCCAGTGAATAGTGCAGCGATAACCATCCAGTAATCCGGCTTCAGCGAGAATATGCGCACCAGTACAGACAGCTCCAATCACCGAACCCCGCCGCGCGGTTTTGCGCAACCACGCAAGCAATCGCTTATCTGTATGTTGTTGCACACTCAGGCCCGCACAAACGATGATGGTGGCATCCGGAGCAATAGTTTCTAAATCGCCATTGGCCATCGTGGAAATTTGGCTGGACGCGGAAACCGGCTGGCCATTAAGCGAATGAATGGTCCACTTGTACAAAGTTTTTTCTGAAAGTCGGTTGGCTAAACGCAATGGCTCAATGACCGATGTGACCGGCATCATGGTGAATTCTGGAATCAGGATCAACGCCACGGTTTGTGGCAGCTCTTTAGGTTTGTCGCCGAACATGTGAGAAAAGCTCCGTTGGAAGCATGATGCACCATGTTTTTATCATTGTCCATAAGCGCCATTGGTTTCGCCAAAAACGACCGATGATGCATATAATCGTCGTATTCATTCATCTATTGTCGCTTATGTATGAGCCGCTTTTGAACTTCGCGAGCAATTTTGAGCTATTGTTGCGGAGATTATTTTATGAATGCACCCCATTTTCCAAGCCATGCGGTTTCCGCCACCATGGATAATCCCTTGGGTGCCTTCTTGCGCAAAGCCTCACTCGAAATAACCCCAAAGCAAATTGAAAAACTGCCCACTCTCAGCGCCAGATTGGCCAAGGGCTCTGATGTGTTCATTGCTCTGATTGATCCTGTCGAAGTTGAAATGCAAATCAATGCTTGTGCCGCATTGAGGGACGCAGGCTTCAACCCCATCCCGCATGTGCCGGCACGATTTGTGCGCGATGAAAATGATTTGAAATTGCGCATGGCTGGTTTTGCCAGTAAAGGTGTGACGACGATTTTGGCCTTAGGCGGCGGAGCGCCTGAACCGATTGGTATTTATTCAGCTGCAATTCAATTAATGGAGACAGGCGCATTCGAAGCCAACGGCATCACTCGCATTGGCATTGCAGGCCACCCAGAAGGCAACCCCGATATTACGAGGAAACATGGCGAAGCCGTGTTGCTTGAGGCGCTCAAACACAAACAAGCATGGCTGAAAGATAAAAACATTAAGGGATTTATAGCCACGCAGTTTTTATTTGATGCTGGGCCACTGGCGCTTTGGGCATCGCACTTACGCGAAGCTGGAATTGATTTGCCGCTACATGTAGGTGTGCCTGGCCCCGCTTCCATCAAGACTCTTGTGAAATATGCCGCCATGTGCGGCGTGGGAAATTCCGCTCGCTTCATTCGCAAGCAAGCATTGAACATCACCAAACTGCTCAGTGTTTCAGAACCGACAGAGTTTGTTGATCAATTAGCAACACTGCATTTTGATAAGCCAGAACTCGGCATTGCAGCGCCCCATCTCTATCCGTTTGGCGGGTTTGATAAACTGTTCGACTGGATGGGGCCAAGAGTTATTTCTTAAAGAGCTTCACTTCGCTGCCTTGGCGCGCTGCCTTCACCAAAAATTCCCATGTGTAATCGGCGTAGGAGCGGAACACATAAATATCAAAGCAATTTTCTTCTACCACATGTAGCAGTGCTGCAATCTCGGCAAAGCGCATGCGGCGCACTGTGCCTTGCTTGTAATCATCGCTGATCAAATCCAGCGAGCTGCCCTTCATCAAAGTCTCTCGCACGCCATCGCCTTCTAAACGAATGATGGCGCGCATGTCCGAGACATCGACGGCGAGTGAATGGATTTTACCAAGCGCTGCGTTGATTTCGGCGAGCAGGGCGGTGGTTTTGCTCCGTGTACAGAGGATTAACCATTGATCAGTGGAAAGCCACAAGGCTTTATATTCACCCCAAGATGCGGAGGTGCGTGGCGCTTTTGGCAAATCAACACCCAATACAGACTTTACAGCGGCCATAAATTTGCGATCAGTCGTTGACCCGCGCAAATCAATCATACCGCGTTCAGAAATCTCACGCATAGAAAGACTAAGATTATCCGGCGTTGAGCGATGCGCCAGAGCGCTCTCAAAATGCAAATCATCCATGGAGACGCGCTCCTTCCTTATCGTAGAATACAGTATCTGTGATTGTCGCCTTCATCACTTTGCCACCTTCCAGCGGAAATGAAATCGTCTCACCCATGCGGGCGCGACCATTTTGAATGAGAGCCATAGCGATCGAGCGGCCAAGCGTGGGCGACATGTAAGTGGAGGTGACCTGACCGATCATCTCCATCGGTGGCTTGTCCTTCACGGCAGCGACAGCATAAGCGCCATCTGGCAAGACTTCCGTGGGGTCTTCAGTGAGAAGTCCCACCAGTTGCTTGCGGTTTGGACCTTTGAGGAATGACTGCTCCAACGAACGCTTGCCAATGAAGTCAGTTTTCTTTTTAGAAACCATTCCTTCCATGCCAACGTCGATGGGCGTCACCGTGCCATCGCTTTCATCGCCAACCACGATGTAACCTTTTTCAGCGCGCAACACATGCAGCGCTTCGGTGCCATAAGCGCTGATTCCAAATTCATCGCCGGCTTCCATAATGGCATTCCACAGGCCTTGGCCGAAATTGGCTGGTGTTGCCACTTCGTATGAAAGCTCACCGGAAAAACTGATCCGGTAAACCCGCACGGGATAACCGCCAATGTGGCCTTGCTTGAAACTCATATGCGGGAAGGCTTCGTTGGAAATATCAAAATCCGGTGCAAGCTTAGACAGCACATCACGCGCCCGTGGGCCTGCCACTGCAAACTGCGCCCACTGTTCGGTCACAGGTGTCACAAACACTTTATAATGCGTCCATTCCGTTTGCAGCCATTCTTCAAGCCACGCAGCAATGCGGTCAGCACCGCCGGATGTGGTGTGCATGATGAAGTGGTCTTCGCCCAACCGCACCGTCACGCCATCATCCGAAAGAAATCCCAACTCATTCATCATCAAGCCATAACGGCACTTACCGATTTTGAGCGTTGAGAATGTGTTGGTGTACATGCGGTCTAAAAACTCTGCCGCATCTGGTCCTTTGATTTCGATCTTGCCAAGTGTGGACGCATCAAGCATTCCCACTTTATTCCGGACACTGAGGATTTCGCGCACAATGGCTTGATGTTTGTCTTCACTGGCTTGCGGATAAACATATGTGCGGCGCCATTGGCCTACGGGTTCAAACACCGCACCATGATCGGCATGCCAATTATAAATCGGTGTGCGCCTAACGGGCAAGAATAATGCGCCGGTATGGGCCCCAGCAATCGCACCGAAAGAATAGGGCGTATAGGGTGGGCGGAATGTAGTCACACCAATCTCAGGAATTGTTTTACCTGTTGCTTCAGAGATCACGCCCAAACCATTGAGATTTGAGGTTTTTCCCTGATCGGTCGCCATGCCGAAAGTGGTGTAACGTTTGGTGTGTTCAACGCTCTCATAACCTTCACGTTGGGCCAGTTCGAGATCAGCCGCTGTCACATCATTTTGGAAATCAATGAAGTGCTTGTTGCCTTCATTATATTTGCCTGTGGCTGGTGCAAACCAAATCGATTCCAGCGCGCCACGATCAGGCTCTTCCACTTTAAATTTCTTGGCTTTTTTGCCGAGTTCTTGCGCTTCGATAAGTGTGGCCTCCACACTCATGGTGCCATTAGCACCACCAATTGCGACAATGTCGTCGGTGTGTGATTTTGGGCGGAAGCTTTGCAAGCTGTCATCGAATTGAATTTTGCCACCATTGTGACACCACAAATGTAAGGCCGGGTTCCAGCCGCCAGACATGGCGACGAAATCACACTCCACGCGCTTCTCGGTAATCACGCGGCCTTGGCCTTTGCGATAAGCTGCGATCTTCACAGCCGTTACCCCAAGATTGCCTTCAACGGCTGAGATCACTGAACCCAATGAAACATCAATGCCGTCGGCAATAGCACGCTTCACTAACGCACCATCCGAGCGCGAACGTGAATCCACCACTTGCACATTCACGCCCGCTTTTTTCAAAACAAATGCCGTGAGATAAGCATCATCATTGTTGGTGAACACCACGCCGGTGCTGCCGGGGGTGACACCATAACGACCAATCATCCCGCGCACAGCAGAAGCCAGCATAATGTTGGGTCGATCATTGTTGGCGAACGCAATCGGGCGCTCCAATGCACCCGTCGCCACCACAACTTTATCAGCCCGAATTTTCCACAGGCGATGCTTTGGCGCACCCGATGCAAGAATGGCGGGATCATGGTCGCCAACGCGCTCAAAGGCCATCAGGTAATTTTGATGATAGTGGCCCACCACCGTGGTGCGGGTGAGAATGTGTACATTGGGTAGTGTCGCCAATCGCGCTGCAGCAGCAATGGCATAATCTTCAACACACGCACCATCGATCATGCCCGCAGTCAAATCCGCAATGCCGCCCAACACCGGGTTTTCATCGCACAACAAAACTCTAACACCAGTCGAAGCCGCCGCTTCTGCCGCTGCAAGTCCGGCAATGCCGCCACCGATAATGATCACATCAGCATGGATATGCATATGCTCATAAGTATCGGGGTCGCGGCCTTCCGGTGCTTTGCCAAGCCCCGCGGCTTTACGAATAAATGGCTCGTAAACATGTTTCCAAAAACTGCGCGGCCACATAAAAGTTTTGTAGTAAAAACCTGCGGGCAAGAAGCGCGACACCAGTGTGTTGGCAGCGCCAATATCATATTTCAGCGATGGCCAACGGTTTTGGCTTTCAGCGGTGAGGCCATCAAAAATTTCAATCTGGGTGGCGCGCAAATTTGGCTCATGGCGGTTGCCTGAGCCCACGCCAATCAGCGCGTTCATTTCTTCTGAACCAAGACCCACAAGTCCCCGCGCGCGATGATATTTAAAACTGCGACCAAATAATTTTTGCCCCGATGCCAGAACAGCAGAGGCCAAAGTGTCGCCAGCAAAACCGGAAACGTCTTTGCCGTCAAAAGTGAAAGTCATGCGAGCCGCACGGTCAATGCGTGTGCCGCCGGTTGAAAGCCTGTAAGGTTTCTTGCTCATGCTTTTTTCAGTCTTGCTTTAAAATATTCAGCCCACGGGCCTTTGGCTTCTTTCATCAACTCAACGGGCGGCAATTCGGTGATGCCGTAAGTGGCTTTGAAATCCAGCGTCAGCGTATCACGCGCCGCATGGAACCATTTTCCACAACCCCGGTCACAGCGCCAGCGCTCAAAATGGAGGCCCTTTGGGTTATGTCTGATGAA
This sequence comes from Hyphomicrobiales bacterium, assembly GCA_031423845.1. Lineage (GTDB taxonomy): Bacteria > Pseudomonadota > Alphaproteobacteria > Rhizobiales > Aestuariivirgaceae > Aestuariivirga. Next base: position 89,171 of record JANPGD010000163.1, on the reverse strand, counting down.
CAAATAATCGCGTTGCTCATCGTCTGTGATATTAGCCGGATCATCGGTTGCAGGCCTGCGCACATGCGCTTGACCACCATAATGAAAATCGGTTTCATCACCAGATGCATTACAGACAGGGCAAGTTACAATAATCATCGTTCTTCCCCTTAATGCGCCACTGCAGCGGCAACGCTTTCGTCAATCAACCGGCCTTCTTTGAAGCGGTTCAAACCAAATGGCTCGGCAATCTTATGAGGACGATCATTGGCCATGGTGTCCGCAAATACAAAGCCTGAACCGGGGATGGCCTTAAAGCCGCCAGTCCCCCAACCACAATTTACATAAAGCCCTTCAATATCGGTCTTCGACAAAATAGGTGAGCGATCTCCTGTCATATCAACAATGCCACCCCATTGGCGCAGCATCCGCAGACGAGAGATGATCGGGAAAGTTTCCACCAGCGCTGTCACAGTGTGTTCAAGTGCTGTGAATGATCCGCGCTGCGAATAATTATTATAAGGATCAGTGCCGCCGCCCACAACCAATTCACCTTTGTCCGATTGGCTCATATAGCCATGCACGGTGTTGGCCATCACCACACAATCAATCACGGGCTTAATGGGTTCTGAAACCAGAGCCTGCAAGCACAGGGATTCAATGGGCATACGAATGCCAGCCATATCCATAATCGTGGATACATGACCCGCTGTGACAACTCCAACTTTCTTGGTTCTAATCTCACCACGCGAAGTGGAAAGCCCCGTAACCTTGCCGTCTTCGCGCAAGATGCCTGTGACTTCGCAATTCTGAATAATATCCACACCCAACGCATCAGCGCCACGCGCATATCCCCATGCCACAGCATCATGCCGCCCCGTGCCGCCACGCGGTTGGTAGTAAGCACCAAGAATAGGGTAACGACAGTTGGGATCAACGTTGATGATCGGACAGATTTCTTTTACTTCGCCGGGCGTCACCATGCGGCAATCAAGGCCAGACAATCGATTGGCCGAAGCCGTGCGCTTGAAGGCGCGGAATTCATGTTCGGTTTGGCACAGCATCATCACGCCACGTGGGCTGAACATCATATTGTAGTTCAGCTCTTGGCTCAGGCCTTCATAAAGTGAGCGCGACAATTCATAAATCGCGATGGACGCGTCCTGCAAATAATTTGAGCGGATGATGGTGGTGTTGCGCCCCGTGTTGCCGCCGCCAATCCAGCCTTTTTCCACAACCGCAATATTGGTCATGCCATGGTTCTTGGCCAGATAATAAGCCGTGGCCAAGCCATGGCCACCGCCGCCCACAATCACAGCATCATATTCGGCTTTGGGAGCAGGCGAACGCCACGCCTTTTCCCAATCCTTGTGGTAATTCTTGGCATTGCGGGCCAGTGAAAATAATGAATAGCGTGATTTCATGGGGCGGTTTCCGTGGATTGTGTTCTGTCTATCAGACGTGCCCCCACCACTCCAACTTTTTCCGACACGCCAATGCCACCATGCGACAATGCCGCTTTGACCAATTGCGCTAACTGCCCATATAAGGCTGCATGACCCGCAAACAAACCCGTTTAGCCATAATTTTGGCCTCTCTCGCAGCCTTGGGCGTTGTCGCAGCCATGGTGCTGTTTGCTGCGCGGGATTCGATTGTGTTTTTCTACACCCCCAGTGACTTAATAGAAAAAGCAGTAAAGCCCGGCACTCGCATTCGCATTGGTGGCATGGTGGTTGCTGGCAGTTGGAAAAAACAACCGCCTGCTGAGAACCAGTTCGAAGTCACTGACACATTGAAAACCATTACCATATCCTACACAGGCCTCGTGCCGGACTTGTTTCGTGAAGGGCAGGGCGTGGTAACGGAAGGCATTTTGGAAGCTGATGGCAGCTTTAAGGCAGATACTGTGCTGGCTAAACATGATGAGAATTACATGCCGAAAGAAATTGCCGATAGTTTAAAGGCCAAAGGCGTGAAATTGGGAAAAACTGAAGGGCAATAGTCCGCCGTATTTCCGCCATCACTCTAACCAAGGTTTAATCGTGCAGTAAGAACCGCGTAACGGTGGGCAAGCGTATGATGCTGCATCAACACTGATGGAGTTTAAATGATGACCTCTCGTTTCGCCGTTACTAAGAAAACAATTTTAGGCCTGTTCACTGTCGGCTTGCTGGGCGCCACCGTGCTCACTTCGACACTGATTGCCGTGCCAACGCAGGCCGTTCTGGCCGAACAGATCGTCGGGCTTAACCCCAGCCAAAGTTTGGCCCCGCTGGTAGAAAAAGTCATGCCTTCGGTCGTAAGTGTTGAAGTGAAGTTTGCCAATGCCGCAGCCGTCATGGATGAAGGTGATGCGAATCCGGATCAAATTCCACCTGAACTGAAAAATTTCTTCGACCAATTTCCGCAATTCAAAAACCGTATTCCCCAAGCTCCCGAAGACGGCGGTGGTGGCGTGGCACTGGGATCAGGTTTTGTTTTCACGTCTGATGGCTACGTTGTTACCAACAACCATGTGGTGAAAGACGCTGAAACGGTTTCCGTGTCGTTCCAAAATGGTGATAAATACGATGCCACCGTGATCGGCACTGATCCAAAAACCGATTTGGCATTGCTCAAGATCAAGTCCGACAAAACCTTCCCCCATGTCAACTTCGCCACCATCGAAGGCAAAGTGGGTGATTGGGTGATGGCGGTGGGCAATCCCTTTGGTTTGGGCGGCACTGTGACTTCCGGCATTATTTCTGCCCGTGGTCGTGATATTGGCTCTGGCCCCTATGATGATTTCTTGCAGATCGACGCTTCAATCAATAAAGGCAATTCCGGTGGGCCGACCTTCAATCTGGAAGGCGACGTGGTTGGCATTAACACTGCCATTTTCTCACCCTCAGGCGGTTCGGTGGGCATCGGCTTTGCCATTCCAGCTTCCACCGCAGCAGGTGTGATTGATAGCTTGAAAACTAACCACAAAGTGACCCGTGGTTGGCTTGGCATTAAGTATCAACCGGTGACGGCTGATATTGCCGAAAGTCTAGGCCTTGAAAAAGCGGAAGGGGCACTTATCTCTGATCTAACAACTGGTTCTCCTGCCCTAAAAGCGGGTCTTAAGTCTGGCGATACGATCCTTAAGGTTGATGGCGTTGCTATCGTTGATGGTCACGATCTTGCGAAGGTTATTGCCAACGCTGCCCCAGGCAAGAAGGTTGAGCTGAACATTATGCGCGGTGGCAAGCCGATGACGATTGTTGTGACTTTGGCAACTATGCCTAACGATCCGCAAATGGCGTCAACAGCCCCTGCAACGGCTGAGCCCATGAAAAATGGTTTGTCGGCTTACGGTATTGAAGTTGCACCCGCTGATGATGGTGCGGGTGTGAAGGTTCTAAAAGTTGATCCCAAATCTTCCGCCGCAGAGCGCGGCTTGAAGGAAGGCGATGTGATCGTCGAAGTCGCCGGATCAGAAGTGAATGACGCAGCAGGAGTAGCCTCCGCTTTGAAAACGGCGACAGGCAAAAAAGTGCTCATGCTCGTGCGCAATGGTGATGGCCAACGGTTTGTGGCCTTGCCACACGAAAAAGGCTGATGGTGAGATGAACTTTTGTTCCTGCCACGGCGTTAAGAATGGGTGTCTGCCCTTCCCGCTCTTGGCAGGCACTCTCAAAGCGCGGAGACTGGTCGCCATCCCCCGGCGTTCCCCCCGATGTACTGGTCTCCGCGCCCCCTTTTTTGACAGCGAGTATCATCATGACAACTGCTGAATTGACAAGTGCGGCCGCACGAGGCACAGAAATGCCTATGCGAATTTTAGTGATTGAAGATGATCGTGATGCTGCCACTTGGTTGGTCAAAGGCTTAAAAGAAAGTGGCCATATCGTCGATTTGGCGGGCGATGGTGAGTTGGGCTTAGCTTTGGCATTGGAAGCTGTGCATGATGTTTTTATTGTTGATCGAATGTTGCCAAAATTAGATGGGCTTACGGTTATTCAGCGGATGCGCAGTGATGGCATTAAAGCCCCGGTTCTGATTCTAAGTGCACTTTCTGATGTGGATGAGCGTGTCAAAGGTCTGCGCGCCGGTGGTGATGACTACCTCGCTAAGCCCTATGCATTCGCGGAACTTCTGGCCCGCGTTGAAGGCCTTGGCAGCCGCAAGCTGCTTGATCCAAAAGATGCAAAATTGCACGCCATGGATTTAGAGTTGGATTTGCTCACCCGCACAGTTTCACGCGGTGGAAAGCCGATTTTACTGCAACCACGCGAATTTAAACTACTTGAATATCTGGTGCGCAATGCGGGTCACATTGTCACCCGCACCATGCTGTTGGAAAATGTGTGGGACTATCATTTCGATCCTCAAACAAATGTGATCGATGTGCATGTGTCACGGCTCCGTGGCAAAATCGATAAAGGCTTTGATGAAGCGCTGTTACAAACGGTGCGTGGTTCTGGCTATATGATCCGTGTCCGTTAATACTAAAATATTTCGAACATCGACGTTTCGACTTGCCGCGATCTATTTGTTGGTTTTTGCACTCTCGGTTGCGGCCATTTTGGGTTATGTCTACTACAGCACTGTTGGCCTGCTTGAGCGCCAAATCCAAGATACTATTCGTGCTGAAGTGCAAGGCTTAGCCGACCAATACCGGGTGCGCGGTATGCCAGGTATTTTTGATGTGGTGTCCAGACGCAGCTTGGAAACAAGTGGTACACTTTATGCTTTGGTTGGCCCTGATGGCGGCCACCTTGCGGGAAATCTGGAAGCGATGCCAAAAGGCAATCTGCCAGATGACACCTGGCTCGATTTTCCTGTGAATGTCGGCAAAGGCGATAGTGTGGTTGAACATACGGCCCACGGTTATCACATCGAACTCAAAGGCGAATATGAATTGCTCGTCGCTCACGATGTTCAAGAACTGCGTCAATTTGGCGATCTCATTCGAAACACGCTCTATGGCGCTTTAGGAATGGCTCTCGTTCTGGGTCTGAGTGGCGGTTATTTGATGAGCCGCAATTTTCTAAGACGTGTGGATGCCATTACAGACGCGAGCCATAGCATTATGGCGGGCGATCTTTCGCAACGTATGCCTATTTCGGGATCAGAGGACGAGCTTGATAGACTTGCCGTATCCCTGAATGATATGCTTTCCCAAATCGAACGCTTGATGGTGGGCATGAAAGAAGTGACCAGCAATGTTGCCCACGATTTAAAGACACCGCTGACAAGAATGCGGGCGCGCATTGAAGCAGCATTGCGTGACACAAATGCCGTTGAATATAAAAGCGCTCTTAATCAAACCATCGAAGAGTGTGATAGTTTGCTTAGAACCTTTAACGCTCTGCTGTCGATTGCTCAATCAGAATCCGGCCAAGCCCGCCAACAGCTACAAGCACTCGACATGAATGACATTTTGACGGATGTAGTGGAACTTTATGAGCCCATTGCCGAAGACGCCGGCGGCTCGCTCACAATGCACTTTGCTTCAAATCTCAAAGTTCAAGGGGACCGCCAATTATTAGCTCAAGCCGTGAGCAACCTGCTCGACAACGCTCTAAAATATGGCGAGACAGTTGAAGGCAAGGGTGCGGAGATTGCTGTTAACGCCACGATAGAAAATAATGAAGTTGTGATCGTTGTCAGCGATCATGGAAAAGGCATTCCGGCAGAGGACCGCGACCGGGTGCGCAATCGCTTTGTGCGCCTTGATGAAAGCCGCAGTAAGCCGGGCAATGGTTTGGGACTAAGTTTGGTTGCCAGTGTGATGACACTTCACAATGGGCAGCTTCAATTGGAAGATAATCAACCCGGATTAAAAGCGGTTTTGCGGTTTCCGCTGCATATGGTTTAAGCTACTAAGCTGAATAAACCTGAAAGCGTCGAAACCTATGGATGTGATCGTAAAGAACGAAACTATCAAACGCATTCAAGCCGGTTCTCCTTATCTTGCAAATTTGCTCGAACACAACGCAGCTTTTGCCACGCGAATTTTTAACGAACCGCCAGAGCAACTGCTGCAAGAAATTTGTAGTGGGCTAACGCGCGGAGAAGATATTACAGTTCACTTGCGCCTCAAAAAAGCTGAAGCCGCATTGCTTATCGCCATTGCCGATATTTCAGGGGTTTGGGATGTGGTTCAAGTGACGCAAGCGCTCACTACATTTGCCGATGCGTGTCTCAATGCTGCGGTGAATTTTTTACTGCGGGATGCCGCTGCGCGTGAAAAGCTCACACTCAAAGACCCACAAAATCCATCGCAGGACTGTGGCTATGTCATTCTCGCCATGGGCAAGCATGGAGCAGGGGAGTTGAATTATTCCAGCGATATTGACCTTATCGTTCTCTACGATCCTGAGAAAGCTCAACTTGCAGAAAATGTTGAGCCATCGATATTCTTCGTGAAATTCACCCGCGCGTTGGTGGCCTTGCTGCAAGATATAACATCGGATGGCTATGTGTTCCGAGTTGACCTGCGTTTGCGGCCAGACCCCCGTGCCACGCAGGTGGCGATTTCTATGGAAGCAGCTGCCATCTATTACGAAAACCAAGGCCAAAACTGGGAGCGGGCAGCGATGATTAAAGCCCGCGCCGCGGCAGGCGATGTGGCGCTGGGTCAAGAATTTCTCAAGCGCCTCACTTCTTATATCTGGCGTAAATATCTCGACTACGCTGCCATCGCCGATGTTCAATCGCTCAAGCGCCAAATTCATGCTGTGAAGGGCCATGGCGAAATTGCTGTGCAGGGACACAACTTAAAACTTGGGCGCGGTGGCATCCGCGAGATCGAATTTTTTGTTCAAACGCAGCAGCTCATTGCCGGTGGTAAAAACATAAAATTACGCGGGCTGCGCACCCTTGAAATGTTAAATGCTCTGGCCGAGGCCAAATGGATTGCACCGACTACAGCAAAAGAATTGCAAGAGGCTTATGTTTTCCTCCGTATGTTAGAACACCGCGTGCAAATGGTGGATGACCAGCAGAGCCATATAGTTCCGGCAAAACCTGAAGCCTTTGAAAGCTATGCCCGGTTTTGTGGATTTGAAAACGGCGCTGCTCTTTCAATAAAGCTGCGCGCCACATTAGAAACAGTACAGCAGCACTATGCGGCTTTATTTGAGGATGCGGGCAATCTTTCAGGAGACCTCGGCAGCCTGGTTTTCACCGGTGGTGAAGACGATCCTGCTACAATTGAAACGCTTCAAACGATGGGGTTCAAACAAGCCTCCGAAGTCTCCGCAACCATACGAGGCTGGCACTTCGGACGTTATGCCGCCACCCGCACCGCAAGGGCACGAGAACTTCTCACTGAACTCATGCCAGTTTTGTTAAAAACTTTGGCGCAAACGGGAGAGGCCGACCAAGCCTTTCTCGCCTTCGATAAATTTCTGCAAGGTTTGCCAGCAGGTATCCAATTTTTCTCAATGGTCAAAGCCAACCCCAGCCTGTTGCAACTGATCGCACAAATTCTAGGCGCGGCTCCGCGCTTGGCTGAACAGTTGAGTAAGCGCCCAAATACTTTGGAAGCCGTTGTCTCGCCGGATTTTTTCAAAGCCATGCCATCGCGAGAACAATTGCAGCAGGAGTTGGATTTCGCCATTCCCGATAATACGCCTCGCGATGATGCGATGGACCGGGCTCGCGTTTTGGGCCGTGAGTTGCAATTCCGTGTTGGCGTGCGCGTGCTCTCAGAAACGCTCACAGCTGAGCAAGCCGGCGAAGGTTTTTCTATGGTCGCTGATGTGCTTTTGCAGAAACTGCTGAAGGTGATCACCCATGATATGAAGTCGCAGCATGGCGATGTGGCGGGCGGGCAGGTGGCGATTATCGCCATGGGCAAACTTGGTGGCCACGAGATGACGGCCTCATCCGATTTGGATTTGATCCTCGTTTATGATCATGCGCCCGAAGCCGAAATGTCGGAGGGCAGCCGCGCTCTCAGCACCAATCAATATTTTGCACGTCTTGCGCAGCGTATAGTGACTGCGATTTCAGCACCCACAGCAGAGGGCACACTTTATGAAGTGGATTTGCGACTGCGCCCTTCGGGCAGCAAAGGCCCCGTGGCTGTGAAACTGGCAAGCTTCATCGACTATCAAACTAACGCTGCGTGGACATGGGAGAAACTGGCACTCACCAGAGCGCGCGTGGTGGCGGGTGATGCCGCACTGGTTGAAAAACTCAATATTACCATTCGCCAAGCGCTGAGTGCCGAGCGCGACCCTATAAAAACCAAAGCCGATGTGGCCGACATGCGCGCTTTGATGTTGCGTGAGCAAAAAACCTTTGGGCCTTGGGATATTAAACGTGCACCCGGTGGCTTGGTTGAAATTGAATTTATTGTCCAATATTTGCAACTATTGCATGCGCCTGATGTCCTGAATACCAACACCTATGAAGTGCTGGTTTTGGCTGAACAGCGGGGCGTGCTAACCCAAGCTGATGGTGCAATTTTGAAGGATGCCACACGGCTCTATCAGCGCATCACACAACTATTACGCCTGTGCTTGGATGAACCTTATGACCCAAAAACGGCCGCTTTAAACTTGAACAAAGCGGTGGCCAGAGCTGCCATTATGCCGGACATCAAGTCGGCCGAAGCCTTATTGGTAGACACGCAAACTCAGGTTTCAGCTCTATTTAGCCTCATTATTGGCCGCCCTTTGAATGCTGCGACGGAAAATTGAGTAATGACCGTCTCAACTATAGGCAAAGGAAAAGATGGCAAGGTGGTAGGGGTTGCAGAGGGTCAGAGATCAAATTGGTGCGACGCAAGCGATGCTGATTTGCTGGCGGCTGCGGCAAAGCAAAATCAACAGGCCTTTGCCGAACTGGTTTTGCGGCATTACCAAGTCATCTACCGCATTAGCTGGAGGCTTTGTGCTGGTCATGTGGATGCTGAGGATGTGACGCAGGAAGCATTTTTAAAATTGTGGAATAACCCAAATCAATTGCGTGAGGCGGGGGCTTTGAAAGGTTGGCTCATTCGAGTGGCCACAAATTTGGTGATGGATCGTTTTAGAAAAAAGCCGATGCAGGATTTAGAAGCGGCGGCGGAAATTGCTGATCCCGCACCCAATGCGCCGACGACGATCGACCAAAGCTTCATCGCCAAGCGCATGGATGCGGTGATTGCACAATTGCCCGACCGGCAAAAACTGGCGCTCACTTTAGTGCATTTTGAACAGATGACGAATATTGCCGCAGCCGCTGCTATGGAGATTAGTGTAGATGCACTTGAATCTTTGTTAGCGCGAGCGCGGCGGGGATTAAAATTGATGCTTGCTCAGGACGGCAAGTTAATGTTGGCCGCGCTTTCGCCAGAGGGAGAGTGAAATGAGTAAAGACCAAGAATTAATGTCGGATGTCGATTTGGATCGGTTGTTGGCATTGGCCACAACACCGAAGTTGGATGCCGCTTTTGAAAGCCAATTGCTGGCGAAGATCAATCAGACACCCATCAATAATGTGGTGCCATTTCCTCCGCGTGGTCGCACAAAAAGTTGGCTCGTTGGATTGCCGCTCGCTGCTTCGTTGGCGCTTGGCCTTTGGCTTGGTGCGAGCGGCACCGGATTAAACATTCTACCAATCACCAGCACCGAAGTGGCATCGACCGACATTGGCGGTTCCACGGGCTTTGATGATCTGGTTTCTTATATTGAAGGTGAAACATCATGAATAATAATATTACCGAAAAACTGAAGGGCTACATGCCAAGCCTGCGTTCGCGGTGGTGGACTGGACTTCTCGGACTTTCATTAATGGTAAATCTGCTCGTGGGCGGCGCTATTATTGGCAAAACTTTTCACGGTTGGCGTGGTGAAAACATGGGACGGGCTAGTTTTGTACAATTGGTTCCACGTAAATTTATGATGGATTTACCGAATGAACGCCGCAGGGAGTTGATGAAGAACCTGCGTGACGACCACGAAGAAATGAAAGGCTTGCGGGCTGGTTTTCAAGCCACCGCTCTCAAATTGGCCGATGCACTCGATGTTGAAAATTATGATGCCGCTGCAGTAAAAGCGGTGATTAATAACTTCACCACGGGCAGCGAAAGTCTAGCAGGGCGTGGTGGCGCTGCGGTTGAAGATTTGATTTCAAAACTTACGCCAGCTGAACGCAAGCAATTGGCGGCAGCCATTCGTGATAAAGAAAATCGCAATAAGGACTAAGCTTGTATGCGTGGCACTCGGACAATAACCGTTGTGCCTAGTCCCACTTTGCTGGCGATGGTGAGCGTGCCACCATGCAAATCCACCAGTGATTTTGAAATGGCCAGTCCAAGTCCCGAGCCACCTTTGCTCTTGGTGAATTGATTTTCAACTTGCTCAAATGGTTTGCCCAGCTTTTCGATATCGCGTTGCGGAATGCCAATGCCCGTGTCGATAATCTGTACACTGATTGAATCATCATCCTGTCGCGCTCTAATCGTCACCTTGCCACCCTCAGGCGTGAACTTCACGGCGTTTGACATGAGATTGATGAGCACCTGCTTCAATGCCCGACGATCTGCAATGAAACTTTCAATGACAGGCACGTCTTGAACCAGTTCAATCTTACCTTCAGCAGCACGCGGACCCACCAGCCGCAATACATCTTCCAGCATCGAACTCAACTCAACGTTCGAAAATTCAAGATCAACCCGACCCGCTTCAATTTTTGACATATCAAGAATGTCATTGATAACATCAAGCAGGAACTGCCCGCTCTTGCGAATGTCATGGGCATATTCAACATATTTTGGTGAACCTAATTCACCAAACATGCCTTCGGACATAATTTCGCTAAATCCGATAACAGCATTCAACGGCGTACGCAGTTCATGGCTCATATTCGCCAAGAACTCAGACTTGGAACGATTGGCTGATTCCGCACGAGTTTTTTCACTGGCATACTTGTCGGCCAGCTCTGCCAAACGTTGCGATTGCTCCTCGGCCAGTTGGCGCTCCTTCTGCAAATCACGCACCGTTGTCATCAATGTACGTTCGGATTGTAACAGATGCTCTTCTTGGCGTTTTAAAGCCGTAATGTCAGTGCCCACCGAAACGAAGCCACCGTCTTTCGTGCGTCGTTCGTTGATCTGCAACCAGCGCCCGTCAGCAATCTGCACCTCCATAGAACGTGCACCCGACGTGTCATTGGATTGGCCGGGCAAGAATTGCCGGACAACGGGCTCCTTTGATGCTGCCGCTACCATGGCGTAAGAAGTGCCAGGTTGACACACGGAAGATGGCAAAGAATGAAATTGTTGATACTTTGTGTTGCACAATACCAACTTGCTTTCGATATCCCATAATACGAACGCTTCGGAGATATTCTCTACAGCGTCTTTCAGGCGTACTTCAGCTTCGGTATTCATTTTGTCGAGTAATTTTTGCTGCGAAATATCAAAAACAATCCCAACTAAATGAGGTTCGCTCGCATCGTGCCCCGGAGCCAAAGCCGCACGCGCGCGCAGCCAAACCCAATTGCCTTTTTCATGGCGCATCCGAAATTCTTGGTCAAACACCTTGCGTTCGCCGCTCAGCAATTCTTCAATGAGATTATCGAGCTTAGCATCGTCAGGGTGAATGCGGTCTGCGACTTCACCATAGCCCAAAAAATCACCCTTGGCAGGAAGCCCCAATATCTCAAACATTGAATGTGACCAGAAGATATGCCCCTCTGACAAATTCCAATCCCACAGTCCACACGCCCCACCATCCAACGCTTTATCGAGCCGTGTGGTGGCAACAGAGAGAACTTGATCAGCGTCGGACGCTTTGGCGGCTTGCCAATGGAAAGCGCCAGCCAACATCATCAGCACTAAAAATGTGACAGCAAAGAGCAAACATAATTGCATCACACCGTTACGCCAGGCCGATAAAATATCAGATGTCTTTTGGTATGCGATTAGGCTGCCCGGATACGCACCAAAATCTCGAGAGGCCAATAAAATATCGTCGCCATTGGCCAAGTTTGTTGACGTCATAAGCGGTGAGTTTACGATGGCATCAGTGACAAAACTCGAAGCCATAATTGTTGCAACCGATTGGCCAACTAACTCTTTCTTTTCTGGCAACCTAGCAACAACTTTGCCATCTGCATCAAGCAGCATGAAAATACGACCCTCACTCGTCGCATCACTTGGCAAAGAAGCTTGCAGCAGCGTTGACGAAAGCGATGGCGCTGTCTTTCCGCTAGCAATGTCATTCAAAAATTTGAGCGAAATATTCTGCGCTGCACGATCAGCATGCAGCATTGTGAAGCGGCTTTCGTTGACCAGATGTTGCGCCCGGCCCAGCATCAATTGTGAAATTAATGCCGCCGCCAAGGTGAGTAGAAAAACGCCAGTCAATAATGTAATCAAAACCCTCATGGAGCGTTCCGAAACTGAAAAGCCGGCATGACCTGGCCACGGCATTGGCAAATGCAGAGTCCGATCTCTGAAAAATAATTCTCTAATGTGCGCCTTAGCCAATTGTTTTGATCAATTCAAAAATGTGAATGCAAATCCAGTTCCGCAAAACGCCTACACACGAATCTGCTTCGACTTGAGAGAATCAGGAATAACGCGGGTGAATCTGATTTGCCAAGCGAATAGCGCGTTAGCCCTTCAACGTTCTTGATATGATCTCAAAGACATCGCGAGAAAGCTCAGGCGTGGCCAATATGCGTTGCATTTCGACCTGCGAATGGGCGCGGCGCGGCGCGTTGTAGAGCCGCCAACTGCGAAAACCTGTGGCCATGCGTGAGGCAACTTGCGGGTTGGTGGCATTGAGCGCGATGATAACGTCTGCCACGATGCGGTAACCCGATCCATCTGCCGCGTGAAAGCCTGAGGGGTTGCCGCTGGAAAAACCGCCAATCAAGGCATAGACACGGTTCGGCGTTGAGAACTTGAAATCTGGATGTTTGAGCAAGCGCGCGATTCGCTTCGAAGCATCAGCCCCGGGGATCACCGCATTTAAACCAAACCATTTATCGATAATGAGGTGATCCTGTTTATGACGGGCATGAAATTCATTCAGCAAGGCCTCACGCTCTGGCCGCGCTGAAGATAGCAACGATGAAATGGCACCCGTTTCGACGGTCATATTTGTAGCGGATTTCAAGTCAGCACGCACAAAAGCAACAGCCGCATCAGCATCGGCTGCAGCAATCAATCCCAGAGTTGCATATCGTAGAGCACGTTTCGCGGTACCAATGGTATCAGGAATATAGGGGCCAGTTTCCTCGGTTCTGGCAAAAGTATTTTTCAGTTTTGACAGGAGTCGTTTGGCGATTTGGCTACGCACAAATTCACGTGCTTGATAAACCACATCACTATCCACTTCTTTGCTGATCAATGCTGCAATTTCTGTTTCAGCGGGCAGCACCAACATCAACGCTTTGAAGGTGTCGTCCAATAAAGGGTCGCTCAAGGTGCTGCCCAAAGCATCAGCAAATCCCATGGTGTTGGGTGGCTTCCTGCCAACACTTAATGCTTTCACAGTTTTGACAATCAGCGATTTTGAAAGCGTCTGTGCCGCCTCCCAGCGATTGAAACTATCAGAGTCATTCCCAATCAAAAACAGCAATTCCGCTGCAGTCGTATTGGTTTTGAGGATGACGGGGGCTGTGAATCCTCGGTTGATGGAAAGAACTGGCTTTTGCGCAACACCCGTGAAACGGAAAACCTGCTTGGCTTCAGTGAGTTCAATCACAGGCGCATTCAAGCGACCTTTGCCTTCAAGATGGAGCGGCATGTCTTGCCCATCCGGACCAACCAAACCCAAAGCCAGTGGCATGTGCATTGGCAACTTTTTGGGCTGACCCTTTAATCGTGGTGTAGATTGAGCAATCGTCAAATCATAAGTTTTTGCTTCGGCATTATAGACACCGCGTACAGACAATTTCGGAGTACCTGCCTGTTCATACCATTTGAAAAAATGATCCAAATTGCGACCCGATGCGTCGGCCATGCAGCGTACAAAATCTTCCACTGTGGCCGCATCACCATCATGGCGTCCAAAATACAAATCCATCGCTTTACGAAAGGCCGCTTCACCAATCAGCGTTTTCATCATGCGGCAAATTTCAGCGCCTTTTTCATAAACTGTGGGCGTGTAGAAATTGTTGATCTCAATATAGGATGAAGGCCGCGCTGGATGCGACAATGGACCTTGATCTTCCGGAAATTGCCGCGCCCGCAAGGTTTTCACATCTTGGATGCGCTTCACCGAACGTGAGCGCATGTCCGACGTAAATTCTTGATCGCGGAAAACCGTGAGACCTTCTTTCAAACACAACTGGAACCAATCTCGGCAGGTAATACGGTTGCCTGTCCAATTGTGGAAATACTCATGTGCTATGATCGCTTCAATCGACATGAAATCCATGTCAGTTGCGGTTTCGGGCAATGCCAAAATATATTTGTCGTTGAAAACATTGAGGCCCTTATTTTCCATGGCACCCATGTTAAAATCTGAAACGGCAACGATGTTAAACACATCCAAATCATATTCACGGCCAAAGGCGGTCTCATCCCAGCGCATCGAAGACTTGAGCGATTCCATGGCCCATGCGCAGCGGTCTTCTTTGCCTTTTTCGACATAAATGCCGAGTTGCACTTGGCGGCCATTCATCGTGATGAAATGATCATGCACACTGGCAAGATCGCCGGCCACCAAGGCAAATAAATATGTAGGTTTGGGGTGCGGGTCATCCCACACAGCATAATGTCGATCAGAACCTTGCGATCCAGTTTCAGCTGCATTGCCGTTCGACAATAGCACAGGCATAGATTTTTGAGCGTCTATACGCACTTTAAAAATCGCCATCACATCAGGCCGGTCGTAAAAATATGTGATACGGCGAAAGCCTTGCGCCTCACACTGGGTGCAATACATGCCATTCGACATGTAGAGACCGGAAAGCGCTGAGTTGCCCAGCGGATTACATTCCGTCACAATTGTGAGCAAAAACGGTTTTTGCGGCACAGTTGCAATGATCAGTTGACTGTCCGAGACCGCATAACCATCTGCAGCCAGTGCCACGCCGTCAATCGTCACCGAGATTAATTTTATTTTTTCACCATCAAAAACCAATGGTGCTGATTTTTCGCTGGTGGCGGGGTTCGGACGCAGATGAATGTGTGATGTGACGCGGGTGTTTTCCGGAGCCAATGAAAAATTCAGCTCAATATTTTCCACCATATAGGGCACCGGCTTATAGTCTTTGAGGTGAATGGCCTGAGGAGTGTCGTTGCGCATCGTTAAACCCATAAAGTGATTTGAATTATTTCATTGTTACTGTTTTCACCGCGATGTAAAGCCCCGTTATCAAAAAGTGAAGCCCATGGATCAACGAGTGACCAAACCAACTAATCAAGAAACGCCCGATCATTTTGTTCAGGCCATGGCTGCGGCTGCCTTTGGCGTATCGATTGTGACCACCCAAGGGGTAACAGGTAGATTTGGCCTCACAGTAAGTGCTGTTTCTTCAGTGTCTGCTGAACCACCCTTGTTGCTGGCCTGTATCAATCGTAAGAATTTGATCTCAGATGCGATCACGAAAAACGAATCTTTCGCTGTGAATATGCTCTCACAGGATCAGGCCACCCTTGCCAAAACATTTGCCGGGCGGCCAGAGCATGGACGTCTGCCTTATGATTTTACACAAAGCACATGGATGGTAGAGGAAGGCTTTGCTCCGGTTCTGCTCAATGCCGCTGCGAACTTTATCTGCAAACTTGAAACATTTCACGATGCCGGAACGCACCGCATTTTTATAGGTTGTGTGATTGAAGCGCGGCACAATGGCGCTTTGCCGCTTGTCTATAGCCACCGCAAGTTTGGAAAGTTTTTAAGCCTCTGAACTGAGGCGGTCCACTAGCCGTACCAACATCTCATCACACAAAGCCATTTGGGCTTCAGAAACATATTCATCTGGCTTATGGGCCACTGCAATGTTGCCAGGCCCACATACCACAGCGGGAATGCCGAGTTCCTTTTGAAATAATCCACCTTCCGTGCCAAAGGTAATCTTGCCTGTGGAGTTTCCACCCGTCAGTGCACGGACGAAATTGACCACGTCGCTGTCTACAGGCGTATCCATCGCAGGATAACTTTGCAGATCAGTAAATGTAAATCGTGCATCTGCAAAGACATTCCGGAATCCGGCTGCTATTCTTTCCGCAGCTTCACGAATGCGCGCCGCAATGGCTTCACCATCATCCATCGGCAAGTAGCGGATTTCAAAATCAAAATTTGTCTCATTGGGCACAATGTTCATGGCAACGCCACCAGCAATTTTGCCCACATGCAATGTAGTGTAGGCGACTTCATAGTCTCCATCGCGCGCGCCATTCTCCGCCAAATCGGCTTGAATGCGGCGGATTTCGGTAATCAAATCACTAGCCATATAAATGGCGTTCACGCCAATGGGGGCCAGTGATGAATGCGCTTCCAAACCATGCGCCGTCACACGGTAGCCGAGCTTTCCCTTATGCGCTGTCACCACCTGCAACATGGTGGGTTCTCCAACGATGCAAAAGCGTGGGCGAATGGGTAGAGTTTTCAACATGTCGAGCAGACGTCGCACACCAATGCAGCCAATTTCCTCATCGTAAGAAAAAGCAAAATGAATTGGCGTTTTCAACGGCCGCAACACAGCTTTTTCAGCCATGGCCAAACAGCAGGCTATAAACCCTTTCATATCAGCGCTGCCGCGCCCATAAAGATTCCCGTTTAATTTTGTCAACGCGAAGGGATCGCTACTCCAGTTTTGCCCGACCACGGGCACCACGTCGGTGTGAGCAGAAAGGGCCACGCCTGCCACATCCGCTGGGCCAATTGTGGCCCAAAGATTAGCCTTTGTTCCTTCCTCGTTGTGCACCAAACTTGACGCAATGCCGAGGTTTTTCATCACATCTTGCACGTAAGCAATCAGGTCGAGATTGCTTTCACGGCTAACCGTGGGGAAAGTGATCAGCTTTTCCAAATATTCAATTGAAGTTGTCATACTGTGTCATTGTCAAAATTTATTGATCAAGTACAGTGCCAGAATGCAAATTGATTTGATGAAAGCTATGTTTGATGCCGCCGTGAATGCTGCATTGCCACAAGCCACCCTGCCATCCTTCATACCAAAGCCTCCAAAAGGCCGCACTATAGTTGTTGGTGCTGGCAAAGGCTCTGCCGCCATGGCGCAGGTGTTTGAACGAAACTATGCGGGCTCCATCGAAGGCTTGATCGTCACGCGCTATGGACACGCTGTGCCCTGCGAGCGCATCGAAATTGTTGAAGCAGCACACCCCGTGCCTGATGATGCTGGCACTAAAGCCGCGGCCCGCATGCTGGAAATGGTGCAGGGTCTTACCGCAGATGATTTAGTTGTTGCACTTATATCGGGTGGCGGTTCAGCCTTGCTCAGCCTTCCTGTTGATGGTGTGAGTGTTGAGGAAAAGCGCGCCGTTAATCGTGCACTGCTGAAATCAGGCGCTCCCATTGGTGAAATGAATTGTGTGCGCAAGCATCTTTCTAAAATTAAAGGCGGCAGATTGGCCGCGGCAGCCTGTCCAGCGCGGGTTATTAGCCTCGTGATTTCAGATGTGCCAGGCGATGATTTGGCCGCTGTCGCCTCTGGCCCCACTGTACAAGATCCCACAACCTTCGCCGAAGCTCGTGCCATTATAGCAAAATATGGGATCGAAGTTTCGCCCTCAGTCACGAGACATTTAGCAGAGGCCATAGATGAAACGCCAAAGCAGCTTTCCAATATTGAAGCTCGCCGCATTGCGTCGCCACAGCAGTCATTGGAAGCAGCAGCCCGCATAGCTTCGGCGGCAGGCTACACTCCCATTATTTTAGGCGATGCCATCGAAGGTGAGTCCCGTGATGTGGGCTTCGTCATGGCGGGCATTGCCATGCAGGCTCGCCGATTTGGCCAACCTGTAAGTCCACCCTGTGCGATTATTTCTGGCGGCGAAACCACCGTCACAGTGCGCGGAGTGGGAGCAGGAGGGCGCAATGTGGAATTTCTAATGGCGCTGGCCTTAAAGCTGAATGGCGCTGAAAAAATTCATGCCTTGGCGGGTGATACCGATGGCATTGACGGAGCGCGAGAAGTGGCAGGGGCTATTATCACACCAACAACTCTGGGTCGCGCCCGCCAGCTGGGAATCGACCCCTGGGCCAGCCTTGCCAATAATGATGGCCACGGTTTTTTTGAAGCATTGGGTGATCAATTGATCACCGGTCCCACGCTTACCAACGTCAATGATTTTCGAGTTTTACTCGTTGATCCTTGAATTTAGTCAAACAATAATTCGTTCCCTACATGAAATAATTGTTCCTCGCAGTTGAAAGTTACTTCTAGGCCTGATAGTGTCAAATTACAATTGAGGAGAAGCCTATGTGCGGCATTGTTGGTCTCTATCTTAAAAACCCAAAGTTGAAGCGCAACCTTGGCAAAATGTTCAAGCCGATGCTCATTGAGATGACCAATCGCGGGCCAGATTCCGCAGGCGTTGCCATTTATCGCAACCCTGTGAAAAAGGCCGAAACCAAGTTTTCACTCGCGCATAACGACGCCAGTTATGATTGGAAGAAAATTGATGTTGGTCTAGAGAAAGCCTTGAAATGCGATTGCACCATAAAGAAAATAGGTAATCACTGCATTCTGGTAACCACGGGCAAGGAAGCTGCCGTTGTGAAGTGGCTGAAGGAGCATCACCCAGAGGTGCGGGTTGTTGGCTCAGGTCACACAATCGAAATTTTCAAGGAAACAGGCTTGCCAGCAAATGTTTACGACAAGTTTGGTTTAGATGATGCGGCAGGCACCCACATCATTGGCCACACCCGCATGGCCACTGAAAGTGCGGTAACCACTGCAGGCTCGCATCCTTTCGCAACAGGTGCTGATTTGTGCCTCGTGCACAATGGCTCACTTTCAAATCATAATCGTCTGCGCGAAAATCTGCGCCGTGAAGGCATGGAGTTCCAGACGGAGAACGACACTGAAGTGGCCGCCGCCTATATGACGCATCAATTGCGCAGTGGAGCCACTTTGAAGGAAGCGCTTGAAGCGGGCCTCACAGACCTCGACGGTTTCTACACATTCCTCGTGGGCACGGCAGATGGCTTTGCTGTGGTGCGTGATCCCATCGCTTGCAAACATGCGGTGATGGCTGAGAATGATGATTGGGTGGCAATGGCCACCGAATATCGCGCCATTGCCCACTTGCCCGGTGCTGATGATGCAAAAATCTGGGAACCAGAACCATCAAAAATCTACACTTGGGGACACGCATGAACGAACTTGATCAGTCGGTTGTCGGTGTGCGCGGCATTAATTCAACGCTGCAAACTCTACCCGCCAACACCAATCAGACCCATTGGGTGGTGAAAAACCCCAAGGGCCAACACAACATCGCGGTTGGTTTGGGTGCTCCGGTGCATGTCGAAATTAATGGCCATGTTGGATTCTATTGCGGTGGCATGAACCAGCATTCCGAAATAACCATTCACGGCCATGCTGGTGTTGGCACGGCGGAAAATATGATGTCGGGTTTAGTATGGGTCAAAGGCAATTCATCTGAATCAGCTGGGGCCACAGGTAATGGCGGGCTGCTGGTGATCGACGGTGACGCGTCATCTCGCTGCGGCATTTCAATGAAGGGCATTGATATTGTGGTGGGCGGTTCAGTCGGCCACATGTCGGCCTTCATGGGCCAACGCGGTAACTTGGTTGTGTGCGGCGATGCGGGCGATGCGCTGGGCGACAGCATTTATGAAGCCCGCCTTTATGTAAAAGGCAAAGTGGCAAGCTTGGGTGCTGACTGCATTGAAAAAGAAATGCGCGCTGAACACATCGCAGATTTAGAACGTTTGCTCAAAGCCGCTGGACGCGAAGAAAAGCCATCCGACTTCAAGCGCTATGGCTCGGCCCGCAAACTTTATAATTTCAGCGTTGACCACGCCGATAGTTACTGAGGATAAGATGGAAAGCACCCCTCGCACCCCGCCGCGCAAATCGGCAACTTTTGATGATGCAACGCTGGCTGAAATCCGCCGCGCCGCTTCCACTGGCATTTATGATATCCGTGGCGCAGGCGCAAAGCGCAAGCTGCCACACTTTGATGATTTACTGTTCTTAGGGGCGTCGATTTCACGTTATCCGCTGGAAGGTTACCGCGAAAAATGCGGCACTGATGTGGTGTTGGGCACCCGCTTTGCCAAAAAGCCAATCGAACTTAAAATTCCAATTACAATTGCGGGCATGAGCTTTGGCTCATTGTCAGCCAACGCCAAAGAAGCGTTGGGCCGTGGCGCATCTGCGGCGGGCACTTCGACCACAACAGGCGATGGCGGCATGACGCCGGAAGAACGCGGCCAATCCAAATATCTCGTCTATCAATATTTGCCTTCACGATATGGCATGAACCCCGATGATTTACGCAAAGCCGATGCCATTGAAGTGGTGATCGGCCAAGGTGCAAAACCCGGTGGCGGCGGTATGCTATTGGGCCAGAAGATTTCGGATCGTGTAGCCGCCATGCGTTGCCTGCCCAAAGGCATTGATCAACGCTCCGCCTGCCGCCACCCAGATTGGACAGGACCTGATGATCTCGAAATTAAAATTGCCGAACTGCGCGAAATCACCAATTGGGAAAAACCCATCTATGTAAAAATCGGTGGCGCGCGCCCTTACTATGATGTGGCGCTTGCTGTGAAAGCCGGTGCCGATGTTGTGGTGGTGGACGGAATGCAAGGCGGTACGGCCGCCACGCAAGAGGTGTTCATTGAACATGTGGGCCAACCCACTCTTGCTTGCATCAGGCCTGCTGTTCGCGCACTACAAGAACTTAACATGCACCGCAAAGTTCAGCTGATTGTTTCCGGTGGCATTCGCAATGGCGCTGATGTGGCCAAGGCTTTAGCGCTTGGTGCTGATGCAGTATCCATCGGCACTGCTGCTCTCGTAGCACTCGGTGACAATGATCCACATTATGAAGCCGAATATAATGCGCTGGGCACAACGGCGGGCGCTTATGATGATTGGCATGAAGGCAGAGACCCTGCAGGTATCACCACGCAAGACCCAGAATTGTCGAAGCGCTTGGACCCTGTGAAAGCTGGCCGCAGGCTTTATAATTTCTTGAAAGTGCTAACGCTAGAAGCCCAAACTATCGCGCGCGCCAATGGCAAATCTCACGTGCACAATTTGGAACCTGAAGATCTCTGTGCTCTAACCATCGAAGCCGCCGCCATGGCCCAAGTGCCGCTGGCGGGAACAGATTGGATTCCGGGTAAGATACGTTTTTAAATAGATATAAAAAATTATGGAGCGGAAACGATGGCACTAGACCTGGTTCAATATGCCAAGAAGAACAAAGTAAAATATTTTCTGTTTAACTATACCGATCTATTCGGCACCCAACGCGCCAAGCTTGTGCCCGCTGAAGCGGGCAACAAAATGCAAAAAGCCGGTGCAGGCTTCGCTGGCTTTGCCACATGGCTTGATCAAACCCCGGCTCACCCTGATGTTCTGGTTTACCCAGATACGAGCACGTTAATCCAATTGCCGTGGAAGCCCGAAATCGCCTGGATGGCGGGCGACCCGCACATGAGCGGCAAGCCCTTGGAACAAGCGCCACGCTTGGCTTTGAAACGCGGCATGGAACGCGCCGCCAAACAAAACATGAAGTTGATGGCAGGCTGTGAACCTGAATTCCATTTGATTAATGCCGATGGCTCGGCCCCTTCTGATGATAAAGATCATCAAGAAAAGCCTTGCTATGATCAATCCGCCATCATGCGCCGCCTTGATGTGATCACCGAAATTTGCGATATTATGACCAAGCTTGGCTGGGGCCCTTATCAAAACGACCACGAAGATGCGAATGGCCAATTCGAAATCAATTGGAATTTCAGCGATGCACTGACTACCGCTGATCAACTGGCCTTTTTCAAATTCATGGTGAAGGCCATTGCTGAAAAGCACGGAATGCGCGCCACTTTCATGCCCAAGCCTTTCATCAACCTTTCCGGCAATGGTTGCCACGCGCATCTTTCAGTTTGGGACAAGGCCGGCAAAAAGAATTTGTTCGAAAGCGCAACTGATGAAATGGGCCTTTCACCATTAGCCTATAATTTCATCGGCGGCTTGATCGAACATGCCGATGCTTTGGTGGCCATCACCAATCCAACAGTGAACTCCTACAAGCGCATCAACGCGCCGCGCACGATTTCAGGCGCAACGTGGTCGCCAAATACAGTAAGCTTCGGCGGTAATAACCGCACGCATATGGTGCGCATTCCTGATGCTGGCCGTTGCGAATTCCGCTTGCCTGATCCATCGGCAAATCCCTATCTCATGCTTGCTGCAATCCTAGCTGCTGGTATGGACGGCATTGAGCGCAAAACCAATCCCGGCAAACGCCTTGATATTGACATGTACACACAAAGCCACACAGTGAAAGATTTGAAAAAACTTCCGCTCAATCTGCTGGATGCTTTGCGCAATCTCGAAAAGAACAAACTGCTTTGCTCCGCATTGGGTGATGAGCTTTCGGCTGGTTATCTAAAATTGAAACACAATGAGTGGAACCAATATGCCCGCCACCTCACCCAATGGGAACGCGACACGACACTGGATTGTTAATGAAATACTCGGTTTTCTCACTCCTTAAGAATTCCCTCTCGGGCCATAAAAACTGGACCCCAGCATGGCGTTCACCTGAGCCAAAGAAAGAATATGATATTATCATCGTCGGCGGCGGCGGGCATGGGCTGGCCACGGCCTATTATTTAGCCAAGGAACATGGCCTGAAAAACATTGCAGTGTTGGAAAAAAATTATATTGGCTCCGGCAATGTGGGTCGCAACACCACCATCATTCGCTCCAATTACATGCTGCTTGGCAACAATCCATTTTATGAATTATCGATGAAACTGTGGGAAGGCTTGGAGCAGGATTTTAATTTCAACGCCATGGTCTCGCAGCGCGGAGTTTTGAATCTCTGCCACACTGACGCACAACGCGATGCCTTTGCACGGCGCGGCAATGCCATGCGCATTGATGGTGTGGACGCAGAGTTGCTCGACCGAGAAGCTGTGCGAGAAATGTATCCGTTCTTCGATTATGAAAATGCCCGTTTCCCGATCAAAGGCGGTCTGTTGCAAAGGCGCGGCGGTACCGTGCGCCATGATGCGGTAGCTTGGGGTTATGCCCGTGGTGCAGATTTACGCGGCGTTGATATTTTGCAAGGGTGTGAGCTTACAGACATCCAAACCGAAAATGGCAAGGTCATCGGCGTGCAGACTTCACGCGGTGAAATTAAATGCAAAAAATTGGCACTTTGCGCGGCGGGCCATTCATCAGAGGTAGCTTCGATGGCAGGGTTAAAACTCCCCATCGAAAGCCATGTCCTTCAAGCCTTCGTATCCGAAGGGTTAAAGCCTTATATTGATGGTGTGGTGACATTTGGCGCAGGCCATTTTTATGTTTCGCAGTCCGATAAAGGCGGCCTTGTTTTTGGTGGCGATATTGATGGCTATAATTCATATGCTCAGCGTGGAAACTTGCCTATGGTGGAGCATGTTATTGAAGCTGGTGTGGCCATGATCCCATCACTGGCTCGGGTGCGTGCACTTCGCTCCTGGGGTGGTGTTATGGATATGTCGATGGATGGTTCCCCGATCATAGATAAAACATCAGTACACGGATTATATTTGAATGCAGGCTGGTGTTATGGCGGTTTCAAAGCTACGCCCGCTTCGGGCTGGTGCTATGCACATTTGATTGCCAAAGATGAGCCCCACAAAGTTGCAACAGCGTTTCGGTTGGACAGGTTCAGGCGCGGTTATATGCTTGACGAAAAAGGGCAGGGCGCAACGCCCAATTTACACTGATGCTAATCCCTTGCCCCCATTGCGGAACCCGCCCTGCTGAGGAATTTACATTCTTAGGCGATGCTAATGTTCAACGCCCAACAAGTTTGGAAGATCCAAACTGGAATTCCTATGTTTACGAGCGCGATAACCCGCGAGGAAAGATTGATGAGTTCGCGTACCACTCAGGCGGCTGCCGCGCTTGGCTTGTGGTTTCCCGCGACACCAAAACCCATGAGGTTTTTGGTGCAGTGATCGCCAAAAATTTTAAGCGGAAACAAAAATCATGACGGGCTTTCGCATTAAGAATGGCGGACTGATTGACCGCACTTCAGAACTAAATTTCAAATTTGATGGCAAGTCTTTCACTGGCCACCAAGGCGATACACTTGCGTCAGCCCTCATCGCCAATGGCGTTCATCTCATGGGCCGCAGCTTCAAATATCATCGCCCGCGCGGTGTAATTTCCGCAGGCAGTTCAGAACCCAATGCGTTGGTGGAGTTGCGTGAAGGTGGCCGTAAAGAAGCCAACACCCGCGCCACCATGATTGAATTATATGACGGGCTGATAGCGCAAAGCCAAAACCGCTGGCCGTCATTAGATTTTGATGTTGGCGCAGTCACTTCGCTTGCCTCATCTATTTTCGTCGCGGGTTTCTATTATAAAACCTTCATGTGGCCCAAAAGTTTTTGGGAAAAAATCTATGAGCCACTGATTAGAAAAGCCGCTGGCCTCGGCACTGCGTCACGCGAAGCTGATCCAGATACCTACGAAAAATCTTATGCCCATTGTGATCTGCTTGTGGTGGGCTCTGGTCCTGCTGGGTTGATGGCGGCTCTCACAGCGGCTCGTTCCGGCGCTTGCGTAATTTTAGCAGACGAAGGCTCGGCGCTGGGCGGTACACTGCTGTTTGAAAATGAAGAGATCGCTGGTCAATCTGGCTTCGAGTGGTCGCAAAGCGTGATTGCCGAATTAGCTTCGATACCAAATGTTACTTTGATGCCGCGCACCACAATCTTTGGCTGGTTTGATGGAAATATATTTGGCGCACTTGAGCGCGTGAATGATCATGTCGCTGTGCCAGCGCCATTTGAACCGCGTCAACGCTATTGGCGCATTCAAGCCAAGCGGGCTATCCTTGCATCTGGTGCCGAAGAGCGGCCACTGGTGTTTGGCGGCAATGATGTGCCGGGGGTGATGTTGGCTTCTGCGATGCGGCATTATTCAAATCGCTATGCGGCAGCGGCTGGAAAATCAGTTGCGATATTTACCAACAATGATTCAGCACTTCGCACCGCGCATGATTTCAAACAACATGGCATTCATGTTGAAGTGATCATTGATACGCGAAAAGGCGGGCGCATTCTCAACGTGAAAGGTGGCAAAGGCGTTGCAGCGATTGATGCTGGAAAGCATTTAATAGCTTGCGATGCTGTTGCCATGTCTGGCGGGTGGAGCCCCATCGTGAATCTCATGTGCCACCGTGGCGCAAAACCAATTTGGAATGAGAGCATTGCCGCTTTCACACCACCTGATGTAGGTGCGGAATTCACCGCCATTGGCAGTGCAGCCGGACACATGTTGCTATCTGAATGTTTTGCTGATGGCGTGCGCGCTGGCACGATGAAAGGCAAAGTTCCGCCCGCACCAAAATGCCGTGATGAAGCTTTTGCCATTCAGCCTTTCTGGTGGGTGAAGGAGTCAACCGGCAAAGCCTTCATTGATTATCAGAATGATGCCACGGCCAAAGATTTGCCATTGGCAGCGCGTGAAGGTTATGGCCATGTGGAACTGGCCAAGCGCTACACCACCACAGGCATGGCAACTGATCAAGGCAAGCTTGGTAATGTGAATGCCATTGCCATTCTTGCTGAAGCTTCTGGGAAAACTATCGCTGAAATGGGCACCACCACATTCCGTCCATTCTATACGCCCGTGTCATTCGGCGCATTCACTGGCCCCTTCACAGGCCGCCATTTCCAACCGGTTCGCAAAACGCCGCTGCATGGTTGGGCCGTGGAACAAGGTGCTGTGTTTGTTGAAACTGGATTATGGATGCGCTCATCTTGGTTTCCTAAAACAGGCGAAGATTGGTTGGCCTCTGCCTCGCGTGAAGTGAAATCCACAAGAGCATCGGTGGGCCTCTGTGATGTCTCCACGCTGGGTAAAATTGATATTCACGGCAAGGATGCTGGAATTTTCTTGGATCGCCTCTATTGCAATACCTTTAGTACACTGAGTATTGGGAAGGCCCGCTATGGCCTTATGCTGCGTGAAGATGGCATCGTATTTGATGATGGCACGACGTCACGCCTTGCCGAAGATCATTATGTGATGACTACCACAACAGCCAATGCGGCGCGCATGATGAGCAATATTGAATTTTGCCATCAGGTGCATTGGCCGGAGCTTGATGTGCAATATGTTTCGGTCACTGAACAATGGGCGCAAATGGCTGTTGCTGGCCCCAAGGCGCGGGCCACATTGCAGAAGCTAGTTGATAAGCTCGCGCTCAATGATGAAACTGTGCCTTATCTCGCCGCAAAGGCGATCACTATTATGGGCGGTGTTGAAGCGCGCTTATTTCGCATTTCATTCTCTGGCGAACATGCCTATGAACTGGCAGTGCCCGCTGATTTCGGCAATGCTGTAGCCCGCGCCATTATGCACGCAGGGACCGAGTTTGGCATTGTGCCTTATGGTGTTGAAGCACTTTCAATTATGCGCATCGAGAAAGGCCATGTTGCGGGCGGTGAATTGAATGGCACCACTACGGCTGGTGATTTAGGTTTGGGCAAAATGATGTCCACCAAGAAAGATTATATCGGCCGCGTGATGGCGCAGCGTGAAGGATTGGTTGATCCGCAACGGCAATGCGTGGTCGGCATTAGGCCCGTCGATCACACCATGAAGCTTCGATCTGGTGGGCATTTGTTAAAACAAGGCGATGCGCCTTCGATGCAAGCCGACCAAGGTTACATTTGCTCCGTCGCATGGTCGCCCATGTTGAATATGTGGTTGGGGCTTGCATTGCTATCCAATGGCCGTGCCCGTCACGGCGAAATTATAAAAGTGTTTGATGGCTTGCGCGGGCACCATTATCTCGCTGAGATATGTGACCCCGTTCACTTTGATGCAAAGAATGAGAGGCTCCATGCTTAGAACCTCCGCTTTAGCTGATGTTGTGAAAACTGGTCGCTTCGGGGCCGATAAAGGAGTGCCCGGGGTCACTCTTTCGGTTGTTCATCCTGCCACCATCATCATAGCCATTGCTCGCAAGGGCAAAGCCAAGGCGCTTAAGGAAGCATTGGCGGCTTTGAAAAAAACTGAAGTCCAATGGGCGGGACCAGATCAATTTTATATTTATAATGCTCCGTACACGGATTTAAAAAAGAAACTTGAAGGCTTGGCCTTAGTCTCCGATCAAAGCCACGGCCGCGTGATGATCCGCATTGCTGGGCCAAAGGCGCGTGCAGTTCTAGCCAAAGGTACGCCAGTTGATTTGCACGAGAGTGTGTTTCCGATCGGAAAATCGGCACTCACGCAGATGGCTCACGTCTCAGTCCATCTCACGAAGTCAGGCACAGATGAGTTTACACTTTCTGTGTTTCGCGGATTCTCCGAAAGCTTTTGGGAATGGTTAGTGAGTCAAGCAGGTGAGTTTGGCTATCAAGTCGCATAAAAATGCCGCCATCACAGAGTAATGGCGGCACAAGATTACTGTGATTGTTTATGCAGGCAATTGGAAATACCAATTGGCCCACAACACAACAGCGGCACCAGCTGCCAGTGCAAGGTACGGCAACATTCCCGCCTTCTTCTCGCCCATGTCGCCATCTTTCAAACCTAAAGCTTCAAGTGCACCCTTAGGGAACTTGCCGCCATCCTGAATATAATGACGATAGTAAAAAACCGGAATAATGAGGGCTGCAAAAATCAAACCTGCCCACAAAGCGTTTGAGTAACCCCACACTTTTGCGCCAGCGCCAAGGAACAGCGCATTCACAAAAGCCAACACTGTGTTGAGGCCAATGAGAGCCGAAGGGGCTTTCCAAGGCCGTGCAATGTGGCCCGAGTCAACACGGTGAATCCAACCTGCATTCAAATTTAAGAAATTGAAAATGATGTAACCCACATTCGAAATAGCAAGAACATAGAAGTAACCTGCAACATCCGAGGCAAGCGCCAGCAAGAACAAGTTGAACACAAAGTCGGTCCACATGGCTTTACTGGGTGCGCCATTGGCATTCACGCCGCTGAGATATTTCGGCAACCAACCATCTTTTGAGCCTTGATAAAGTGTGCGTGATGAACCTGCCATTGCCGTCATAATGGCAAGAAACAAGGCCAAGATCATCAAGATTACAAAGATCTGAGTGACGATAGGGTGGCCACCAACCATGTTGCCTAGCGCTGCAGCAATGCCTGTTCCATCAACAATGCCAGAAGCTAACATGCCTGATTGTCCGAGCACGCCTTGGAAAGCAAAGGGCACGATAAAAAAGAACACGCAGCACAACAAGCCAGAATAAAAGATCGCTTTGAACGTATCAGTCTTGGGGTTCTTTAATTCGCTAGTGTAACAGACGGCAGTTTCAAAACCATATGTCGACCAAGCAGCGATATAGAGCGCACCTAAGAACAATGTCCAACCACCAATGCTCCAAGTGCCATCAACGCCAGAGTAAGCCGCTGTTGGTGGGAGAAGACCAGTGACGTTTACCGAGCTGATTGCACCTGTTAAGATTGGCACAAGGCCAACCAGTAACAACGGCACCAACACGATGATGGCCAAAAATTTTTGCGCACTGGCTGTTGAAGCAATGCCACGATGTTGAATAGCGAGCATCAACAACATGAGCGCAGCACCGATCAGGAATGTGGCATTGAAATGCAATGCACCAAGCCCCGGTATTGAGAGATTGAAGAGCTCCCAACCACGAATTGCTGGTGTGCCTGCGGCAGTGACAGCTGCAATAGCATCAGCAGCCACTTTCCCCGCATGGCTAGGGTCCGCCAGCCATGCCAATACTTCAGGAGATGTGTCTATAAACAATGGAATAGGAAATAACGCATTGAGAATATAACCCGCTGCAATAGCGCAACCAAGCGAAAGCACCGGGCTCCATGCAAACCAGTTACACCACACTGAAAGGGGCGCGATAAATTTTGAATAACGCAACCATGCCGTTGCACCATAAACTGATGCACCGCCCGATTTGTTGCCAAACATGCCAGCCATTTCAGCGTAAGTGAACGACTGCAAGAAGCCCATGATCATGGAAATAATCCACACCACGAAAGCGAGTTTTCCAGCAACGCCAGCAATGCCGCCGATTGAGAAAAGCACCAATGGCGGAACTCCCGCCGCAACCCAGAAGGCACCCTTCCAGTCTAACGCGCGGACCAGCCCGCCCGAATTATTTTCAGATGACATAATTGTTCCCTCCATATGTCCCATAGTGACAAGAATAGAGTGCCCACTTCTGTTGGCGGAGTCGCCCCTTCTCAGGAAACATTTTTGAATGACATTATATCGACGGTCAAGCGAAACTGTGGAATAATGCCATCCATCATGACTCTATTTGTGCCTCCACTCCGTAGTTTTCCTCCCCCCAGTCGTATTTTGCGGCCAGGCGAGCGTGTGTTGCCACCTAATGTTGAGCGCTATCCGATCGCTGGGGGTGGCTCTTTGGTCACTGACGTCAAAGCAGGCGATAAGATTCTTCTGACTGACCTTGAGGGCGGACAGGGTGTTGAGCTCGCTTTTTGTGATATCAAGGGTCGCAGCGATTTGGTTGCTCTAAGTGCAAAGTTTGAAGGAACAGGCGAAGGTTTCAAAGCTATGCTGATTCAGCAAAACAGCAGCGCAATTCGCATGCGCGCTGGGCTGCAGCGCCGCAACATTGATATCTCGCAAATTCAAACCACGAGACTTTTTGGCCAAGACAGTCCTGCTGGAAACAAAGCTGAGTTTTCAGCAAAGAATGACGGCGTGTTGATTATCGCAGTGCCCGCCGCTGACATGAACCCCGATGCGCAGAACACCGCAACTGATATTGAGCTTCGTATCACACGGTCCAATCCAAAACTGAAAATTATCGGTGATGATTTGCCGGAACCTCTGGCTGATATCTTGCAAGACATTCGCATTCGCGCTGCCACGGCACGCGGCTTTCATGTGAAAGCTGGCGAATATATACAGATCATCGATGTCTCTGGCCGCCAGATGACTGACTTCCAATGTTTCTCTGCGCGAAAACTCGACAAAGGAATTGAACACGCTTTAGACGCCACAATCACACGCACATTAACGGGCCGTGCCTATCCAATTCCGGGGCTGCCTTCCAAGGCCTTCGCATTGGATTTCGAGCCGCTCATAGAAGTTGTGCAAGACACCTGCGGGCGGCACGATGCGTTTGCCACCGCCTGCAATCCGCGATTCTACGATGATATGGGCTATCCCGGTCATGCCAATTGCACGGAGAATTTCAACTTTGCTTTAGACACATTTGGCATCGCCAAACGCAAAGGCTGGGAGGCGTTGAATTTTTTTTACAACACGCAGATGGACCACTCAAATGTGATCGTGTCTGACGAAGCATGGTCGCGGGCTGGTGATTATGTTTTGGTCAAAGCGCTCACTGATCTCGTCTGCGTTACATCATCCTGCCCCGATGATATTGACCCAGGCAATGGCTGGAACCCAACCGACATTCATGTGCGCGTCTATGGCGCAGAACAGAAATTTCAAAGAGCAGTGGCAACCCGCATGACCCCAGATGCAGACCCCGTGATGACCAAAGAAACCGCTTTCCATTCTTCATTCTCAAAACTCACGCGCAACTATGGTGAGTATCGTGGCTATTGGTTGCCGAACCGCTTTAACAATGACGGACCCATTGATGAATATTGGGCCGCTCGCGAGAAAGCCGTGGTGATGGATTTGTCGCCCTTACGCAAATTTGAAGTGACTGGACCTGATGCAGAAAGCCTGCTGCAATATTGCATGACGCGCGACATTAAAAAACTCTCCACTGGCCAAGTGGTTTACACGGCCATGTGTTATGAAAATGGCGGCATGATTGATGATGGCACCGTGTTCAGGCTTGGCCAAAATCTGTTCCGTTGGATTGGCGGCGATGATTATTCCGGCGTGTGGCTGCGCGAGCAAGCTGAAAAGATGGGTTATAAAGCTTGGGTACGCTCATCAACTGATCAACTCCATAATATCGCCGTGCAGGGGCCGGCCAGTCGCGAAATTCTAAAGGAAATTTTATGGACCTCGCCCGCTCAACCCACCATCAGTGAGCTTGAATGGTTCCGATTTGCCGTTGCCCGCGTTGGCCACTTTGAAGGCGTGCCATTGGTGGTGAGCCGCACGGGCTACACCGGCGAATTGGGTTATGAAATTTTCTGTCACCCCAAACATGCCAACGAAGTTTTTGATGCCGTGTGGAATGCGGGGCAAAAACATGGCCTCAAGCCGCTCGGTCTTGAAGCGCTGGATATGTTGCGCATTGAATCAGGTTTGATTTTTGCAAACTATGAATTCAATTCAGAAACCGACCCGTTTGAAGCAGGCATTGGTTTCACGGTCCCCCTCAAAACCAAGCTCGATAATTTCATTGGTCGTGATGCGCTCATCCAACGCAAAGAACATCCGCGTCGCAAATTGGTAGGGCTTGAAGTCGATTCCAATGAAGCCGTTGGCCATGGAGATCATCTATATATCGGTCGCGCTCAAGTGGGCGTAGTGACCAGTTCTTGTCGTTCACCAATTCTGGGCAAGAACATTGCACTTGCAAGAATGGATGCATTGAATAGCGAGCTTGGCACCGAAGTTGAAATCGGAAAATTAGACGGCCACGCAAAACGTCTGCCCGCGCGCGTCACAAAATTTGCACATTACGATCCAGAGAAAACGCGACCGCGCAGCTAATTACTTCACCTTCAAATAAGTCTCCATCGTATCATCCATCGCCTCTAACCATGGCGTGTGGTGCACGGGTGACATTGTGCCGGTTACAATGCTGCGATAAGCTTTGTTGCGATAGCCCATAATATCGTGAACCTTATCGTGTTCCCATTCCACCAATGTGTGATTGATGGCTTCAGTATCCAGCTTTGGATAATCCGTGGCGGCAATCAGCTCTTTCACATAGTCGCCTTGGAACTGAATCATCTGCTCATCATTTTCCAATTTCAATTCACGCTTGCGCCAAGCTTTGGAGTTCTTGGTCATCTCCGCAAGCTTAGGCACTTTGATGCGACCCAAAATAACATCGCGCACATACCAAGCTTGGGCATCAAACATGTTGAACGTGTAGAACTGGTCTTGCATACCCATATAAGAAAGCTTTGGGTTCTGCTCCCACAACACGCCCTTATAGAGATCAAGCGGCCACAAGCGGTTTGCCGTTTTCAGGCGCAATTCTTCGCTTAAGAATGGGAAATGGTGTTGATAGCCCGTGCACAAAATAATCGCATCCACGTCTTTAGTAGAGCCATCTTTGAAGTGTGCAGTTTTGCCAACCAGCTTTTGTAAAAGTGGCCGTTGCTCAAATCCCTTTGGCCAATCAAAAGCCATGGGCTTAGAGCGATATGAAGCTGTGACTGATTTAGCGCCATACTTCCAGCACTGCGAGCCAATATCCTCGGCCGAATAAGAGCGACCAACAATCAACACATCTTTGCCTTTAAACTCCAGCGCATCGCGGAAATCATGGGCGTGCATCACGCGGCCATTAAAAGTTTTCACGCCCTCAAATTCTGGAACATTCGGCGTGGAGAAGTGGCCATTGGCAACAATCACATTGTCAAATTGCTCCGTGTACATCCTATCTTTCACACGGTCATGGACGGTTACGTTAAACAGCTTCTTTTTCTTGTCCCATTCCACCATGCGAACGGGCGTAGAAAATCGCACCCATTTGCGAACCCTAGCCTTAATCACGCGGCCTTTAATGTAGTCCCACAAAACGGCGCGTGGCGGATAAGAGGGGATGGCTTTGCCGAAATGCTCCTCGAATGAATAATCAGCAAATTCCAAAACTTCTTTTGGCCCATTGGACCATAGGTAACGATACATTGAACCGTGAACCGCTTCGCCATGTTCATCAAGCCCCGTGCGCCATGTATAATTCCACAAGCCACCCCAATCGCTTTGCTTTTCAAAGCAAACGATTTCTGGAATCTTGGCTTTCCTTTTGGCGGCAGATTGAAAAGCGCGCAGAACTGCTGTGCCCGATGGGCCTGCACCAATAACGGCTACTCGTGTCATATTAGTTCCTCTTTGCTAATCTGGAAAAATGCCGGAGCTGGTTGCAGCGCCGTCATCATATTTTGAAAGCCACTCCACCGTCATAGGGCGGAATCGCGTAAGCCCTTTGTAATCGGCAAGTTCTGGTGGCAAATCCCGCAACACGCGGTGAAAGCGGCGCGCCCACTTGGGCACTGTTACCAGTTCATCCATTTTTAGGAGATAGCATCGGATCACAAATAAAATCGCATTTGATCGCGGCAAACGCCAAAGGCTTTGCAACTCGCAGCGCAAATGTACTTTGTCTCCAACATTCTCAGGTGTCACCGACATGCGGTCAGGGCCCCATTTGTGATAATTCTCAGGGCTGGTGTCGAGGCGTGGATTAATCGTCATGGTCCAGTTCAAGCGGCGTACCGGTTTGCCTTGCTGCAAATTGAGCAAAAACTTCAGCGCCCGATCAAACACCCCCATCTGATGCGCCAATGGCACCGGCCCGTGCCATTCCATAAAGTTCATGCCAATATCAAAATCCAGTGACCAATCTGCTTGCGTGGTCACCATGCCGGCATCCATCCACAAATTATTGTCACGTTGATCAACAATGCAAAAATCACCCTGGGCTTGCCGTGTGATATATTCCATCGGTTCGTAGGGCAGTGTGGAAGCGTCGCCAAACGTAAATTTCTGATCAATGCCCAGCGGGCGATTGATCCAATGCCATTGATCGCCATTTTTGATCAACGAAAAATGTTCAGGGTAACCCGCCGCCTGCTGCTCCATCAAAAGTTCCAGCGTGTCCCACTGTGCCGCCATCATGTGGGGCAGGGCTTGGCAACGCAAGGGATCTTCTTTCAGCACCAAAGCACGGTCATGCATTTCCGAGATGTAATGTTCATCCACATCAATCATGTGTTCAAAGGCATAGCCCTTGGGGCCAGCGGGCACATGCGGTTCCATATTCACCGAATACATATATTTGTCTTCATGGAAGGGGAACGGAAACCGTTTGATATTATTTGGGCTATTGCGATAGGTGAAATCGCCTCTGAATGTTTCCTGCTTGAATTTAATGTTCATGGGTGGTCCTCACAAATCAAGCGTAATCGCTTGCCCCTTCACACGTGAAACGCAGATCATAATTTTTTTGCCTGAGGCTTTGTCTTCAGGTTCTAAGAAAATATCGTGGTGCTCAATGGTGCCGGAGCAAGCTAGCACTGATGTTTCGCACTGCCCACACGCCCCGCCACGACAAAGATAAGGCGCATCAATGCCAGCCGCTTCGACGGCTTCGAGAATGGATTGATGTGTGCCGACTGTGATGGTTTTGTTGGGGCGCTGAAGTTTCACTTTGAAAACATTTCCAGGCGGAGGTGCTAGGAACCTTTCCGAATGTAAATTCTGCTTTGGCCAACCCAGTGCTTTCGCTTTGCCCAACACGCCGTCTAACATGCCCGATGGACCGCACACATAAAGATGGGTGCCGAGCGCTTGATTGGCGAGAATTGCATCAGTCGGGATAAACAGTTTTTCAACATCGACGTAGATTTTCACGCGGTGTGCGCCATAACGTTCCGTGAGTTCGCGCCAATAGGCCCCGTGGTTGCGGTCACGAACTGCATAATGCAATTCAAAATTTGAACCTTCACGTGCCATCTGGTCCATCATCGCCATAAAGGGCGTGATGCCAATGCCGCCTGCCATAAAAATATGTTTGCGCCCGCGGACATCATAAGGAAATTGATTGAGCGGTTGGCTGATGACCAGCGTGTCACCTTGCTTCACATGCTCATGCATAAAGGCTGAGCCACCGCGAGAATTTTCGACGCGTAGTACAGAAATTTCATAAGCCGATTGATCATGCGGGGCTGACATGAGCGAATAAGGATTGCGCCGCAAAATCTCGCCATCGCGCATGGCAACCACAACATGCGCCCCACCCGAAAACACCGGCAGTGGCAAGCCCTCAACACGCTCAAAGCGGAAGCGTTTTACTTTTTCGGCCACTTGCGTGATGGCAGTTACCTGCACTATCATTTCAGTGTTGATGCTCATGGGAACATCTCCACGGGGGGCGGCGCTGAGCCCGGTTCTTCCGCATCGATGCATACACCTTGGAAAGCCGCAAGCCTGCGAGAATAATGATCGCGCACCAAAAGGTTCAATCCACAATGACTGCATTGATAGGGCGACGTTTTCACATCATCAGTGATACCTTTGCAATGCACGCATTGCACACGCCGCGCCGTGGAACCACGATGTTCAGTACGGATGGAATTGAAATCAATGCCCTGATCTAATGCCACCTTCATGGCCTGACCAATGAAGCCTTCAGTGCCCGCAAGATAAAGCCGCGTGCCCATTTTTGCATTTATGAGATTCACACGCAGGCGACCCAGCAACACCGGAATGGTAGGCCCCGACCACATATCTTCGGCGGCCACATTAGGCAATTTGCCGACATATAAAATGTCAGATGATTTTAAAAATTCTTCGCCATGGGTTTTTATTTGGGTGAGCAGTGCCTCAACGCCTTCGCCTTCAAGCGCGAATAAATGCCGCTGCGCATTAGGGTCGATGTCAAGACCAGTATAAATCGGTCTGCTCTTTATGCCTTGAACGAGCATCAGCCAACCGCGTTTCGCTTAGTTTTTTCTGGGTCATCAAAAGTGATGGTGTGAGCTATAGCTTTAGCCTTCACATTCTTGCCACGCACTTCCAAGGCAACGCCTTGCTTAGCGCAATCTACATCCAACCTAGCTATGGCCATCGACCGCTTGGTGAGTTTTGAATAGCAAGGGCAGGTGATCACACCGATGCGCTTTTCATCCTGATAAACCTCATCGCCCAAATCGGTTGGACCATCAGCATCCACCAACAAGCCAAATATCTTGAAACGCTCTTTGCCCTTGAGGCGACGATGTTCTTCAGCGCCACGGAATCCCACTTTGTTAGGGCTCACAGTAAAGTCGAGGCCAAGTTCCCACAGTGAATCACCCGGAGGCTGATCAGCGAAAGGATACATTTGCGAATTGTCATAGGGATAAAACAACAGGTAGCTTTCAACGCGCAGCATATCGAGAACACTGAAGCACACAGGGATAATCCCCATGTTTTTTCCTTCATCCAATATGCGATCCCAAATCATGCCAGCATCTTGGCCGCGCACAAAAAGTTCATAACCACGCTCGCCAGTGTAGCCAGTGCGCGAGATCATAACGGGGGCACCAAACAAAGTCGTTTGCATGTGATGAAAGTATTTAAGATCACGAATGCCAGGCACATGTTTGGAAAGATATTCAACTGCAAGCGGTCCTTGCAGCGACAGATCGTGAATATCGTCATCAAATAGAATAGCACAGTTGCGGCCAGCCGCTTGCTTCACCAATTCTTCATGCGCAGTACCTGAACCATGCACCAGCATCCAAGAATTTGGCCCCGTGCGATAAATCACGCAGTCATCGGTAAACATGCCGCGATCATTCAGCATGCAAGCATAAACCGATTTTCCGGGATAGACTTTTGTCATGTCGCGCGTGGTGCAGTATTCCAACACGTTGATGGCGTGTGGCCCTACCAGATGCACTTTCTTGAGGCCAGACACATCCATCAACCCAGCCTTTGTGCGAACGGCGATGTGTTCTTGATAGATGTCTTTATCATAGGTCCAAGCGGTGCCCATGCCGCTCCAGTCTTCAAGCTTCGATCCCAAGGCGCGGTGGCGGTCACCGAGAACAGAAAATCTCCAAGACAATGCCATGCTGGCCTCCCTTTAGTTTCCTAAGCGGAAACAATTATTCACCACTGTAACAAAGATTTATCGATGCGCAAGATGCATAATGTCGACTTTAAGCAAATATATTGCTGGCTTTAAGCATCCTCGGCAATGTCCTCAGCCCAAAGCTCAGGTTTTTCAGCGATGAAACGTTCCATTAAGGCGGTGCAGTCTGGATCATCAGCAATAATCACTTCAACGCCCTTTGAGCGCAAGAATTCTTCGTTGCCGCCAAAGGTTTTGTTTTCGCCAATCACCACACGCGGAATGCCAAATTGAATGATAGTGCCCGTGCACATCATGCAAGGGCTAAGCGAAGTATATATTGTCATATCTTTGTAAGTCTTCTGCCGTCCGGCTTTGCGCAGCGCGTCCATTTCACCATGTGCAATCGGATCACCGCCTTGCACACGTTGATTGCGCCCTTGAGAAACCAGAACGTCACCTCTCGCCAACACTGAACCGATGGGACACCCCCCCTCATCAAAGCCCGCTTTGGCTTCATCATAAGCAAGACGTAAGAATTTTTTATCGATGGCAGAAAGCATCAGCTTGACCTCTTTAACGTTTAGACCAGAATTCTTCTTGCAGTTTGGCCGCTTCGTTGGCCAGCAATGGGCCAACGATTTCTGTGCGTCGCTGGCCAGCTGAAAACACAACGTGACAGGGCAAATCAAGTGTCGGGTTTTCTTCATGATCACCTGTTTGAATTTTTAGATCTTTCTCAGTTTGGCCAAACACCACGCGGCCAATGCCCGCCCAATAGATCGCACCCGAACACATGGCACAAGGTTCAGCAGATGTGTAAAGTGTGCAAGTGGCCAGAAACGCCACATCATATTTTTTTGCGGCACTTGAAGCTAACAGTCGTTCAGCATGAGCCGTTCTGTCACCACCTTCCGAGGTGTAACCATTGCCTTGTTCCATGAGGACGTTGCCTTCGGAATCAGCGAGAATTGATCCAAATGGATGGTCTCCACCATCACGGGCTTTTCGCGCCACTTCAAAAGCCAAACGCAACAGGGTTTCGTCGGTTGTCTTCATAGATTTCGTTCCTCTATCCACTGCCTATACTGCCACAACGCTTCGCACTTGCAAAAGATTTCAGTTTGAGCATAACTATGTTTATGGACGAAGCCACAGAGCTTTGCCGGATGGGAACTGAACGGCGGGGATGATGGCAGATACGAATGCACGCTTAGAATTGCGTGACATCAGCAAACGGTTTCCAGGCGTGTTGGCTAATGACAACGTCAGTCTTAAAGTCATGCCCGGCGAAATCCACGCATTGTTGGGTGAAAATGGTGCTGGCAAATCCACTCTTGTAAAAATGATCTATGGCATCATGGTGCCCGATGCTGGGCAAATCCTTTGGGATGGTCAGCA
Organism: Hyphomicrobiales bacterium; assembly: GCA_031423845.1. Lineage (GTDB taxonomy): Bacteria > Pseudomonadota > Alphaproteobacteria > Rhizobiales > Aestuariivirgaceae > Aestuariivirga. The sequence goes on along the minus strand of JANPGD010000163.1, from coordinate 50,919 downwards.
AGTGCGGGTGCAAAACCCCAAAGCAGCACGCAAACTTGGCATTGGCATGGTGTTTCAACACTTTTCGCTCTTTGAAGCGATGACAGTTTTGGAAAATATAGCGCTCGGTTTGGACCGCAAAACGTCCAAGCGAGAACTTGAACTCGAAATTCTAGGGGTGCTTGATGCCTATGGCTTGACGCTTGATCCGCGCCGTGTCGTTTCCACTTTAAGTGTTGGTGAGAGGCAGCGCATCGAAATCGTGCGTGCCCTTCTGCTTGATCCAAAACTCTTGATTATGGATGAGCCTACTTCAGTATTAACACCGCAAGAAGTGGGGCAGCTCTTTTCGACCTTGCGCAAGCTGGCCGCAAAGGGTTGTTCGATTCTCTATATTTCGCACAAACTGCATGAGATTGTAGAGTTGTGTGATACGGCTACGATTCTGCGCGGCGGTAAAATGGTGGCCACCTGTAACCCGCGCACCCAAACTTCGCGCAGCATGGCTGAATTGATGATTGGCGCGAACCTCAAAGAGATTTCTAAGGATGCAGATCGAGATGTTGGCACTATAAAATTTGAAGTGCGAAATCTCAGCCTGCCCAAAGTAGGTGATTTTGGTACGGCATTGAGCGACATAAATTTTGCGGTGCGGGCCGGAGAAATTTTTGGCATCGCAGGTGTTGCCGGCAACGGCCAGAATGAATTGTTAGAAACCCTAGGTGGAGAAATTTTGGCACAGGCAACATCAGTGAAAGTCGATGGCTCTGATGTTGGAAATCTTGGGCCGACCGAGCGTCGTTCTTATGGACTGTGTGCTGTGCCGGAAGAACGTCATGGTCACGCCGCCGTATCGGATTTTTCACTTCAAGATAACGCCGTACTCACCGCTCGCAACCGCATGGATATGGTGAGTGCTGCGCTCATTGACAAAGGCAAGGCTTCGGCTTTTTCGGAAAAAATCATCGAGTCATTCGGCGTGAAAGCACAGGGGCCAAATTCCACGGCGGGCTCACTGTCTGGTGGCAATTTGCAAAAATATATTATGGGTCGCGAGATTTTGCAAAATCCTGAAGTGCTGGTGGTCAGCCAGCCAACATGGGGTGTCGATGCCGGGGCCGCTGCTGCAATTCACCAAGCAGTTGTTGATCTCGCTGCCAAGGGTTCTGCCATGGTGATCATTTCACAAGACCTCGATGAATTACTCACTTTGTGTGACACGATTGCGGTGATCAATTTGGGTCGTTTGTCAAAACCACTCAAAGTGGGTGCCATTTCAGTCGAGGAAATTGGATTACTGATGGGTGGTGTGCATGGTGAAGCTGAGGTGAGCCATGCTGTTTAAATTTGAAAAGCGTGCTGAACCCAGTCGTTTCATGCTGTTTGCAACACCGGTCGCTGCAGTCGTGTTGACTATGCTACTCGGCGTAATAATATTTGAAGTTCTCGGCTATGATGGCCCGCGCACTGTGAAGGATATCTTCTTCACACCCGTCCTCGCATCCTACAAGTGGCATGATGTGGCAACCAAAGCTGCTCCCCTCATTTTGATCGCACTGGGCTTGTCACTTGGTAATCAGGCCAAAGTTTGGAACATCGGTGCGGAAGGGCAATATATAGTGGGCGCATTAGGTGGCGCATTCGTGGCTTACCTCACACCCAATGTTCAAGGCTTCTGGATAATCCCATTGATGTTGGTGGCAGGCGTCATCGGCGGTGCCTTATGGGCTGCCATTCCGGCATTCCTGAAAACAAAATTCAACGTCAATGAAGTGTTGTCCAGTTTGATGCTGGTCTATGTGGCGCTGCAGCTTTTGAATTATTTGATAACGGGTCCTTGGAAAGATCCACAAGGTCATAATTTTCCGCAGACGGCCGCCTTCACTGATGCGCAATTACTGCCGCATTCCCTTCCCGGAACTTTCGTTCCGCCGGGATTGTTAATTGCTTTCTTTCTTATGCTTGTATTCTGGTTGGTCGTATCGCGCTCTGTTTATGGTTTTGAAGTGCGTGTGGTAGGGGCCGCCCCTAGTGCCGCGCGTTATGCGGGCTTCAATGCATCCCGCACCGTGTGGACGACAATGTTGATTAGCGGTGGCATGGCTGGGCTTGCAGGCATTCTTGAAGCCACCAGCCAACTCGGCCAAATTAATTTGGGCTTTCCGTCGGGCTATGGTTTTACCGCTATTATCGTTTCGTTTTTAGGTAGGCTCCATCCTGTTGGAGTGTTCATTGCAGGCATAGTGTTGGCCATCACTTATGTGGGCGGGCAAGTGGCACAAACCACGGTGCATGTGCCAAGCGCATCTGGCGGCATTTTTCAGGCGTTAATGTTGTTTCTCATTTTGGCGGGTGATATTTTGGTGCGTTATCGTTTGCGCTTTGTAGGGTCCAAACCATGACTATTGATTTCATCATTTCAGCAATTGTGACCGTGGTTGGAATCTCCACTCCCATTCTGCTCGCAGCTACTGGGGAACTCGTGGTCGAAAAAAGTGGTGTGCTCAATCTAGGTGTCGAAGGCATGATGCTCGTAGGCGCTGTTACGGGCTTTGCTGTCACCTTCACAACATTCAATCCATGGCTCGGAGTGCTTGCTGCTGCGGCTGCTGGGGCAGCTGCATCATTGGTTTTTGGCGTGCTGGTGCTCTCTTTGGGGTCAAATCAAGTGGCTACCGGACTAGCTCTTGCCATTCTTGGCATAGGTCTATCGACTTTAATTGGTGCTGGTTTCGTTGGCATCATCGTGCCACCTTTCACATCAATTTTTCCAGACATTCTTGCTCGTGATCCATTTTGGCGAGTCCTGTTCGGCTATAGCCCGTTGGTTTACCTCGCTTTGATCATCATCTTCGCGGTGGGCTGGTTCCTGAAAAATACCCGCGCGGGTCTCGTACTTCGCGCGGTGGGCGAGAATGATTTATCGGCCCATTCCATCGGCTATTCGGTCATCGGCATTCGTTACGGAGCAATTGCTTTTGGTGGAGCACTGGCGGGCATTGCAGGGTGCTATTTTTCGATGGTCATAACCCCTATGTGGGCCGAGCAAATGACGGCAGGTCGGGGTTGGATTGCATTGGCGCTGGTCGTGTTTGCGGGCTGGAAAGCGGGTCGGTTGGTTGCTGGAGCATATTTCTTTGGAATGCTGATGACATTAGAACTCTACGCAAAAGCCACGGGCTTTTCCCCACTTCCATCACAATTCTGGGCCTCAATGCCCTACATCATGGCCATCGTTGTTTTAGCGGTGATTTCATTCCGGGATCGAACGGCAAGCGAGGCACCAGCGTGCCTTGGCAAGCCGTTCATGCCGAATTCTTGAACTAAGACTTTAATATTAAACAGGAGACGTAAAATGACTAATATTTCAAGACGTAATTTGCTCAAAACGGCTGCCGCTGCTTCGGTACTTCCATTGGTTGGTGGTAAGGCATTTGCTGCTGATCCACTGAAAGTGGCTTTCATCTACTTAGGCCCTATCGGAGACTTCGGTTGGACTTGGGCGCATGATAAGGGCCGCAAAGCAATTGAAGCTGCTCTCGGCGATAAAGTTGTAACCAGCTATGTTGAAAACGTGAAGGAAGATGCCAGTGCACTTCCAGTGCTGCGTGACTTGGCTCAACAGGGCAACAAGCTCATATTCACAACATCATATGGCTATATGGATCAATCGGTTCAACTCGCCAAAGAATTCCCTGATGTGAAAGTTGAACATTGCACAGGCTATAAGCGCGCTGACAATCTTTCGACTTATAACTCGCGCTTCCATGAGGGCCGCGCTGTGCTCGGCACCATTGCTGGCATGACGTCGAAGACAGGCACTATTGGTTATCTCGGTTCCTTCAAGGTTCCTGAAGTTGTGCTTGGTGTGAATGCTTTCACGCTTGCTGCCCAAGCTGTTAACCCTGCCATCAAAGTGAAGTTGATTATGATTGATTCTTGGTTCGATCCAGCCAAGGAAGCAGCCGCAACTGAAACTCTGGCTAACTTGGGTTGTGATGTGATCACAGCCCACACGGACAGCCCAGCTACTTTGCAAGTTTGCGAGCAAAAAGGCCTTTTCGGCTTCGGCCAAGGCGCAGATATGTCGAAGTTTGCACCCCATGCACATCTCACAGCGATCGAAGATATCTGGGGTCCATATTATGTTTCGCGAGCACAAGCGATGCTTGATGGCACTTGGAAATCCACCGACACTTGGTGGGGCTTCAAGGAAGGTTCCGTTGTGATTTCGCCTTACAATGCTTCGATGCCTAAGGAAGTGGCCGCCGCTGCTGACAAGATCCAAGCCGGTTGGAAAGATGGCAGCTATAACGTGTTTGCCGGCCCATTGGTTGATCAATCAGGCGCTGAAAAAGTGGCCAAAGGTGCTGCAATGGATGATGGCGCACTGGCAACCATTGATTGGTTCGTCAAAGGCGTTGAAGGCGCATAATATCTAAAACATCGTGGGCATTGGTTGCGAGCAACCAATGCCCAACTTTTTTTCGAATTATAGTGCATTATCTTTAGTAATAGCTTCGAGCAAATCCAAAAGTTTTTCCATTTCGTCGGCACCAAATCGACTTTCAATATCTTGGTATATTTGGATGCTCTCAGGTGACACTTCCTTTATCAATGCCTTGGCTTTAGCGGTGATTGAAAGCAGTGTTCTGCGTGCATCTTTCTTGTCGCTGCGTTTGGCAATGTGCTTACTTTTTTCCAGCGTCTTGAGCATGCGTGTCAAGCTTGGCCCTAGCACCAAGGCGCGTTCAGCCAGTTGCGTGGCGTCTAATTCACCAAACTCCCCAAGAATACGAATGACACGCCACTGTTGTTCGTTGATGTTGTGTCTTGCCAACATAGGACGAAATTTGGCCATCACAGATTCACGGGCCCTGAGCAAAGCAATCGGAAGTGAGCGGCGTGTCTGGCGCAGATTATTTGAATCTTCGGATTCCTGCGGCTGGCTGTCAATTAAGGGGTCAATGTGCAAATTCATGCGATCCTTATTTCAGATTCCAAGCATTCGTGCAAATAATCAACAAGACGACTTGACAAAAGTCATTTTATTTAACATGTTAAGCAAATCAAAGCTTCTAAGGATTTATTGTGCCGCACCTCGTACTAGAATACAGTGCCAATCTCGACGCCATAATTGACATGGGCGCGCTTTGTAGGCTTTTGAACAAAACTCTATTTGAAACTAAATTATTTGAATTGGGTGCAATCAGAGTTCGTGCGGTTCGAAGTGAAGCTTATGCAATTGCCGATGATTTACCTCAAAATTCTTTTCTGGATGCCAATTTGCGCATCGGCGTTGGCCGCTCACAAGAAGAAAAAAAGCGCGTTGGCGAAGCGTTGTTTGCGGTGTTGTCAGATTTTTTCAAACTACAATTTGCCACACCACATTTTGCATTGACTCTGGAGATCAGAGAAATTGACGCGCAACTAAGTTGGAAAAAGAACGCAATTCATCCGCGCTTGCGCGACCGCTGAGAGGTTCCACCATGTCACAATTTGAAGCCAACCTTGATCGCGCCAAGGCTTATTTGAAGCGCTTCCATGATGGCGGCGTTCTCAACCATATCAATGGTGAAGCCGTTTCAGCCGCTGATGATGCGACTTTCGAAATCATTTCACCAATAGACTTAAAACCCATGGCCAAAGTGGCGCGGGGGAAGGCAGTTGATGTGGACCGCGCTGCCAAAGCCGCCAAAGCCGCATTTCGCGATTGGGCCGCCATGCCCGGCGTGGCACGTAAAAAACTGCTCCATAAAATTGCCGATGCCATTGTGGCCCGTGCTGAGGAAATTGCATTTGTTGAGTGTATGGACACGGGCCAGTCATTAAGGTTCATGGCCAAAGCGGCATTGCGCGGTGCCGAGAACTTTCGTTACTTTGGCGATCTTGCCCCAGAAGCCCGTGATGGCTTATCGCTGCGTGCTGCTGGGCAAGTGAATGTGACCACGCGGGTGCCGCTTGGCCCCATCGGCATCATCACGCCTTGGAATACGCCCTTCATGTTATCGACATGGAAGATTGCACCAGCGCTTGCTGCTGGCTGCACTATTGTTCACAAGCCCGCCGAGTTTTCGCCGCTTACAGCGCGGCTGTTGGTGGAGATTGCCGAGGAAGCAGGTCTGCCCAAGGGTGTGTGGAATTTGGTGAATGGCCTTGGCGAAGAGGCTGGCAAGGCACTGACTGAGCACCCTGATATTAAGGCCATTGGCTTTGTTGGTGAGAGCCGCACCGGTTCGATGATTATGCGCCAGAGTGCCGAGACTTTGAAGCGCATCCACTTTGAGCTGGGCGGCAAAAATCCGGTAATCGTGTTTGCTGACGCCGATTTGGAACGCGCAGCAGATGCTGCAGTGTTTATGATTTACTCACTAAACGGCGAACGCTGTACATCATCATCACGGCTGCTGGTTGAAGCCTCGATCTATGAAAAATTCACAAGCATGGTGGCTGCCAAAGCCAAGTGCATTAAGGTTGGTCACCCACTTGACCCTGACACTGTGATCGGCCCGCTCATCCATCCGGTGCATGAAAAAAAGGTTTTGGAATATATTGCAATCGGCAAAAGTGAAGGTGCAACAATAGCGGCGGGTGGTGTCAAATTTGATGGCCCTGGTGGTGGTTGTTATGTGTCGCCAACATTGTTCACCAATGCTCACAACAACATGCGCATTGCTCAAGAAGAAATCTTCGGGCCAGTGCTCACTGCCATTCCTTTCAATGATGAAGTGGAGGCCTTGGCCCTGGCCAATGATGTTCAATATGGCCTCACCGGGTATGTTTGGACCTCAGATGTCACCCGCGCCTTCCGTTTTTCTGACGGCTTGGAAGCAGGAATGATCTGGGTCAATTCCGAAAACGTGCGCCATCTGCCGGCCCCCTTTGGCGGCGTTAAAAATTCCGGTATTGGCCGCGATGGCGGCGACTGGTCCTTCGATTTCTACATGGAAACCAAGAACGTCGCCTTTGCGACAACCGCACATTCAATTCAAAAATTGGGAGGCTGAACCATGCCGGTGCCAAAATCAAATCTCTATCCAGACTTCAATGTGGTGCGTTTAAGCCATGTTGAACTCGTGGTCACTGATCTTGCCAAGTCGCGAGCTTTTTGGGCTGATACATTAGGCCTACAAGTGACAGGCGAAGGCGCTTCGCAAATATACCTTCGCGCCATGGAGGAACGGGGCCATCACTGCATCATTCTCATCAAGGGCGACAAGCCTGTGGTGCGCGTGCTGGGCTTCAAAGTCTATGCTGAGCAAGAATTAGACAAAGCGAAAATCTGGTTTGAAGCGCATGGTCGCGCCACCAGCTGGGTGAAACGCCCGCATCAAGGCCGCACCTTACTCACCAGTGATCCCCATGGCATTCCGCTGGAATTCTACGCCAGCATGGACAAGCTGAGCCCCATACATCAACAATACAAACTCTATCGCGGTGTGAAGCCCCTGCGCATTGATCACTTCAATTGTTTCACTGAAAGCGTTGATCAGTCAGTTGCCTTCTACAATGAAATGGGATTTCGCGTCACTGAATATACTGAGGACGAAGACTCCAAAAAACTCTGGGCGGCATGGATGCACCGCAAAGGTGGTGTGCATGATATGGCCTTTACCAATGGCAAAGGCCCGCGCTTGCACCATGTGGCCTTCTGGGTGCCAACGCCTTTGAACATCATCGATCTTCTCGATCTCATGTCAACCACAGGCTATCTCAAAAACATTGAGCGGGGCCCTGGTCGTCACGGCATTTCCAATGCATTCTTCCTTTACATCCGCGATCCTGATGGCCATCGCATTGAAATCTACTGTTCGGATTATTTGACTGTTGATCCCGATCTCGATCCGATCAAGTGGGATTTGAAAGATCCGCAGCGTCAGACACTCTGGGGTGCCGCCGCACCAAAGTCTTGGTTTGAGGAGGGCAGTCTATTTGAAGGTGTCGAACCACGTGACGCCATTCTCAAAGCTCAGCCTATCGTTGCGCCATAATGGATAACGAATCTTTCCGCGCGTGGGGTCATAAGGCAGCTGATTGGAGCGCAGATTATCGCGCCAATTTGGGCGATCTTCCCGTGCGCGCGCAGACAAAACCGGGGGTAGTTTATAGTGCTGTACCCACTGATGCTCCTGAGTCACCAGAACCAATGGACAAAATCTTTGCTGATTTTGAAAACCTTATTCTGCCGGGCATGACACACTGGCAACATCCCCGCTTCTTTGCTTATTTCCCCGCGAACGCGGCACCGGCTTCGGTGATCGCAGAACAGCTGGTTTCGGCAATGGCGGCCCAATGTATGTTGTGGCAAACATCACCTGCCGCTACTGAACTTGAAACACGCGTGTTAGATTGGTTGCGCCGCGCTCTTGGTCTCCCCGATGGCATTACAGGTGTAATTCAAGACTCGGCATCGTCCGCAACTCTCTCTGCTGTTCTTGTGATGCGTGAACGCGCAACTCAATGGGCGGGCAATAAATCCGGCCTCGCAGGTCAAAAACAATTGCGCATTTATTGTTCTGGCCAAGTTCACACATCAATTGATCGTGCAATTTGGGTGTCGGGCATTGGTGAGCAAAATCTGGTGCGCATTCCCGTTGGCGGTGAATTGCGGGGGATGGATGTTGCTGCACTGGAAGCCGCAATTATTGCCGACAAGGCATCGGGCTATTTGCCTGCAGGAATTATCACCTGTGTTGGCGGCACCAGTGTTGGAGCAACTGATAATATTGCTGCTGTTTGTGAAGTTGCCAAACGCCACAACCTTTATGTTCATGTCGATGCTGCATGGGCTGGTTCTGCAATGATTTGTCCGGAATTCCGCCATTTTTGGCAAGGTATTGAAGGTGCAGACTCGATTGTGTTCAATCCACATAAATGGTTAGGCGCACAATTTGATTGCTCTGCTCATTTTGTAAAATCACCAGAGAGTTTGGTGCGCACTCTGGCAATCCAACCTGAATATTTAAAGACCCATGGCCATGATGGCATCATCAATTATTCGGAATGGACAGTTCCATTGGGGCGCAGGTTTCGCGCTCTCAAAATTTGGTTTTTGTTGCGTGCCTGTGGCTTGGAAGGCTTGCGCACCATGTTGCGCAATCATGTCCGTTGGTCTGAAAAGCTAGCGGCCCGTCTCAGTAAAGAACATGATTTCCGTATCACCTCGGCTCCCATGCTTTCACTATTTTCCTTCCGACATGAACCCAGAAATGTGAGCGATTTAGACCAGCATAATTTGCAACTCATCAATGCAATCAACGATGATGGACGCATCTACCTGACACAAACAAAGCTGGATGGCGCATTTGTCATTCGCTTTCAGGCCGGTTCTTTTGATATGACCGAAGCGGATGTTGACATTGCCTTTGACGTAATTTTGGAGATGGCGCGTAAATGAGTTCGCATGGCAAACTGGTGGCGTTTAAGAGAGACAATACTTTTGGCTATGGGTTGGTAGCAGGAGATGGCGTGATTGATCTCTCATCACGTCACGGCGGCAAGTGGCCAAGTTTACGTGAAGTGATTGAAGCAGGAATGCTCGCGCATCTTGTTGCCGACAATGCCCATCTCGCAGCTGATTTTTCACTTAGAGATATAGAATATGAAATCCCAATTCCTGCACCGGAAAAAATTATCTGCGTTGGTGTAAACTTTCCCGACCGCAATGAAGAATACAAAGACGGTCAAGTTGCACCGTCTAACCCATCGCTTTTTATTCGCTTCCCGCGATCATTCACCGGGCACAATCAGCCATTGATCCGACCACGAGAATCCCATCAACTTGACTATGAAGGAGAGATTGCAATTGTCATAGGAAAGGCCGGACGGCGCATTTCAGAAGTTGAATCTCTTTCTCATATAGCGGCTTTAACCCTCTGTAATGAAGGAACTTTACGAGATTGGGTTAGGCACGCCAAGTTCAACGTCACCCAAGGAAAAAACTTTGATCGCTCTGGTTCGATTGGCCCGTGGATTATTCCGTATACGGATGAAAGTCAACTTGCGGATGTCCAGCTCTCTACTCGCGTGAACGGCGAGGTGCGCCAGCAAGATCGCACATCACGGATGATTTTCTCATTCCGAAAAATAATAAACTACGTGTCGACTTTCACTACTCTGGTGCCCGGAGATGTTATTATTTGCGGTACACCGACAGGTGCCGGAGCACGATTTGATCCACCGATCTGGCTCAAGCCTGGGGACATAATCGAAGTAGAAGCAGAAGGCTTGGGCATATTGCGCAATGGAGTTCAAGATGAAGCCCGATGAGATAGCGGCCGCTGCTGGGCAACTTGACCAAGCGGAAAGAACACGCAAACAAATTGGTCTGCTCAGCCTGCAATATCCAGAGATCAATATGGATGATGCTTATGCCATTCAAGCGGCGTGGGTTAACCAAAAAATTGTCGATGGACGAAAAGTGAAAGGTTGGAAAATTGGCCTCACATCTAAGGCTATGCAATCAGCTTTGAGTATCGACATTCCAGATTCTGGTGTTCTGTTGGATGATATGTTTTTTAGTGATGGTGCAACCATCCCAGAAAATCGATTCATACAACCGCGCATTGAGGCTGAAATTGCTTTTATAATGAAGAGCCCGTTGAATGGTCCGAACACAACTATGGCAGACGTGTTGGCCGCCACAGAATATGTGGCACCTTCACTTGAGATATTAGACACGCGCATTTTGCGGGTTGACCCCAGCACAAAAAAGACTCGTAATGTGCTTGATACTATTTCAGACAATGCCGCCAATGCCGGAATTGTGTTGGGATCGCAACGCCACAAACCAGAAGCTTTTGATTTGCGTTGGGTAGGCGCGATTGTGAAACGCGATGGAGACGTGGAAGAGACTGGCTTGGGAGCAGGCGTGCTCAATGATCCGATGCTAGGGATTGTGTGGCTTGCTAATCGTCTGGCGCAATATGGCCAATCGATCAGGGCAGGGGATGTCGTTCTTTCAGGTTCATTCATTCGCCCCGTTGAAACAACACATGGCTGTTTTATAAAAGCAGATTTCGGACAATTCGGAAATGTGTCTTGCCGCTTTGCTTAAAGCAGAACACTTTCATAGCTAGCGCGGCATCTCCAAAAACTGCACCATCCATTGCGCGAATAGTCGGCCATCTGCGGGCGTCTCAAATTGCTTGCGAGCTTTGATGGCAATATCCGTGCCGAGATAGGGTTCAAATTCATGGCTCAACGCGGTGATAAATTCAGGCGTCATTTCAGGATGATATTCTGTTGTAAAAATATGGTTCCCAATTTTATAAGAACCGATGGGGCAGAACGCACTTCCCCCTAACACAACCGCACTTTGGGGCGCTGTGGTGACCTGTTCATTGTGTGCCGCATAAAGCGAAAGATCATTGCGGCGCGGCTCCATCCAAGTCTCCAACTTTGAAAAATGTGTAGTTGCCGTACCAAACCCCCAGCCCTCTGGATTCTTCGAAACAATACCACCCAGCGCCTGCGCAATGGCTTGGTGACCAAAACAAACACCAATAGTCGGCACCTTATGGGCATCAATTTCACGGATGAAATCCATCAACTTGGCAATCCAAGGCGCGTCGCCATTGGCTGAAGCAGGGCTTCCCGTAATGACATAACCATCGAAATCACGAAGATTTGCAGGAAATTCTCCGTCCTTCACTTCCACTGCAGTGAACTTCCATTCGGGCCGCAATGGCTGCAGCAGAGCGCCAAACTTCTCCCCATCCCGGGGATGATTTTTTGCGAACTCAGAATCATCCGTATTTGTGACTAAGATTCCAATATGCATGAGTGAATTCCACCATTTAACGTGTGTAATATTAAGGAAAATAACAACACGAGCCAAGCACTAATAGCGAGCCACCATTTGATAACCCCGAGCAAAATAAAGTCGTACAAGTGTGACTGGCGCTCCCGATAGCCAAGTCGTGCGCTCTGCAAGGAAAATCGGTTCGCCCGCAATTGTTTTCAGGTGTTTAGCAATGGCTGGTTCTGCTTGTGCGGCTGAAAAGCGAACCTCGGCATTGGTATAGGGCACTTCACTCACCAGCCATTCATTAGGCCCCACATCTAAAAAATCAGCATGTTCTGCACGGGGAACAGCGGCGAGGTTAATCCAGCGATCTTCAAATTGGAAAGGGACACCATCGGCAAAGTGAATGCATTTTACATGCCGCACGCGCACATCTGAACCCAACGATAAACGCACTTGCAACCATGATGGTGCTAGTTCGACTCCACTGGAAATTAATTCATAGCGATATTGCGCGCCTTTAGACTCAACTTCGGCTCGAACCAGTGGAATCTCAAACGTCACTTGTCGAATAGGAGCCAGTTTAACATGGCTGCCGCCTTTGCGACGACGCTCAATAATGCCATCATCTGAAAGTTCCTGCATGGCCCGATTTACCGTCGCACGGGAGCAGCCGAACTGAACAGCGAGTTCAACTTCACCAGGCAACTGTGTGCCCGGTCCCCACTTATTGCTACGAATGCGTTTGAAGACTTCGCGTTTCACATCACGAAAGCCAAATTTTTCAACGGGTGGTGCGGGAGTTTTTTTATGGGTAGACATAATTATAGTGCTCATGCAGATGCCAACAGAGTTGAAATGGCCTGTTGATAATTTGCAATGATCTGATCCCGCTCAATATGCCGACCGCTTCGAACCGCATGACGCCCTGCCGACCAGAGATCAGTAACCACATTGTCCTTGGCCGCAAACACCAGACCATCAAGCAACTGATTTGCTCTTAATGCGCATAAGGAGGGAGCAGTGCTATCAATCGCCACAAGATCAGCAAGCTTGCCAACTCCAATCTCCCCAGCGTTTCGCCCAAGAGCTTGAGCGCTTCCCCGCGCGGCTCCGGTATAAAGAGTATGTCCAACAGATCCTTCGCCAACCACCATCACATTGCGTGCGATGTCCCGCAAGCGCTGTGAATATTCTAAGGTCCGCAACTCTTCGACCAGAGAAATATTAACGTTAGAGTCAGACCCCACCCCAAACGCCCCCCCCGCATTTAGATAAACCGGACCATTGAAAGGACCATCTCCCAAATTGGCTTCCGTAATCGGGCAAAGACCAGCGACAGCGCCTGAGGCTGCCATGCGTTTAGTTTCGTCTTCATTCAAATGCGTGGCATGGATGAAGCACCAGTTGGCATTCACTTCGGCGTGGCCCAACAACCATTCGACAGGCCGCGCACCGAGCCAGTTTTGAATATCATGCACTTCCTTTGGTTGCTCGGCGATGTGGATATGTATTGGCTCATTTTGAAATTGCGCAGCGATTCGGGTCAAATCTTTTGGTGACGTAGCGCGCAAGGAGTGTGGTGCAACGCCCATTGTTGCATCGGAGGGGAGGTGAGACAGGCCTGCGCGCGCATGGTCGACTAAGTTGACAAAGCTGTCCACATCATTGCCAAAGCGCAATTGCCCTGCAGCCAAAGGAGCCATGCCTGCCCCACCATAAGTATAAAGTACCGGAAGATGTGTAAGGCCAATTCCAGTTGTCGATGCCGCCGCAAATATACGGTTGGACAACTCAGCTACATCCGAATAGTGCGCACCTCCTCTTTGATGATGGACATAGTGAAACTCTCCCACCGAGGCATATCCTGCTTCCTGCATTTCAAGAAAAACCAGAGCGGCGATAGCTTCGATTTGTTCGGGTGTCAGCCGATCAGTAAAGCGATACATTAATTCGCGCCACGTCCAAAAACTATCGCGCCCCGCAGCGCGCACTTCAGTCATGCCCGCCATGGCGCGTTGAAAGCTGTGGCTGTGCAAGTTGCCCAAAGCAGGTAGTAGCGTATCAACCAGCACATCACCCGGCACTGCTTTTGACTGTTGAAAAATAGCTGTGATGAATCCATGCTTGGTCTCAATCCGGACGTTTTCAGCCCAACCATCCGTCAATAATGCGCGTTTTGCGTGGATCAAAATAGAGAACCCCTATGCAATAATATGTATAGACATAATAATTACTGCTTTGTAAGATGCAAGTTAATTCTGAACCCTGTTGAGCAATTTAATCTCGTGCCAGAACAACTCTTCACTGAATTGCGCATCGCGACCATGGTTGATGGTGATGTGCCTTATGGCTTGCTTGAAGCTGGTGCCATTGCGGTAAAAAATGGGCATGTTGCTTGGGTCGGACCGCAAAGCGAAGTACCTGCGAGTTATGCTGACGTTCCCAAAACATCATGCGCTGGTCGCCTCGTTACGCCGGCCTTGATCGACTGTCACACTCACATTATTTTCGGCGGAAACCGCGCCAACGAATTTGAAATGCGTCTCAATGGTGCGAGTTACGAAGAGGTGGCTCGCGCTGGCGGCGGAATCATTTCGACAGTCAAAGCCACACGAGGAGCAACTGATGCTTCGATGCTGGCGAGCGCTATGCCGCGCGTTGACGCGATGCTGGCGGAAGGTGTTTCGATGATTGAGATTAAATCGGGTTACGGCCTTGATATGGAAACTGAACTGCGAATGTTGCGTGTTGCTCGTTCCATTTCCAAGCATCGTGCGGTTCGGGTTCTCACCACGTTTTTGGGGGCCCATGCCATCCCCCCAGAATTTAAGAATCGGGCTGATGACTATATTGACCAAGTCTGCATTCCCACTTTGCGTGCCGCACACGCCGAAGGATTAGTAGATGCTGTTGATGGATTTTGTGAGAGCATTGCATTTTTACCCTCTCAAATTGCTCGGGTGTTCAATGTTGCTAAAGAACTGGAGCTTCCGGTTAAACTTCATGCAGAACAACTCTCAAATCTTGGTGGCGCAAAGCTCGCAGCGAGTTTTGGCGCGCTCTCTGCTGATCACATAGAATATTTGGATGAGGAGGGTGCCGCAGCACTCTCAAAATCTGGTACAGTGGCCGTCATATTGCCGGGAGCATTTTACACGTTGCGTGAAACCCAAGCACCACCCATCGCAACACTGCGCAAACACAACGTGCCAATGGCTCTGGCCACCGATTGCAATCCTGGATCATCCCCTATGACGTCACTATTGTTGGCCATGAACATGGGCTGCACATTGTTTCGTATGACGCCATTGGAAACCCTCAAAGGTGTCACCGTCAATGCGGCTGGTGCTTTAGGTTTGAAAGATTGCGGAACCATCGCAGTCGGCAAGCGCGCCGATCTCGCAATCTGGAATGTCGAACATCCGGCCGAGCTTGCTTACCGCATCGGCTTCAACCCGCTTCACTCAAGACTATTCGGAGGTCAATGATGACCGTGCTCACCCTCACACCAGGTCAAGTTACACTGGCGGATTTATCACGAATTTATTGGGATGAGGTTTCAGTCAAACTTGATCCCGTCTGCCACCCCGCCATGCGTGCAGCCCAAGCCAAGATCGCAGCCGCTGCTTCAGGTGATGTTGCTGTGTATGGTGTAAATACTGGTTTCGGAAAACTCGCGAGTGTGAAGATTGAAGCGAAAGACACAGCCACTCTCCAGCGTAATCTCATTCTATCGCATTGCTGCGGTGTGGGTGCGCCAATCTCTCGGCGTCACACACGGTTGATGATGGCGCTCAAATTGTTGAGCCTTGGCCGGGGTGCTTCGGGTGTGCGATTGGAATTGATTGATCTCCTTCAAGATATGTTGGCCAAAGGCGTAACACCTCTCATTCCCGCGCAAGGTTCTGTGGGCGCTTCCGGTGATTTAGCACCGCTTGCGCATATGGCGGCAGTGATGATGGGCGAGGGCGAGGCAGAGTTTGACGGCACTGTAGTGTCCGGTGCAAAAGCCCTTGAGAAAGCTGACCTAAAATCCATTCAGCTTGGCCCTAAAGAAGGCTTGGCATTAATCAATGGCACTCAATTTAGTACCGCGTTTGCACTTGCGGGATTGTTCGGCGCATGGCGTGCCGCGCAAACGGCGTTGATCACATCTTCATTGTCGACAGATGCTATAATGGGCTCCACAGCACCCCTGCAGCCAGAAATTCACACGTTGCGTGGTCATGCCGGGCAGATCGATGCCGCCCGCGCCATGGGTGAACTTTTGGCGGGCTCAGAAATCCGCGAAAGTCATCTGGTCGACGATGCGCGTGTGCAAGATCCATATTGCATCAGGTGCCAGCCGCAAGTGACGGGTGCCGCCATGGATGTCTTGCGGATGGCGTCCCGCACATTAGAAATCGAAGCCAATGCCGCAACAGATAATCCGCTGGTTTTGGTTGAAGCAAATCTGATTGTCTCAGGCGGCAACTTTCACGCTGAACCAGTAGGCTTTGCTGCGGATATGATCGCACTTGCGATTGCAGAAATTGGTGCCATCGCCCAACGTCGTGTGGCGCTGATTGTTGATCCCGTTTTAAGTTTCAAACTTCCGCCATTCCTCACACCCAATCCGGGATTGAATTCCGGTTATATGATTGCCGAGGTGACAACAGCTGCTTTGATGAGTGAGAACAAACATCTGGCTAACCCCTGTGTCACAGACAGCACGCCCACAAGCGCTAACCAAGAAGACCATGTGAGTATGGCGGCTCACGGAGCGCGGCGTTTAGGGCCGATGATTGATAATCTCAACCGCATTTTAGGTGTTGAACTCCTCTGTGCTGCACAGGGTATTTCATTTCGAGTCCCCCTTAAAACCAGTGCGCCACTGGCACGCGTGATTGCCAGACTGCGCCAGGACGTGGCAGCTTTGGGCGATGATCGCTACTTAGCACCTGATTTGGAACAAGCCGCTGTGCTCGTTTCAAATGGTGAAATAACGCGTGCAACACAAACACAACTTCCCAATCTTAACGTATAAATTTGGAATTGAATCATGGATAATCCAAGACACAATCAACGCGATATTTATCCGGCTACAGGCACGGCCATTACCGCTAAAAGCTGGTTGACTGAAGCGCCCATGCGCATGTTGATGAATAACTTGCATCCTGATGTTGCCGAGAATCCGCATGAGTTGGTCGTTTACGGTGGCATTGGCCGCGCTGCGCGAACTTGGAAAGACTTCGATCAGATCGTTGCTTCACTCAAAAGCTTGGAAGCCGACGAAACTTTGATGGTTCAATCGGGCAAACCCGTTGGCATTTTTAGAACCCATAAAGATGCACCGCGCGTGTTGATTGCCAACTCCAATCTCGTTCCGCATTGGGCCACTTGGGATCATTTCAACGAGCTCGATAAAAAGGGTCTCGCCATGTATGGTCAGATGACAGCGGGCTCGTGGATTTACATTGGCACCCAAGGCATTGTGCAGGGCACGTATGAAACGTTTGTCGAAGCGGGCCGCCAGCATTATGAAGGTAACCTCACAGGCAAATGGATTCTTACGGGCGGCCTTGGTGGTATGGGTGGCGCACAACCGTTGGCGGCCGTTATGGCGGGCGCGTGTTGCCTTGCCGTCGAGTGTGATGAAACCCGCATCGATTTTAGACTGCGTACCAGATATGTCGATGCTAAAGCCAAGACCCTTGATGAAGCGTTGGCCTTGATTGCGGATTGGACTGCAAAGGGCGAAGCCAAATCCGTGGGCCTTCTCGGCAATGCTGCCGAAATCTTTCCTGAAATCTTGGCCCGCATGAAAGCGGGTGGCCCGCGCCCTGATATTGTGACCGATCAAACGTCCGCCCACGATCCATTGCATGGTTATCTGCCATCAGGCTGGTCTGTTGCCGAATGGAAAGCCAAGCAAGAGTCTGATCCTAAAGCCGTCGAACGCGCTGCTCGAGCGTCTATGCGTACCCATGTGGCGGCGATGGTTGAATTCTGGGATGCAGGTGTTCCCACACTCGATTATGGCAACAACATTCGCCAAGTCGCAAAGGATGAAGGGCTTGAGAATGCTTTCGCATTCCCTGGTTTTGTGCCCGCGTATATTCGTCCATTGTTCTGCCGTGGCATTGGGCCGTTTCGCTGGTGCGCTCTTTCTGGTGATCCTGAAGACATTTACAAAACTGATGCAGCAATGAAAAAGCTGTTCCCCGACAATATGCCGCTGCATCGCTGGCTCGACATGGCACGCGAGCGCATAGCATTTCAAGGCTTGCCCGCCCGCATCTGTTGGATTGGTTTGGGGGATCGTCACCGCGCTGGCCTAATGTTTAATGAAATGGTGGCCAGTGGCGAATTGAAAGCGCCAATCGTGATTGGCCGTGACCATTTGGACTCAGGGTCTGTCGCCAGCCCCAACCGTGAAACTGAAGCCATGAAAGATGGCTCTGATGCTGTGTCCGATTGGCCGCTGCTCAACGCGCTTCTCAACACGGCATCGGGCGCTACATGGGTAAGCCTGCATCACGGTGGCGGCGTTGGCATGGGCTTCAGCCAACATTCAGGCATGGTGATTGTGGCCGATGGCACCGAAGATTCAGCGCGGCGCTTGAATAATGTTTTGTGGAATGATCCTGCAACTGGCGTTATGCGCCATGCCGATGCAGGATATGATATCGCTCTGGATTGCGCTAAAGAACATGGATTGAACTTGCCTGCAATTCTATAAGATGAAGAAATGTCGATGACCAATCCATGCATTGTCTGTGTCGCTATCACGGGGTCGCTTCCCACCAAAGAAAACAATCCGGCGGTGCCTATAACAATTGTTGAACAAATTGAAAGCACACAAGAAGCGTTCGAGGCAGGGGCCACAATTGCTCACTGCCATGTGCGTGATGACAATGGCAAACCAACCTCAGATCCTGAACGATTTGCAAAGTTGAAAGAGGGCATCGACAAATATTGCAAAGGCATGATCGTACAACTTTCAACTGGAGGCAGATCAGGGGCAGGGCAGGCGCGTGGGGGCATGTTGTCCTTGCGACCAGACATGGCGTCGCTCTCCGTTGGCTCCAATAATTTCCCTACCCGTGTTTATGAAAACCCGCCCGATCTAGTCGATTGGTTGGCTTCAGAAATGTTGATTCATAATGTTAAACCAGAGATCGAAGCCTTTGATTTATCACATATAATTCAGGCTGCAACGATGGCTAAAGATGGTCGCCTCAAAGGTCCACTTTATGTTCAGTTTGTGATGGGTGTTAAAAATTCCATGCCTGCTGATGAAAAGGTTTTTGATTTTTACATTGAGACATTGAATCGTCTCGCCCCCGGTGCTCAGTGGTGCGCTGCGGGTATTGGCCCCGCTCAACTTACCATCAATGAATGGGCCATTGCCAAAGGCGGCCACACCCGAACCGGTATGGAAGATAATGTACGGTTAGATAAACATACATTGGCACCATCAAATGCGGCTTTGGTGAAACGCGCTGTAGAGATTTGTGAAAAAAATAATCGCCCAGCTGCTACATGGAAACAAGCCAGAGAGATTTTGGGATTGCGCAATCCGCAATAGAAATGTTCTTCAACTCAATAATTTTCGCACTGCATTTTGCCACCCTAAATATTTTTCTTCGCGGAGTGAGGATTTCATTTTGGGTGAAAATCGCTTGTCACGTTTCCAGCTCTTTGCGAATTTTTCAGGGGGCGGAAGTAAACCTGCTTGCAAGCCTGCGAGATAAGCCGCGCCCAGCGCTGTCGTTTCTAAAACTTTTGGACGATCTACTGGTGCATCCAAAATATCAGCCAAATTTTGCATGGTCCAATCCGAAGCCGTCATGCCGCCATCAACCCGCAAAACAGTTTGACCAGCCGATCCCCAATCCTTTTTCATTGCTTCCAAGAGATCGCGGGTTTGATAACACACAGACTCCAAAGCAGCCCGCGCCAATTCTTTGTTTGTGGTGCCCCGCGTTAAGCCAAACAACGCACCGCGTGCGTCGGCATTCCAATAGGGTGCGCCCAATCCAACAAAAGCTGGGACTAAATAAACTTGCTGGTGAGGATCGGCAGCTTTTGCAAGCACGCCGGTTTCCTTTGCGGATTTCACAACTTTAATGCCGTCGCGCAGCCATTGCACTGCAGCCCCAGCGATGAAAATTGCACCTTCCAGCGCATAGGTGCGCTTGCCATTGAGTTGATAAGCCAGTGTCGTAAGGAGGCGATTATGGGAAACCACAGGCTTGTCACCCGTATTCATTATGGCAAAGCAACCCGTGCCATAGGTTGATTTCATCATACCTGGTTCAAAGCAGGCCTGCCCAATCGCTGCAGCATGTTGGTCTCCCGCCACACCACCGATGGGAATTTCGGCACCGAATATTGATTTGTCCGTCACACCAAAATCAGCTGCACAGTCTTTGATAGTGGGCAAAATGGAGCGCGGCACATTGATGGCCGCAAGCAATTCATCATCCCAATCACCGCTGTGAATGTTATAAAGCAAAGTGCGACAGGCGTTGGTCGCGTCAGTGGTGTGAACTTTACCACCCGTGAGCCGCCAGATCAGGAATGAATCTATAGTGCCAAAACACAATTCGCCTTTCTCGGCGCGAGCCCTTGCACCTTTCATATGATCGAGAAGCCAAGCCACTTTGGTGCCGGAAAAATAGGGATCCAAAAGCAATCCTGTTTTTTGCGTGATCATAGGTTCGAGATTTTTAGCTTTCAATTCACGGCACACATCAGCAGTGCGTCGATCTTGCCAAACAATCGCTTTATGAATCAGCTTGCCAGTTTTGCGATCCCAAATCACGGTGGTTTCGCGCTGGTTGGTAATCCCAATCGATATTATGTCTGATGCTTTGATGCTGGCCTTTTTGATCGCGGCTCTAGCAGTGAATAGAACTGATTTCCAAATCTCTTCTGCATCATGTTCAACCCAGCCGGAGGCATGATAATATTGTTTAAATTCTTTTTGCGCACTGGCTTTCGGGTTAAGTTTTCTGTCAAATATAATAGCGCGCGTCGATGTTGTGCCTTGGTCAATTGCGAGAATATAATCAGCCATTTTCAAGCCTTCTTTGATTTTTTGACTTTAACGCCTTCGCCCATATATTCTCTTAACGCTTGAATATCTTCTGCCTTCATGTGCAAGCCAAGTTTTGAACGCCGCCACAAAATATCATCAGCAGAATTTACCCATTCGTGTTTACGAAGATATTCAACTTCGCGCTCACTAAGCGGGCCAAAGCTCTTGCCAAGATCGGAAGAAAATCGGGCACCCTTCAAAATCTCCAGCATGTTTGTTCCGTAAGCACGGAACAGTCGCAGCACGTTTTGAGGCTTAAGGAATGAATAGGTGCGCTGTTGTTCGAGAATGTAATTTTCAACATCCTTATAAGCCAAAGCACCTGGCAACGTTCCGCGTGCCGTCCAAGGTGCTTTCGCATTTGGAAAAAAAGGTGCGAGCTTTTCAAGCGCATGTTCTGCCAATCGGCGATGAGTGGTAATCTTGCCGCCAAAAATCGAAAGCATGGGCGCCTGATTTTCAGGGTGTTCAACTTTCAATACATAGTCGCGGGTTGCCTCCTGAGCCGAAGTCGCACCATCATCATAGAGAGGGCGAATGCCGGAGTATGACCAACGAATCATTTCCTTGGTTACAGGACGCTTAAAATACTCACTGACGGCACCAAGAAGATAATCAGTTTCCGCAGGCGTAATTTCTGGTTTGCTGGGTTCACCCTGATAATCTTCATCAGTTGTGCCAACCAGCGTGAAATTGGTTTCATATGGAATTGTAAAGCAAATTCGTCCATCGCCATTTTGGAAAATGTAGCAGCGGTCATGGTCGTAGAGCTTGTCGACAACTATGTGACTGCCTTTCACCATGCGAATTTTATCAGGATCATTGCGGCCAATCACTTTGGACAGTATATCACTCACCCAAGGTCCCGCGGCATTCACCAAAACTTTGGCGTTTATGGTTTCTATTTTTCCTGCCGCATCAGCGATATCGATTTCCCAAAAGTCTTTGATGCGACGCGCATGGGTAACTTTCATCCGTGTACGGATGATAGCACCTCTATTTGTTGCATCACGCGCTAATAAAACAACAAGTCTCGCATCTTCCACCCAGCAGTCTGAGTACTCATAGCCGTGAGTGAATTCGTCTTTCAGAGGCTTTCCAGTGATGTCAGTTTTGAAGTCCACACTTCGGGTCGGCGGCAAAATTTTTCGCCCACCCAAATGGTCGTACATGAAAAGTCCAAGTCGGATCAACCACCGTGGGCGCAAACCCGAATGATGAGGTAAAATAAAGCGAAGTGGCCAAATAATATGTGGCGCTGAATTCAAAAGCACCTCGCGCTCAATCAACGCTTCGCGCACCAAACGAAATTCATAGTGCTCAAGGTATCGCAGTCCACCATGAATAAGTTTAGTCGATGCTGAGGATGTGCCCGAAGCCAGATCCTTCTGCTCAGCAAGAAAAACCGAGAGGCCACGCCCAGCGGCATCACGCGCGATGCCCACTCCATTAACACCGCCTCCAATTATAAAGAGATCGTAGTTCATAATTTACTCAGGCCTCTTCTTCTTGCACAATAGGTACATCAACAATTTCAATTTGGACGCCCTTGTGTTTGCATAGTTCGATTATTGTTTCGGGTGGTTGTTTGTCGGTCACGAACACATCCACTTGCGACAGGTGTCCGATGCGAACAGGTGCAGAGCGCGAAAATTTCATGGCGTCCGAAACCAAAATCACGCTGCGTGAATTTTGCATTATGGCTTGAGCCGCGCGCACTTCGCGGTAGTCAAAATCCAGTAATGCGCCATCATCATCAATCGCTGAAACACCCATCACGGCATGGTCAACTTTAAACTGTGAGATAAGATCGACAGCTTGCTCACCAATTATACCGCCATCAGTGCGACGGACCATGCCGCCTACGATCATCACTTCAATGTGGGGATGGTTCATCAAGATCGTAGCAACATGAATGTTGTTTGTAATAACCAGCAGTCCCTCATGATGAATGAGCGCCCGCGCAACTTCTTCAGTGGTGGTCCCGATGTTTATAAACAGTGAACAGTTATTTGGAATCAGTGTTGCTGCATGTTGGCCGATAGCTTGCTTTTCAATGGCAGCAATTTGTCGGCGAGAGTCGTAAGCCACGTTCTGAACGCCTGACGTCAGCATCGCACCACCATGGGTGCGGGCTAACAAACGCGCATTGCAAAGCTCATTCAAATCTTTGCGAATAGTTTGCGGCGACACGTCAAACCGTTCCGCCAAATCTTCCACAACCACGTTGCCAGTGAGGCGTGCCATGGCGAGAATTTGGTTTTGACGAGGGGAAAGTGCGAGCATGATGATGATTATTTTTTCTCTTCAATCGTTCTGAAACTTATTGCTAGTTAAATTTGTGAAAGAAATCCACTGTTTCATTTATTTTCGCTTTTGGCAATAACGCACTGCAATATTTTCATTGCGATGCAATATGCTTTCGTAATTTTGTCTATTGACTTTCGTTTGGTTTCGTTTGAGGTTTGAGCGGGTTCCAAAAAAGGGCCGCGAAAATTAGAATTGGAGGATTCACAATGAAATTGAAGCTTTTGGCCACGGCGGCCGCAGCACTGTTTATGCTGGCCAGCCCCAGCTATGCAGATGAAGCCGCAGCGAAGAAATGGATTGATGCAGAATTTCAACCATCAACCCTTTCGACCGATGATCAAATGAAAGAAATGCAATGGTTCATCAAAGCTGCCGAACCATTCAAGGGCATGGAAATCAATGTGCTGTCGGAAGGCATTCCAACCCATACTTATGAATCAACTGTACTCACGAAAGCCTTTGAAGAAATCACCGGCATCAAGGTGAACCACCAAATTCTGGGTGAAGGCGAAGTTGTGCAAGCTGTGCAAACACAGATGCAAACCAACCGCAATCTCTATGATGCCTATATCAACGACTCTGATTTGATCGGCACGCATTCACGTTTGCAATCTGCGATCAACTTGACAGACTGGATGGCTGGTGAAGGCAAAGACGTAACCAACCCTGGTCTTGATCTTGATGACTTCATGGGCTTGAAATTCACCACAGGTCCTGATGGCAAGTTGTGGCAACTGCCCGACCAACAATTCGCAAACCTCTATTGGTTCCGCGCGGATTGGTTTGCTCGTCCAGACATCAAAGAAAAATTCAAAGCAAAATATGGCTATGATCTGGGCGTGCCAGTGAACTGGTCGGCCTATGAAGATATCGCTCAATTCTTTTCGGAAGATATAAAAGAAATTGATGGCGTTAAAATCTATGGTCACATGGATTACGGCAAACGTGCGCCCGATCTTGGCTGGCGTATGACGGATGCTTGGCTCTCCATGGCTGGTGAAGCTGATGTGGGTCAACCCAACGGTCGCCCTGTTGATGAATGGGGCATCCGCATGGAAAAAGATTCATGCAATCCATCCGGCGCATCAGTCTCGCGCGGTGGCGGCACCAACTCGCCAGCAGCGGTCTATGCTGTTTCCAAGTGGGATGAATGGCTGCGCAAATATGCTCCACCATCTGCAGCTGATATGGACTTCTACCAGTCCTTGCCAGCACTCGGTTCCGGCAATGTAGCGCAGCAAATTTTCTGGTACACAGCTTTCACAGCTTCTTTGGTTGTGCCAAAAAGTGAAGGCAACAAT
Source organism: Hyphomicrobiales bacterium (assembly GCA_031423845.1). Classification (GTDB taxonomy): domain Bacteria; phylum Pseudomonadota; class Alphaproteobacteria; order Rhizobiales; family Aestuariivirgaceae; genus Aestuariivirga. The sequence continues at coordinate 26,495 of JANPGD010000163.1, read as the reverse complement.
ACAGTTGATGATTCCGGCACACCATTGTGGAAGATGGCTCCATCACCACATGGCCCATATTGGAAAGATGGCTCGCAACGCGGTTATCAAGACGTGGGTTCGTGGACATTGTTTAACTCCACACCCGTCGATGCCCGCAAAGCAGCTTGGCTCTACGCCCAGTTTGTTGACTCCAAAACAGTGGACGTAAAGAAGAGCCATGTCGGTCTTACCTTCATCCGAGACTCAACCGTACGTCATGCTTCATTTACAGAGCGTGCACCAAAGTTGGGTGGTTTGATTGAGTTCTATCGCTCGAAGGACCGTGTGGCTTGGTCACCAACAGGTGTGAACGTTCCTGATTATCCGAAGCTTGCTCAGCTCTTCTGGGAAAACATTGGTGACATCAATTCCGGTGCCTTCACAGCCCAACAAGCTATGGACCGCTTGGCCGAACAAATGGACACTGTGATGGGACGCATGGAAGCGGCAGACAAAGCCAACCACACTTACCATGATTGCGGCCCACGTTTGAATGAGCCAAAAGACCCATCAGCTTGGTTGAGCAAGGACCATGCACCATGGGCCAAGCTCGACAATGAAAAGCCAAAAGGTGAAACCATTGCTTATGAAGACCTCATTAAGCGTTGGACTACTGAATAATATTTCTTCCTCCCAAGGTGATCGCCGGGGTGTGCTATATGGTGCACCCCGGCGCTTTGAGGTGATATAGTTAGATGACACTCGAACTTCGAAACATTACAAAAAAAATGGGTGCAGAAACCCTAATCTACGACACGTCGTTGGTGTTGGACTCCCGCAGTTTTAATGTGCTGCTCGGCACAACACTGGCAGGCAAGACCACCCTGATGCAATTAATTGCAGGCATTCAAAAACCAACATCAGGCAAGATTTTTTTTCGTGGAAAAGATGTAACAGGTCAAGCTGTGCAGAAACGTAATGTTTCCATGGTCTATCAACAGTTCATCAACTATCCTAATTTCAACGTTTACGACAACATCGCATCGCCTTTGCGTGTGGCCGGAATGAACGCTGCCGAGATAGAGCGGCGTGTGGGCAAGGCCGCCGAACTTTTGCGTTTAGGGCCAATGCTAAAGCGCAAACCATCAGAACTTTCGGGCGGCCAACAGCAAAGAACCGCCATTGCTAGGGCTCTAGTAAAAGATAGTGATATCATATTGTTGGATGAACCACTTGCTAATTTAGATTATAAGTTGCGCGAAGAACTTCGTGATGAACTGCCAAAGCTTTTTGCAGACCGCGATGCCATTGTGGTTTACGCAACGACGGAGCCAAGTGAAGCATTGTTGTTTGGCGGCAGCACCGCCACAATGAGTGAAGGCCGCATCACACAGTTTGGCCCCACCTCCACTTGTTACCGCCGCCCGCAGGATGTGCTTACGGCGCAAGTTTTTTCAGAACCGCCGATAAACCTTACGAAGGTCGAAAAGAAAGGTGCGACTATAACTCTTCTTGGCGATCAGAAATGGTCAGTCGGCGCTGCCGGAAAAGGCTTGAGCGATGGCACTTACACAATGGGCATTCGCCCTCACCACATAGCTCCTTTCACTCACGGAAAAACTGTTGGGAAGTTTAGAGCTAAAGTGATCGTTACAGAAATTTCGGGTTCAGAAAGTGTGATCCATGCCAGTGCCGCAGATCAAACGTGGATATCACAATCGCACGGCATTCACGCCATGCCTGTGGGGTCCACTGTCGAACTTTTTGCCGATCTTGATCAAAGCCTGTTTTTTGATAGCGCTGGGAGGTTGGTGTCATAATGGCAAAAATCTCAATTGAAAATCTGAGACATTCATATTTACCATTTCCTAATCCGGAAATGGATGAGGACTATGTATTAAAAAAACTGTCAATCGATTGGCAAGATGGTGGCGCCTATGCACTGCTCGGACCGTCCGGTTGCGGCAAAACCACATTGCTTAACATTATCTCTGGCTTGGTCGTTCCATCGGATGGAACGATAAAATTTGATGGTCGCGATGTGACACGGGCTTCGCCTGAAGAACGCAACATCGCACAGGTGTTTCAGTTCCCAGTGATCTACGACACCATGACAGTCTATGACAATTTAGCTTTTCCATTGCGCAATCGTGGCGTTCCAGAAAGTGAAATTGATCCGCGTGTTAAAGAAATTGCTGAGATGCTGGACCTCACGGCCACGCTGAGAAATCGTGCTTCTGGCCTCACCGCCGATGGCAAACAGAAAATATCGCTAGGGCGTGGCCTCGTGCGGTCCGACGTGAGCGCCATCATGTTTGATGAACCCCTCACAGTCATTGACCCGCATCTGAAATGGCAATTGCGTTCGAAACTGAAAGAGCTTCACCTGCGCACCAAACGCACAATGATCTATGTGACGCATGATCAGACAGAGGCGCTAACCTTCGCTGATCAAGTCGTGTTGATGAACAATGGTGAAATTGTGCAGCAGGGAACCCCGGTTGAATTGTTCGAGAAGCCACATCACACTTTTGTTGGCCATTTTATTGGTTCACCGGGCATGAACATTTTGCCATGCGAAGTAAAAGGTGGAAAAGCATTTTTTGCGGGTCAAGAAGTGGCCACCCAAAATGCTAAACTCTACAAAGGCAGCCATGCAAAGCTTGAAATTGGTGTGCGCCCTGAGTTTGTAACGGTTGCGAAAAAAGGCATTGAAGCTGAAGTCGTTAAAGTTGCTGATGCTGGCCGTTTTCGAATTGTCGAAACGAAGGCGGCAAATTCTAGTATTAAATTGCTGTTGCCTGAAGATGTGTCAGTGCCTTCTGGAAAAGTGAAACTCGCCTTTGATGCAAGTCACACCCAAATTTATGCCGATGATTGGCTAGTAGGACAAGATCGATGAGCAGCAAAACTGTCAACCAAAAGGCATGGTTTCTCGTTGCTCCAGTTTTTCTGATGGTGGCGTTTAACGCGCTCATTCCATTGATGACGGTGGTCAATTATTCTGTTCAGGAAACCTTTGGCGATAACGTGTTCACTTGGGCGGGTGTGCAGTGGTTTCAAAATGTTCTGCATTCAGAACGGTTTCATTCGGCACTTGGTCGCAATATATTATTTTCTGCAATTGTTTTAGCAATTGAAATCCCGTTGGGCCTTGGCATTGCTTTAACAATGCCGCGCAAAGGCCCGTGGGTGTCTGTGTGCCTCGTGCTCATGTCACTTCCCCTTCTCATTCCTTGGAATGTGGTGGGATCAATGTGGAACATCATGGCCTTGCCTGATATTGGCTTACTGGGCAAAGCGATCAATTCTTTAGGGATAAACTACAACTATACGCGCCAACCCTATGCCGCTTGGTTCACAATTGTGCTGATGGATATTTGGCACTGGACATCGCTTGTCGTTTTGCTTTGTTATGCGGGGCTCGTGTCAATTCCTGATGCTTACTATCAAGCAGCCAAAGTCGATGGTGCAAAGCGCTGGGCAGTGTTTCGTTATATTCAATTGCCAAAACTGAAACACGTGCTGACAATTGCTGTGCTCTTGCGGTTTATGGATTCATTTATGATCTACACTGAAGCGCAAGTGATGACGGGCGGCGGGCCGGGAAATTCCACCACGTTCTTATCACTCGACTTGGTGAAAACCGCCATTGGACAATTTGATTTAGGCCCAGCGGCAGCATTTTCGCTCATCTACTTTATCATCATCCTCTCTGTGTCGTGGTTGTTCTACACATTGATGATGAAAGACGAGGACAATTAATATGAAATCGCGCAGCCGCTTTGTGCCATTGCTTTACATCATTTTTTTGATGCTACCGATTTATTGGTTGCTCAATATGAGCTTCAAAACGACCAATGAAATTCTTGGGGGCTTTTCGCTGTATCCGCATAATTTCACGTTAGATAGTTATCGAAAAATCCTAACGGATCCAACATGGTATAATGGCTACATCAACTCTCTCACTTATGTTTTGATCAACACAGTGATCAGCGTTTCTGTGGCACTGCCCGCAGCTTATGCTTTCTCGCGCTATCGCTTCCTCGGAGACAAGCATTTATTCTTCTGGCTTTTATCTAACCGCATGGCACCACCCGCCGTGTTCGTGCTGCCCTTCTTTCAGCTCTATTCTGCAGTGGAGTTGTTCGACACACCATGGGCTGTTGCGCTGTCGCACACGCTTTTTAACGTGCCACTCGCGGTGTGGATTTTGGAAGGCTTTATGGGTGGTGTTCCTAAAGCTTTGGATGAAACCGCATTTGTTGATGGTTATTACTTACCGCATTTCTTTTTCCGCATTTTTGTGCCTACTATTGCTGCGGGCATCGGTGTGGCTTGTTTCTTCTGCTTCATGTTCTCTTGGGTGGAATTGCCGCTTGCAAAAAATCTAACTTCAGTAGCTGCAAAACCCATTGCCGCTGTGATGACTAAAACGGCCAGTGCATCAGGCTATGAATTGGGCTTGCTCGCTGCTGCAGGCTCACTCACGTTAATACCCGGGGCTATCGTTATTTATTTTGTGCGCAATTATATTGCCAAGGGTTTTGCCCTTGGTCGCGTTTAGGAGGCGAACATGCTCGATCTTTCATGGATGGCATGGACATGGCCAACCGCTGTATTCTTCATTGCTATATTTGCGTCTATCGCAGTGATGGGTTTTTGGGAATATAAAGTTCCAGGCGGCGGCCCAAGACACGGCGCATTCGGCCTCGACACCACGCGCGGTGATCGTCTTTTCATCAGCATACTCGGCAGTTGTTTTATTATGCTTGGTTGGGTTGGTTTTGCCAGCGACGCAATTTGGGGTGGCTTAGTGATCAGTGCCGCGTGGTTCACATTTGTGTTCTGGCGCGTGTAAGCGACATTGAATTGATCAACGCCACTATTCTTTGGCCTGAGCCTTTAATAATCTCCGCCACTAACTTTATTCACTGAAGTTGACCATCTCGCCAAAACTTTGAGCGCGAGATAATCGCATATTGTTGCATCCGCTTTTCATGACGAACAAAACGCAATTTGAAATTGAAGTTCGTTTTGAAAACGCTTAAAAATTGAACATTTTGCAACTGAAAGTGACAAATTTACGTTTTATTAAAACTATTAGTTGAATGGTTAATCAAGACCTAACCAGATGTTGCAATTTGGTTGGCGCGGTAGGCCGTTAGTTCAGTTTCTAGGCGTCCATGTGTTGCAGCAGGTGAATGCAGGCAACCCCATTCCAATTTTAATGTTGAGCAACGCCAGCGTTTCCAGGCGCGTCGAGTCTTGTTCAATTCCAAGGGTACTAAAATATGAGCCAAGTTAGGCAGGTTGTTGGTCAGTGTTCAGTTGCTTCAACTGCCCTTGCAGAAAAGTGTAATACACCAATGGGTCAAAGCCTTGGTGCCACATTCATTTCGCGCCTGTTAAAAAAAGCGCGCTCCTTTGCTCTTCTTTCTGGCGCTGCCGCTTCAGCTTTTTATTCAACGCCGGCAGGTGCCGATCCTGCTGCGAACCCAGCATCCTTTAGCCAAACGACTGCCGCAACGATATCGACAGTGGTGCCCGATGGCACTTGCAGCGGCAAAATGGTGGTCACAGGAGGGGGCGGTGGTTCATCACCCACAAATGGTGGCACGGGCGGGGTTGGCGCTGCGGGTGCTGTTATTGGAGCGACCTTTAAAGTGTTGCCGTTGCAAGCCGTCACAGGCGCTGCTGCTGGCGGTGGCGTGTACAATATCGTGAATGGTGGATCAGCACCGGGTGGCACAGGTTATGCGGCAGGCGGCTATGGCGGTGCAATAATTGCGGGATACACCCACAGGGGTGCGGGCGGTGGTGGCAGCTCAGCGCTTGTTATAGCTGGGATCCCGATCATCATTGCTGGCGGTGGCGGCGGCGGCAGTGCAGCTCATCAAAATACCCCTGCTGGTTTAGGTGGAGCAGCTGGTTTTTCCGGAATAGGCGCTGGAGTCGTTGTCGCTGGTACGACAGGCAACGCCGGCGTTCAATCCAACGGCATAGTTGGCGGTGGTCAAGGTGGCCAAATAGCTTCAGGAGGTATAGGCGGCGTTAATTCTCTGGACGCGACATTCAATGGGTTTGCTGGCACGGGATATTCCGGTGGCGGCCCTGGATCTGGGGTCGGAGGCAACGGCGGTAATGATGTCGACAATGATTCGGGCGGTGGCGGTGGCGGTGGCTATACAGGTGGCGGTGGCGGTGCATCTGAGCTCAACAATGTTCTCTCCGGCGGCGGTGGCGGCGGCGGTTCAAGTTATGTGGCTGCAACCTCTCCAATTCTAGGTGGCACTGCACCAACCAGCATAACAGGGGCAGTTGGCCCAGCATCCCCCACATTCGGTGGCAATGGAGTGGTCGGCGCAGCAACCATCGATTGGATACCTTGCCTTTACACCTTGCTAATAACCAAATCAGCTAGTCCTTCACCTGTAAATGCCGGTGCAAAAGCAGTTTGGACCGTCAGTGTAACAAACACTGGCCCTGATGCCATGACTCGTGGTGACACCGTGAGTTTGGCCGATACATTGCCAGCTACAGTGAATTCCGCCGTATCTCCTGCATTCAAAGTTTTGTCGGTCTCGTCGAGTGGCGGCACTAACGCCAATATGGCCAGTGGAGCTATCTCATGCACGGGTGTGACGGTTGGCGCTGCAATGCCAACCAGCACCGTTTGTTCACGGGCCTATGATGCGTCATCAGCTCCTGGTGCACCAACTGGCGGCACACGCGGGTTGAACTCTGGTGAAACTTTGACAATCACTTACGAACAAGTGACTTCAAATAAAGCTGCCTGCACAACAATTTCGAATACGGCCTCAACTCTGGATCGCTCCAGCACCTCCGGCACCACAGATATTATCGGTATGACTGCTGCGCGTTCGGCAACAACGCCCTTGACTGTGCAATGTTACGATTTGTCGATGACCAAAACGGTGTCGCCAATAACTGCTGCGGCGAACCAACCTTTTACATGGACCATGGTTGTGAAAAATTTGGGCGCTGCTGATATGCAAGGCCCAGACGATCCTGCGAGCAATCCTTTAGTTGTTACCGATGTGGCGCCTGTCACAAGTCTTTCTACACCAGCTGCGTTTACATCGTCTGGACCAGCAGGTGCCTGTACGTATTCGGCAGGAACAATAACATGTCCCTCGTCCCTAGCTTCAGGGCAGATACAAACTTTCACCTTCCAACAAACACCTGTCGCCACCGTGGCAGCAGGGACCATTTTCAACAACACCGCGACGGCAACGGATTTTAATTCAGGAGATTCCAACGATGCCAGCACCGCTTCTATTACGGTCGCACCAACCAAACTGACACTCACAAAAATTAGCAACGGTGCCGTAGGTGGGTTCACTTTTACGGGCAATAATGGTTGGACCAGCCAGACAATCACAACAATATCTTCAGGTGGTCTGGGAGTTACAGGTGCCACTCAAACATTGGCAGCGGCGGCCACATCAACAACCATAAATGAAACCATTCCTGCAGACTATACTTTGGCCTCAGTCTCATGCACAGGCTTAGGCTTGGGTGGGACAGCCAATGCTAATCTTTCAACTGGTGCGCTTGTCCTCGATGTTGCCGCAACAGCAGCGGGATCAAACATCGCCTGTACTTTTACCAACACCAAAACTCCAACCATGAAAGTGCAAAAAACCACACTCGGTGACTTTGGCGGTCCTTTCACATTTACGCAGACCAATCTCGCTTCTCCACCAGCCAGCATCACCACAACGGCGGTTTCAACTGCAACACCATCCGTGCCGACCGCTATTAATGTGACAGCTCTTAGCACCGATATTACCCTGACTGAAACACTGGCTGCAGGCTATGTTATTACATCAGCAGCCTGTACTGATGCCAACAGTGCCATCACTGGCAATGCTGGTTCCCTTGGTACTCTGTCAGGAAATACACTCACAGTGCTGGCCGCCAATGTGAAGCCGGGCGCCGATCTCACGTGTAACTTTACCAACAGCAAACTTCCTAAGCTGACCCTTATCAAAACCGTCACCAACAATACGGGCGGTTCAAATGTAGTGGGCGATTTCACGCTAACTGCAACTGGCCCGACCACAATTTCCGGAGTAACAGGTGCTGTTGCTGTAACCAATGCCTCTGTGAATGCTGGAACTTATGTTCTGACTGAGTCTGGCGCGGCCACGGCAAACTATGTCCCGGGTTCCTGGAGTTGTACGGCTGGCACACTGACGGGCAATAGCCTCGTTCTCACAGCAGGACAATCAGCAAGCTGCTCAATCAATAATGACGACAAGCCAAAGCTGACTTTAGTTAAATCTGTGGTGAATACAGGTGGTGGTGTGGCAACGACCGCAAACTTCACACTGACCGCAACTGGCCCCACGATCATTACTGGTATTAGTGCTGCACCCGCAGTGACAAATGCAATGATAAATATTGGCACTTACACCCTCAGTGAATCGTCCCTGGCCAGTTACACAGGTGGCGCATGGAGCTGCTCAGCGGGAACTTTAACCGGAAGCAGTCTCGTTTTAGGGTCGTCCAATAACGCGACCTGCACGATTACAAACACATTCGTTCCCGCACCAGCGCTCAGTGTTGGTAAAGCAACCTCGATTGACCCAGGCTTAGATGCAATCATCAACGCCAGCGACATTGTCACTTACACTTATACCGTTATCAACACTGGCAACGTTCCGCTGACGGCAGCAAAACCAGTTGATTCCGGACCAAAATTTAATGGCATCAACGGAACAAATTTACTCTCCTCTTACGCGCCGTTAACAGCAACAACTCCAGTGGGCGGCAACCAAGTTTTCACGGCCACATATACGTTGTCACAAACTGATGTGAATAATGCTGCGGGTGTAACCAATGGGATGTCGAATACAGCGACTGCCACGGGCACACCGCCGATTGGCGCACCTGTAAACTCTGGTCCGTCAACAACGCTCAGCACGATTCCGTTGATCTCAACTCTCGCTACAATCAAATCGGCAACAGGACCCTCGATCAATTTGGGCAGCTCATCGAGCATTACTGATACTGGCGATACGATTACATACTCCTACTCCGTAAAGAATAACGGCAACGTGACACTGACTAATGTCGCACCCATCGATACAGGGCCACAGTTCAATGCAATTGCCGCCACGAACGCCTTGAGCGCTTTCACGCCCGCAACAGCAACACTTGCGCCGGGTGCCACTCAAATTTTTACAGCCACTTACATGCTGGCTTTAGCTGATATCAATAATGCGGCGGGTGTTAGCAATGGTGTCACCAACTCTGCGACCGCTTCGGGTCAAATGCCCAACGGCACGACCACGACTTCTCCCTCTTCAAATGCCACAGCCACCATTCCATTGTCATCGACATTGGCGACTGTAAAAGCTGCGGCTACCCCGACAATATCAAGCGGCACATTAACAACTCTCACGGATGCCAATGATACGATCACTTATACATATACTGTAACCAATACAGGTAACGTATCGCTCACCAATGTGAAACCGGTTGACGCTGGCCCAACATTTGGTGGGTCCGCTGCCACAGGGAGCCTGAGTGCATTTGCGCCATTATCCGCAACTCTTGCGCCCGGCGCACAACAGGTTTTCACAGCAACTTATACATTGCTGCAAACCGATGTTAACAATGCAGCGGGCATCGCGAACGGTGTTGTTAATAGCGCAACTTCGACTGGCACACAGCCAAGTGGTGGTACGACGACTTCTCCCGTGTCGACAGCATCGACAACAATTCCTAAATCGTCGACACTGACACTCACCAAATCTGCAGCAGCGCCAACAGTTTCAGCTGGCGTTTCAAATTCAAAAACGGATGGCAACGACACCATTGTCTATACCTACACAGTGAAGAATACGGGCAATGTCACATTGACAAATGCAGTTCCAATTGACGCTGGCCCGACATTTGCGACGATTTCAGGAACTGGCACCTTGAGTGCCTTTGCGCCACTAACGGCAATACTCGCCCCAAATGCCACCCAAGTTTTCACGGCCACCTATACCCTCAGCCAAACTGACGTGAACAATGCGGCAGGTGTGGTGAATGGTGTGGAAAACACGGCCACAGCGGCGGGCACGCAACCGAGTGGAGCATCGACGACTTCTGCTCCATCAACAGCCAAGACAACAATTGTAGGTGGCCCATCTCTAGCAATTACGAAAACACCCAGCACGAGTTCCGTATCGGCTTTGCCAACGACTATTGCTTACACAATCAACGTCGCCAACACTGGCAACGTAACTTTGACAGGTGTGATTCTCAGTGACGCGCTCACGCAAAACGGTGCACTGACACTGACGTCAGGGCCAACATTGTCGAGTGGCGATATCAATACCAACAGCAAAATCGATGTAAGCGAAACTTGGAGTTACACTGCGACCTATGTCGTCACTCAAGCCAATATGGATAGCGGCTTGAACATTGTGAACATCGCCAGCGTTACAACATCGCAAACAACTATCCAAAGTGCGACTGCCACCACCAGCATCGCTCAATCGGGCGCTTTGACAACGCTGAAGAGTATTCCGTCAGTGACGACAAGCAATGGTGTAATTAATACTGAGACTGATGGCTTGGACGTTATCACATTTAACTACCGTGTGACGAACACGGGTAACTTGACGTTGAATAACGTGACACCGGTGGATGTTGGTCCAAAATTTAATGGCATTGCTGGTACGAATTCTTTGTCGGCTTTCACGCCAGCACCTACGACATTGGTTCCCGGCGCTTTCCAAAATTTCTCGGCTACCTATATCTTGAGTCAGACTGATGTGAACAATGCTGCTGGTATTACAAACGGTTTGGCCAACACAGCAAAAAGCACAGGTAAGAAGCCCGATAATACCAATACAACATCTCCCGACAACACCGCTTCGACAACGATTGGAAATCAATCATCGATGACGTTGTTGAAGACTGGAACTCTGATGATGGGCGGCAATGGCCGTGCTGATGTGGGGGATCAAGTTTCATATGCATTCACCGTGACCAATACGGGCAACACGACACTTACCTCAATTGGCATTACTGATGCTTTGGTTGGGGTAACTGTTTCCGGTGGCCCCATCACGCTGGCTCCCGGCGCGATAAATTCTACATCAATCACCGCGACCTATACCTTGACGCAAGCCGATGTCGATGCGGGCACGATTGTAAATAGTGCCACAGCCAATGGTAAAGATCCACGCAACGCAACGGTGAGTGCCACAGACGGCGAAACCGTCACTCTTCCACCTGCGCCTTCAATGACCATCGATAAGACCACTACCTCGACCAGTTTTGATGCCGTGGGTACGCAGCTAAACTACAATTATTTGGTCACAAATACAGGCAACGTGACATTGGCAACACCGATCACCGTGGTCGATGATGTGGTGAATGGGGCAGGGGGCACGGTCACATGCGCAGCTCAACCGCCTCTCGGATTAGCGCCGGGTGCAACACTTTCCTGCACCGCAGCCTATAATGTTGTCCAAGCTGATATTGACGCTGGTCAAGTTGTCAACACGGCCTCCGCCACCTCTGGCAGCACCACTTCGCCGTCCGACCAAATTACAATTTTGGCAATCAAAAATCCATCGATGTCGATTGTAAAAACTCCTGTGAATGTAAACTTCACAGTTGTTGGTGATCAAGTTGACTATGAATATCTGGTTACCAACACAGGTAACACAACCATTACGGCACCAGTCACGGTTTCAGACAATGTCATTAGTGGGGCAGGTGGCTCAGTTACTTGCCCTGCATTGCAGCCCGGCGGGTTAACCCCTGCAGCTCCTAATAATACTTTGCTCTGCACCGCGACCTACATAGTGACCCAAGACGATCTCGACTTAGGGTCCGTCACAAACTTGGCCACAGCGACAGATGGTACAACGGTATCTCCACCAACAAGTGCAATAATTCCGGCAAGTGCTATGCCAGCATTGACTGTCGATAAGATCGCCAACACCCTTTCGTTCAGTGCAGTGGGCGATGTGTTATCCTACACCTTTAACGTGACCAACACCGGCAACGTTACACTGACTAAAAATATAAATATCGTGGATGATAAGACTGGAACATTCTTCTGTTTTGTTACAAACTTTATACCGGGCGATACCAATAGCTGTTCTGCGACTTACACTGTGACACAGGCGGATCTCGACCTAGGCTATGTGACGAACACCGCCTTTGCTCAGACAAAATTTGGTTCGTCACCCATCAGTGTGACGTCAGCACCCGATAGAGAAACATCAACCGCGATTAAGTCGCCTGCGATTACGCTGGTAAAATCCGCTGCAACATTGCCCGTGACCACTGTTGGCCAAGTGCTCACCTATGGCTTTGCGGTGACCAACTCTGGCAACCAGACGATCTCAAATATCAGTGTGACAGATCCCTTAATCCCTTCGCTATCATGTACGATTACAACTCTGGCGCCGACAGCCACGGATACGACATGCTCGGGCCTCTACACTGTCACCCAAGGTGATATTGATGCGGGCTCCATTGTAAATACCGCTCATGCAGCAGGTATAAGTCCACAAGGCACGCCTGTTACTGTGGACGATAGTTTGACCACTCCAATGCCGGCTGCTGCACCCACTTTGCAACTTACAAAAACACCTTCACTCTCCAGCTTCTCAACGCCGGGAGAAGTGATTGGCTATGTTTTCGCAGTGACGAATACCGGTAACGTTACACTTTCGAACGTGAAAGTCACCGACCCTCTCATACCCGCTTTGATAACTGCGCCAGCTTGCACCATTGCAACTTTGGCCCCAGGCGCGACGAATAATTCGTGCTCAGGAAATTATGCAGTGACTCAAGCTGACATTGATGGGGGCAGTGTGTTAAACACGGCTTCAGTAACAGGCAAAGACCCAATTAATACAACTGTAAACCAAACCGCCAACGCCACAGTCAATGCCGCGCAAACACCAGCTTTGATTTTCAATAAAACCGCAACGCTTAATCTCGGCGCCAATTTGCGTGCCGATGCAGGCGACACGATCATTTACACGTTCAGGGTCGAAAACTCCGGCAACGTCACAATGACAAATGTGAGTGTGACTGATCCACTGATTACGGTTCTGGGCAGTGCTATCACTTTGGCACCCGGTGCCGCCGACACGACGACTTTCACGGGCACATATATTTTATTGCAAACCGATATTGATGCAGGTCTTCGTGACAATACGGCGAATGCAAAAGGCACTCCCCCAATTGGTGCTGATGTGTCGGTGCCCGATACGCTCTCAACACCACTCTCGGCGTCGCCTGCAATTATATTTTCAAAAACTGCAACACTGAACGATGGTGGCAATAGCCGCGCCGATGTGGGCGACACCATTACTTACACATTCGCCGCGCAGAACACAGGAAACGTGACACTCACCAATGTGATGGTTACCGATCCGCTGGTAACTGTGTCTGGCGGGCCTATTGCAACACTAGCACCAGGCGCAATTGATAGTACGACTTTCACAGCTGTCTATACATTAACGACGGCTGATCTCAATGCAGGCACACGGTCTAACACAGCGCAGATCACAGCTAACCCGCCAACAGGTCCACCCATAACCAACACCGCGATAGCAAACCAACCGCTGGCTGCTGATCCAAGTATGATCCTCACTAAAGTTGGAACATTAAACGACGACGGCAATGGCCGCGCCGATGCAGGAGATACAATTTCTTATGTGTTCACAGTGCAGAACACCGGTAACGTCACCCTCACCAATGTCACAGTAACGGATCCGCTGGTCACCGTAACGGGCGGGCCACTGGCCTCCCTCGCTGCAGGTGCTACAGATACTACCACTTTCACAGCGCTATACACGTTAACAGCCGTTGATGTGAACTCTGGTAGCGTGATCAACAATGCTTCAGTCGCCGGCACACCACCAACTGGCCCCCCTGTAACAGCGCCTGCGACCAACACCACAACACTTCCCACACTTCCTGCATTGGCCCTGACCAAAATTGGCACGCTCAATGATGGTGGTGACGGTGTGGCCAATGTTGGCGACACAATTTCATATGTATTCACGGTGCAAAACACCGGAAACGTTGACCTGACGGCAGTCACCGTGACCGACCCTCTGGTCACAGTATCAGGTGGCCCGCTTGCCAATTTGGCAGCTGGTGTGATTGATACTACAACTTTCACGGCGCTCTACACTTTGACCGCGACAGACGTGAATGCTGGGATTTTAGTGAATAACGCCACGGTAACAGGTGCGCCGCCGACTGGTGCAAATGTTACGGCTCCAGCGACCAACACGACAACTCTGTCAGCGGTGCCGAGCATGGCGCTCACTAAAACTGGCACACTGAATGATGGCAGCGATGGTGTGGCCAATGTTGGTGACACCATCTCCTATGTATTTACTGTTCAAAATACGGGTAACGTGACGCTCACTGCAGTCACTGTGACCGATCCTTTGGTGACTGTATTGGGCGGACCCCTTGCCTCGCTTGCAGCAGGCGTTACAGACTCAACAACTTTCACAGCGCTTTACACCTTAACCGCCACTGACATTGATGCCGGTACGTTTGTGAACAATGCTTCAGTTGCAGGCACACCACCAACTGGACCCGCTGTCACAGCGCCGGCCACAAACACCACAGTTCTGCCCGTTGTTCCTTCAATCGTTCTGACTAAAGTTGGAACATTGAATGATGGCGGCAATGGTCAAGCTGATGCTGGAGATACGATCTCCTATGTATTTACGGTCAAAAATTCTGGCAACGTAACTCTGACCAGCGTGTCAGTCAGTGATCCACTGGTTACGGTGAATGGCGGGCCAATTCCTTCGCTGGCATCGGGTGTCACCGACGCGACAACATTTACAGCAATTTATACGTTGACGGCAGCAGACCTGAACGCGGGCATCTTTGTCAACAATGCGACTGTCGCAGGTTTGCCGCCAACAGGCCCAGCCGTTACGGCACCAGCCAGCAACACGACGAACCTTCCTCCAGTTCCATCCATGACCATGAGCAAAGTTGGAACCTTGAATGATGGCGGTGACGGAGTGGCCAATATTGGCGATACCATCAGCTATGTGTTCACTGTCAAGAACACAGGTAACGTTGCCCTCGCAGACGTGGCGATTTCTGATGCCCTGGTCACCGTGTCCGGTGGACCGCTTGCAAGCTTAGGCGCAGGCGCTACCGATAGCACCACATTCACAGCGCTCTATACATTGACGGCAACCGATGTGGATGCTGGAACTGTGGTGAACAACGCCACGGTAACAGGCTCGCCTCCTACCGGTCCAGATGTCACGGCACCTGCGACGAATACAACAAATCTTCCAGCCGCTCCCGCCATAACCCTGACAAAAATTGGAACATTGAATGACGGTGGCGATGGTGTTGCGAATATCGGCGATACGATTTCATACGTCTTCACAGTTCAAAACACTGGCAACGTAACACTCACCGCTGTGACAGTTACGGATCCTTTGGTAACTGTTTCCGGTGGGCCTCTCGCTTCGTTAGCTGCAGGCGCAACTGATGCGACGACCTTCACTGCACTTTACACTCTGACGGCTACTGACGTGAACGCGGGAACTTTGGTGAATAGTGCTTCAGTAACAGGCAAACCACCAACAGGGCCGGATGTTTCCGCTGTAGCGACGAACACAACCACTCTCCCATCAATACCATCGTTGACCTTAACCAAAGTCGGAGCATTGAACGACGGTGGCGATGGCGTGGCCAATGTGGGTGACACGATTTCTTACGTCTTCACAGTTCAAAACATCGGCAACGTGACACTGACCGCAGTCATAGTAACAGATCCTCTGGTGACAGTTTCCGGTGGCCCCCTCGCTTCGCTAGCCGCAGGCGCAACTGATGCGACGACCTTCACCGCACTTTACACGCTGACAACGTCTGACGTGAATGCCGGATCTTTTGTGAATAATGCTACGGTTGTTGGCACACCACCTTCGGGTCCGGCGGTAACAGCGCCGGCCTCCAACACCACAAATCTCCCATCGGCTCCCGTGATTGCGCTTTCCAAACTGGGAACCTTGAATGATGGTGGAGACGGGGTGGTCAATATTGGCGATACCATCAGCTATGTATTCACGGTTCAAAATACGGGCAACGTAACGCTTACCAATGTGGTTGTGACAGATGCTTTAGTGACAGTCTCTGGGGGACCACTGGCCTCACTTGCTGCAGGTGCGACCGATACAGCAACATTCACAGCGCTCTACACTTTGACTGCTGCAGACTTGAATGCTGGCACTTTAGTGAACACTGCATCTGTTGCTGGCACGCCACCATCTGGCCCAGCGGTAACTGCGCCCGCAAGTAATACGACAAACTTACCATCAGTTCCTGCGATGACTTTATCTAAAGCTGGAAATCTGAATGATGGTGGCGATGGTGTGGCCAACATTGGTGACACAATCAGTTATGTGTTTACCGTGAAAAACACAGGAAACGTTGCGCTCACCAATGTAAGCGTTTCGGATCCATTGGTAACAGTCTCGGGCGGTCCGCTAGCTTCTCTTGCGGCAGGAGCGATGGATACAACCACGTTCACAGCTCTCTACACCCTGACCAGCCCCGATGTGAATTCTGGGACTGTTTTGAACAACGCTACAGCTACAGGCACACCGCCAACTGGCCCAGTCATCACAGCACCAGGTTCGACCACTACTCCGCTTGCATCTGCTCCATCATTGGCATTAACCAAGGTTGGCACTCTCAATGATGGCGGTGACGGTATTGCCAATATTGGCGACACAATTTCTTATGTGTTTACCGTGCAAAACACGGGCAACGTATCACTGACAAACGTGACCGTGACTGATCCATTGGTAACAGTTTCGGGCGGTCCACTTGCCTCGCTTGCTGCAGGTGTGACGGATACAACCACGTTTACGGCAGTCTACACCTTGACGACTGCTGATGTGAATGCTGGCACGCTGGTTAACACGGCATCAGTAGCGGGTACTCCTCCAACAGGACCTGCGGTTACCGCTCTGGCGACCAGCACTATAACGCTTCCTCCAGCCCCTTCATTGGCACTGACCAAAGTTGGAACTCTCAATGATGGTGGCGATGGTGTTGTCAATATTGGGGACACGATTTCCTATGCGTTCACAGTTCAAAACATTGGCAACGTAACACTGACAAATGTGACTGTGACCGATGCCTTGGTGACCGTCTCGGGTGGCCCTCTTGCCTCGCTTGCAGCGGGTGCGACGGACGTTGCTACATTCACTGCCCTTTATACTTTGACGGCGTCAGACGTGAATGCCGGAACTTTGGTGAACACTGCCACGGTTGCGGGTACACCACCAACCGGCCCAGCGGTCACTGCTCCGGCTACACATACTACCAATCTCGCAGCGGCCCCCGCCATGACATTGGCAAAAAACGGCAGTTTGAATGATGGTGGTGATGGCATAGCCAATGTTGGCGACACTATTTCTTACACCTTCACCGTTGTGAACACAGGTAACGTCACGCTCACAAATATTAATGTAACAGACCCGCTTGTTACGGTGTCTGGTGGACCAATTGCTTCACTTGCTGCAGGGGCCGCCGATAGCACGACATTCACGGCACTCTACACGCTGACCGCGGCTGACGTAAATGCCGGAGCTGTCTTGAACAACGCCACGGTTACGGGCACGCCACCAACTGGCCCAGCAATTACGGCACCTGGTTCAACAGCAACACCCTTAGTGTCCGCACCTTCATTGGCATTGTCTAAAGTTGGTGCATTGAATGACGGCGGTGACGGCGTGGCCAATGTTGGTGACACCATTTCATATGTGTTCACTGTGCAGAACACAGGCAACGTGACACTCAACGCAATTACTGTAACCGATCCATTGGTCACAGTATCAGGTGGGCCACTTGCCACTCTCGCGGCAGGAACGACTGACGCAACGACATTTACAGCACTTTACACTTTAACCACGGCGGATGTGAACGCTGGAACGATTGTAAATAATGCTACGGTTTCGGGCACACCTCCAACAGGTCCAGCTGTTACGGCGCCGGCAACGAACACTACGCCGCTTCCTTCCGTCCCTTCATTTGCGTTCACCAAAGTTGGAACTTTGAATGATGGTGGCAATGGTCGTGCAGATGCTGGCGATACTATTAGTTATATATTCTCAGTCCAAAATACTGGCAACGTGACACTGACCAATGTGACGGTCACGGATCCACTTGTAACTGTGTCAGGTGGACCACTCGCGTCTCTTGCCACTGGCGCAATCGACACCACAACATTCACAGCGCTTTACACTCTCACCGCTGCTGATGTGAATTCTGGTAGCGTGATAAACAATGCCTCGGTTTCGGGTACACCTCCAACGGGCCCAGTGGTGACAACACCCGCGACTAACACCACCAATTTGTCACCACAGCCCACAATGACTTTGACAAAAGACGGCACCCTCAATGATGGCGGCGACGGCATTGCCAATGTGGGTGACACAATTGCTTATGTATTTACAGTTCGCAATACTGGCAACGTAAGCCTCAGCAATATCACCGTGACGGATGCTTTGGCTACAGTGGCTGGCGGACCGCTCGCTTCGCTTGCCGCGGGTGCAACGGACAGCACCACGTTCACTGCACTCTACACCTTGACTGCAAGTGACGTGAATGCTGGCACTTTCGTGAACAATGCTACAGTTTCCGGCACGCCTCCGACCGGACCTGCGGTAACGGCTCCTGCAACCAACACAACGACACTTCCTTCTGCTGCTGCAATTGGTTTGGTGAAGTCATCAACATTCATAGACCAAAACGGTGATGGTTTTGCGCAAGTTGGCGAAACTATAAGCTACGCCTTCAGTGTTAGAAATATTGGCAACGTCACACTCGCTAATATCGTGGTGACAGATCCGAAAGTAACTGTTGTTGGTGGCCCGATCGCAAGCCTGAATGCGAGTGCGACCGACAACACGACATTCACAGCATCTTACACTTTAACCGCCACTGATCTTACAAACCCCAATTTTGCAAACACGGCCTCAGTCACGGGTAACCCTGCAATTGGCCCGCCCGTGAGTGATATATCTGATAGCGACAAACCTGCTGATGGCACAAACCACGCCAACTATGGCACGGGTGTTGGAAAAGACGATCCAACCGTCACACCTTTGTTACGCAGGCCTTTGCTTGCCACCAATGATACGGCAACCAATATTGATGGCCTCACGGGCAATGCAAATGTGTTCAACATTTTTGGCAATGACACATACGGTGTTTCTGTTGTCTCACCACCTAACGTCGTCTTGACAATTGACCCGACCAATCCAGTGCCACCGGAGCTCACATTTGATCCGTCAACCGGTCAAGTCTCAGTTGCTCCAGGGACCGCGCCAGGAACCTATGATTTTATCTATACGATTTGTGAGGTTAGCAATCCCAATAATTGCAGCTCGGCCATAGCCACGGTTGTTGTGGTCCCAACAATTGCAGCTGTTACAGGCACAGTCTACATCGATCAAAATGGCGATGGATTGTTCAATGGCGATCCCAATGCTGGTCCGGGCTATGCAGTCCAATTGATCGACGCCGCAGGCACCATCGTCGGCACGGCTATGACCGACGCCAATGGGACATACTCTATCAGCGCACCCCCGGCGACTGGTTATAAAGTTGTATTCCTATCGCCTACTGGTGCAGTTATTGGCACATTATTGAATGTCACCTTGAATCCAGGCACAACGACAGCGGATCAAAACGAACCTATTGATCCTTCAGGTATCGTCTATAATTCCGTCACACGCCTGCCAGTGAGCGGCGTCATAGTCACTTTGACTGACGCTGGCGGAACACCATTGCCAGCAGCTTGTCTCTTGCCCGGTCAGCAAGGCCAAGTGACCAATGCAACGGGCGCCTACCGCTTTGAAGTCATCCCCGGAGCTGCTGCGGCTTGCCCAATCGGCCAAACTGAATATCACGTTATGGTTGTGACACCGACAGGCTATCTGACTGGCGTCTCAACAGCATTGCCTTCGCAGGCAGGGCTATTGAATAGTTTGACGTGCCCGATAGATGCAATTCCGGGTGGGGCCTGCAATGTCTCGGCCGTAAATACGCCGCCTGCTGTTGGTTCTCCGGCGGTTTATTTCACCAAATTTACGATAGGAGTGGGCAGTCCCGATATCGTTTACAATCATATCGCCATTGATCCGTTGCCTATTGCTCCAGCGACATTTACAAAAACGGCTGGCGTTGCGACCGCCAAACGTGGAGAGATTATAACATACACAATTGAAGCCAAAAATGTGTCGTTCACTCCCGCGAGTTTTGTGGATGTGATGCCAGCAGGCTTTAACTTTGTAACGGGTTCAGGCCTCGCCAATGGCGTAGGCGTGACTCCAACCATCGCAGGCAACACACTAACATTTATTGGTTTGACGCCAAATGCCAGCAACACCATTACGCTAATACTGAAGTTGGTTGTGAATGCAGATGTTGTGCCCGGGCCACAAATCAATCACGCCGAGTTCATCAACCCAGCAACTGGTGGAGTCATTGCAAGAGCACAGGCCAGCGTTGAGATCATCGCCGAACATGTCTTCGATTGCGGTGACATCATTGGCAAAGTGTTCGACGATAAAAATCGCAATGGCTATCAAGATGGTGGCGAAATTGGATTGCCCGGTGTTCGCGTTGTCACTGTCAAAGGTGAGTTGATCACCACAGACAAGAATGGACGGTTCCACGTGGGCTGTGCCGATATTCCAGATGCAAACATCGGCTCGAATTTTATCTTAAAACTTGATACCCGCACGTTGCCAACCGGTTACCGTGTGACAACTGAGAACCCGCGGACTGTGCGATTGACGCGCGGCAAGGTAACGAAGTTGAACTTCGGTGCATCAATCACCCGTGTCATCCGCCTCGACCTCACAGACAAGCTATATCAAGGTGCCGAAGAATCTTCACCCGAGTTGCAAGTCATTGTGCGCCAACTCGTGAGCATTCTCGTGAAAGAGCCATCAACACTGCGCCTCACTTACTACGTGGGCAGCGATGGCAGTGAGATTGCAAGTAAACGACTGAAGTTGGTTCAGTCACTTGTCAAGAGAGTTTGGAAAGCGCGAGCAGGTCGTCACGAACTGCCAATCGAAGCGCGTGTGGTAGGTGTGAAGTGAAAGCTGAAATCATGAACCCCCCTATGACTACCAAAGCTTTTGCAATGACCTTAAAACTTGCAGTATCCGGAGTTGTTCTCATTCTATCGGCACAAACTACGCTGGCAAAATCGAAAATCTGTCAGGTTGAAATTTGTGAGAATCAACTCCGGGGAGCCGTATTGGACGACTCGATGACCGCTGATCTAGTGAAGGGCAACAACACTGAGCTCGAGAGATTGAATGATGCGCCAAGCGTCGGTTATGCTATTAGCGTCGATGGTCAAGTTGTCTCTGGATCCAAAAAAATAGCAGACCGTCAACGTTCCACCGATGTGGCTTTGGAAGCTGTCGATATTCAAGTTAAATTTGACGGGCTCGACGTTAAGCCAATGTTGAATGTCTCAACGTTTCCTGTGCGCCGCACTTATCATGGCGGCGAAAACGTCAATTTCCTCATATCCCTGAATTATGGATCTTGGGTTTCTAAAGGCGAAATTCGGATTTACGAGGCGCAGAATAGAAGTCAGTTTGCTGTCGTTGCCGTTGAGGCTAACGGCACCGCCACATGGCAAATGCCAGCGACTGGCCCTAAGGACTTCACTTACATTTTGCGTGTTTATGACAATAAGGGCAGGTTCGACGAAACGCAGCCCCTTACTTTGGCGCGCACCAATAGTGCCATCGAACAGCATGAACCTAAGGATGCAGCAATTGCGCCGGGCTATGGCGAAGACAGAACAGCATTGCGCAATATCCCAGTCTATGGTGGCGCTGTTATGGTGTTCGGCAGCAACGTGATCAATCAAGATGTCGTCACCATTATGGGAGAGACGTTGCCTGTTGATGCGTCAGGAAAATTCGTTGTGCAACGAATTTTACCACCGGGTGATCATAACATTTCAGTCAAAGTTAAAGACAAGAAAGCCAAGGGCATTGAGTTTATACGGGCCATTAATATCCCCTCTAGTGAGTGGTTTTATGTGGGCTTGGCTGATCTAACGATTGGAAAACGCTTTGGCTCAAACGCGGTTCAAGCTGTTTCGCCCGGTGAGTTTGACAATGTTTACACCAAGGGGCGTCTGGCATTCTATGTGAAAGGTAAAATCAAGGGCAGAACCTTGCTCACGGCAGCTGCCGATACGGGTGAAGAAGACTTCAACCATTTGCTGACTGGCTTGGATGGCAAGAACCCTCGCCAATTCTTATCGCGCATAGACCCCAACAAATACTATCCAGTTTATGGAGACGACTCGACAAAAATCGAAGATGCGCCCACCCGCGGAAAATTTTATGTACGCTTAGAGCGCGGTGATAGCCATGTCATGTGGGGTAATTTTAAAACCAAAATAACGGGCACGAAATATCTCCGCAATGAGCGGGCACTCTATGGCGTAAGCGCGGTCTATCGCTCGGATACAACTTTGCCAAATGGCGAACGCAAAACTGAGGCTTCGGCCTATGCGGCCCAACCCGGAACCTTGCCACAGCGCGATGTGCTGCGCGGCACTGGCGGTTCAGCCTATTTCTTAAAACATCAGGATATATCTGTTGGCTCTGAAACGATTTCGGTAATCATCCAAGACAAAATTACCAACCGCGTGTTGGATCGACGGATTTTAAAATATGGTGTGGACTACACCGTTGATTATATCCAAGGGCTGGTATTATTAAAAACTCCACTCGACTCGACGGCAAGTGGCAGCGGTGTTGTGCATGACGGCGCGTTGGGCGGAAATCCCGTCAGCTTGGTGGTTTCCTATGAGTTTACGCCTGCCGCAACAGATGTGAAAGGTTATGCCTTCGGCGGCCGTGCTCAACAGTGGCTCGGTAATCATCTGCGAGTCGGTGTGACCGGTGCTAAAGATAGAACGGGCGCCGCAGATCAAACTGTGCTGGGTGCGGACCTGCGTCTGCAAACCACGGAAGGAACTTATTTCGAGGCAGAAGTGGCTCAATCACAAGGACCGGGATTTGGAAATACCATCTCCAGTGATGGTGGTCTGACAATTGGGGATGTTCCAAATACGGGGGTTTCTGGAAAGACCGCCACTGCTTATCGTGCTGAAATGCATTTGGATTTATCAGACCTGAGCCAAGGTGCAGCAAAGGGAAGTCTCTCAGCCTATTATGATCAC
Organism: Hyphomicrobiales bacterium; assembly: GCA_031423845.1. GTDB lineage: Bacteria > Pseudomonadota > Alphaproteobacteria > Rhizobiales > Aestuariivirgaceae > Aestuariivirga. Next base: position 3,253 of record JANPGD010000163.1, on the reverse strand, counting down.
AAAGATGGTGGTTTTTCATCGATTGAAGAACAGGCGGTCAAAACCAAAAATGATTGGGGTGTAAAGGGTGAGGTCGCGGTTCAAGAGCGTGTGAAACTCGGCGGCAGTTACACATCAATTGACATAATCGGCGATCGTAACGAGCAAGAAATTGAAGGGCATGTTGGCGCCGAACTTGGCGAACATTTCACCTTTACGCCGGGTGTTCGTTATTCGCAGCGCGCGGTGCTGACGGGCACACCGCAAGATAACGGAACGCGCGCCGATGTTGGCGCAAAACTAGCCTACAAGGCCGATGAAGATCATTCTGCTTATGTTTTTGGACAAGCCACTGTGACCCACTCTGGCGCGCGTAAACTGAACAATCGCATCGGTGTCGGCGGAGAAACAAAACTGAGTGAAAAAGTGACGGGCTCGGCGGAGGTGTCATACGGAACAGGCGGTTTTGGCGGACTAACCAAAATTGCTTATAGCCCTAATGCTGACGATACTTACTATGGTGGTTATCGTCTGGACACTGACCGCACAGTCGCCGCAACGACTCTTTATGGCGACGATCTTGGATCTGTCATTGCGGGTGCGAAACATCGCTACAATGAACACCTCTCCATTTTCGCTGAAGACAGCTATGATATGTTTGGCGTTCGCAAAACTTTGGCGCAAACTTATGGTGTTGAATATACTCCATCATCGCGGTGGATGTTGGGCGGCAATATTGAAGTTGGATCGATTACTGATGACTCCATAAATGCCACAACTCTTGTTAAGAATAGCGACTTTGATCGTAAGGCCTTAGCGCTTTCGGCTGGCTACCATGATGACAATGATAATACAGGTAAAGTGAAAGGTGAAGTTCGGTTAGAAGACTCAGCTGATAATACGCGTGATCTTACGTCTTATCTTTTTGCAACCAATATCGGCATTCGCACTTCGGAAGATTGGCGCTTCCAAGGCAATCTCGATGCAGTCTTCACTGATGCCACGCAGACAACGCGTAATGGCGACTATGTTGAGGCCTCGTTAGGCTACGCTTACCGCCCCACAAAAAACGATCGATTGAACGCACTGTTCAAATATACATTCCTCTATGATGTGCCAGGTTTTGACCAAGTGGCCGTCAACGGCACGACGTCCGGACCAGCCCAACTCAGTCATATCCTATCAGCCGATGCGAATTATGGTTTGACTGATATTATCACAGTTGGTGCAAAATATGGGTTCCGAATTGGTGCCACCAAACCCCGTGATGGTAGCGCCGGATGGACACAAAGTTCTGCACATCTGGCTGTGCTGCGTGCTGATTTGAATATCGTCAAAGATTGGGACGCCTTGATCGAAGGTCGCGCTTTGTGGACACCAGAGACCGGAAGCACTGATTTTGGTGCACTTGTAGCGGTCTATCGGCACTTCGGCGACAATTTCAAAATGGGCCTAGGCTATAATTTCGGAAGGTTCTCAGATGACCTCCGAGATCAGTCTTATGACTCTCATGGCATCTTCATCAATGCGATTGGTAAATTCTAAGGTCGTTGCCTAAACATTAATGATCTAATTCTTTTGCTTGACGAAATCACCGCGACAACCGACATTCCCAACCCAAGCCGCAGTATATTGCGAGTTGGCAATTGGAGTAAACGACGTGAAGAGTGATGATAAGATTAGTCACGATATTAGGATCGAAAATAGCGGTAATAATCATCCCTATCAACGAAATAAGGGCACACCGTTGCATGTGGAATGGTTTGAAAATGTGCAAGTCAATCTCTCAGCCACCGAACGTCGCGCCGCAACACTAACCACTCGTCGCAGTGTTAAAAAGGAATATCAAGCGGCTTGGTTGGTCAAGGCCCTGCAATGTATCGACCTTACGACATTGGCCGGCGATGATACTGATGCGCGTGTTCACAGGCTCTGTGCAAAAGCTAAACGGCCTTTGCGTGAAGATATCGTGGAGGCGCTTGACCTGAGCGATGATCCCCCCAAAGTCGGTGCCGTGTGTGTTTATCCAACCATGGTGGCACCTGCAGTGAAGGCTTTGGCTGGTTCTGGAATTCCAGTTGCTTCAGTCGCCACTGGTTTTCCCGCAGGGCTCACACCTTTGCCGCAGCGCCTTGCGGAAATCAGATATGCGGTAGATCAAGGGGCAAGAGAAATTGATATTGTTATTCACCGGGCTCAAGTTCTTAAGCAAGATTGGACCGCACTTTATGACGAAGTGAGCGCCATGCGCGAAGCCTGTGGCGAAGCTCATCTCAAAGCCATTCTCGCTACAGGTGATTTGAAAACTCAACGCAATGTTTATAAAGCCAGCATGGTTGCCATGATGGCGGGTGCAGATTTTATTAAAACGTCAACTGGCAAAGAGGATGTGAATGCCACATTGCCAGTGAGCCTGACGATGGTGCGCGCACTTCGTGACTACGGCGAACTTACGGGTGAAAAAATTGGCTTCAAACCTGCGGGCGGCATTCGCACGTCCAAAGATGCAATTGCATGGCTTATTTTAATGAAAGAGGAACTGGGTCGTGAGTGGCTAGAACCCGATCTGTTTCGCTTCGGTGCCAGTTCAATGCTCGCTGACATTGAACGTCAACTCGAACATTTCATCACGGGCCGTTATTCTGCCCTGTCACATCACGCACTTGCCTGAGGTTAATTTAATGCCAACTATAAAACACGTTCTCAACACCATGGAATACGGCCCATCACCAGAAGCCAGCGATCACGTCACCGCATGGCTGGAACAACACAAATCGGGCTTCAATCATTTCATCGGCGGAGCTTTTGTGCCTGCCAGTGATAAGGCTCAATTTGATGTCAATAATCCAGCCAATGACACTTTGTTGGGCCGTGTTGCGCAAGGTTCGCAAGCTGATGTGAATGCCGCAGTGAAGGCAGCACGGAAAGCTTTTGGTTCGTGGTCCAAACTTCCTGGCCATGCCCGTGCAAAATATATGTACGCCATCGCAAGGCTCATCCAAAAACGAGAGCGCTTCCTTTCGGTGCTTGAGACCATGGATAATGGCAAGCCCATCCGTGAAAGTCGTGACATTGATATTCCACTGGTTGCCCGCCATTTTTATCACCATGCAGGCTGGGCAGAATTGATGTCCACAGAGTTCAAGGGCTATGGTCCGCTGGGCGTGTGCGGCCAGATTATTCCATGGAACTTTCCTTTATTGATGTTGGCTTGGAAAATTGCGCCTGCTTTGGCGGCGGGCAATACCGTGGTTTTAAAACCGGCCGAATTTAC
>JANPGD010000162.1:0-1850 GCA_031423845.1 Hyphomicrobiales bacterium | reverse complement strand
GCCGATGACAGAACACCCATGCTGATGATTGCAAGATCAGGGCTGGCATGAACTTCACCATGGCCGGAAAGGGAAATGCTACGAACCAATTTCATATCCTCAGAAAATGCAGGTGTGATGGCGGCGATTGCGGAAAGCAGCACTGCCGTAAAAATTGACTTTAACATTGACGTGTCATTCCTTCTATGTTGCCCCAATGCCATCTGCCAAAAAATTACGGCAAGTCTATGTTAGCGGAATGGCGGCTCGTCGAAGCTGCGCAGTTTTCTGGAATGCAGGCGAGAACGTTCGCGGCGTAAATTATCTAGGGCCGCAAGACCGATGAGCAAATGCTCGCCCACGGCGCGGTCATAAAAGGCGTTGGCGGCACCGGGCAGTTTAATCTCGCCGTGCAAGGGCTTATCGGACACGCAGAGCAACGTGCCGTATGGCACACGAAAGCGGTAGCCTTGGGCGGCCAGCGTGCCAGACTCCATATCAATGGCAATGGCGCGTGAAAGGTTGATGCGCTTTCTCTCAGCAGTCCAGCGCAGTTCCCAATTGCGATCATCATTGGTCACAACGGTGCCCGTGCGTAAACGAGCTTTAAGCGCTTCGCCAGATTCGCCAGTCACGTCTGCTGCAGCTTCCTGCAAAGCTACTTGCACTTCGGCGAGTGCAGGAATTGGAATTTCCGGCGGCAGCACATCGTCCAATATATTGTCTTCGCGTAAATAAGCGTGGGCCAATACATAATCGCCAATGCGTTGCGAATGGCGGAGGCCACCGCAATGGCCAATCATCAACCAACAATGCGGGCGCAGCACGGCTAAATGATCGGTCATGTTCTTGGCGTTTGATGGACCAACTCCAATGTTCACTAGGGTTACGCCACCCTCGCCATCACGCCTTGTGAGATGATAAGCTGGCATTTGAAATTTGTGCCATTGGCTTGAAGCATACACGTCGTCGATTTGAGCTTGGGTCATTCCGCGCGTGATTGATTTTCCACCGGGAATGTGCAGCGCTTCATAGGGGCCGTCTAAGTTTAATTGTTCGACTGACCATTTGATGAACTGATCCACATAGCGGTGATAATTGGTGAGCAAGATCCAAGGTTGGAAATGGCCCCAGTGCGTGCCGGAATAATGTTGTAAACGCTTCAATGAATAATCCACACGCACCGCATCAAACAATGCCAATGGCAAAGGCTGATCGGATTTTTGGTCCCACTGACCATCGGCAATTTCATCGCCGACCAAAGCTAAATCCGGGATAGGGAAATACAAGGCAAGCTCTGCCGCCGTTATTGGCCCAGAACCAAATTCATTGCCCTTTTCCAAAACATAGGGATAAGGAATTTGTTGGGTGGAAAGCTCCACTTCAATAGTGGCGTCATAGTCGCGCGCTAAATGCGTGAGTTGGTCAATCAGATAGCGCTTAAAATGCGCTGGTTGGGTGATAGTGGTCACATAAGTGCCGGGGCCCTGAAACTTTGCATAGGCTCGGCTGATTGAGGGCTGGAGGCCGCTGGACGTATAGGTGAGGCGCAATTCAGGATAACAGAATTGCCGTTTTTGCTCTGCTGTGGGCACAATTTTATGTTTGAAATAGGTTTCCAAACAGTCTCTTAAGGCTTGGGTTGCAGTTTTATGGAGGCTGATGAGCTGCTCAACAGCAGCTTGAGGAGTTAGGCTTTGCTTTTTCATCGAGTCATTCTAGCACAGTTCTGTGAGAATACGATCTAGCCTTGATGAAAAAAATAATGTAGCCATGCGCCACCATTGGGGGCCTGTAGCTCAATGGTTAGAGCTAGCGGCTCATAACCGCTTGGTTGCGGGTTCAAGTCCTGCCGGGCCCACCAATGGTTT
>JANPGD010000161.1:0-43996 GCA_031423845.1 Hyphomicrobiales bacterium | reverse complement strand
GAGCCGGGGTGAAATTACCATGTCGTTTGCACCTCTCGTCAAGCGCACCGCACCTTCCGTTGTGAATGTCTATGCCAAATCAATTGTTGAACAGCCAGAGGAACGCGGCGCTTTAGCCGATCCATTTTTCCGCCGCTTCTTCGGTCAAGATGGAAGTTCTGGGCCTCCACGTCAGCGCGTTGCCAATTCGTTAGGTTCGGGTGTGATTGTTGATGGCACCGGAATTATTGTAACTAACAATCATGTTATTAAGAATGGGACCGATATTCGTGTCGCTCTCGCTGATCGGCGTGAATTTGCCGCCAAGATTATTCTCGCAGATGAACGCACTGACCTAGCGATATTGAAAATTGATGTGGGTGATGAAGAGTTGCCCAGTTTGAGTTTCGCTAATTCCGATAATTTGGAAATTGGTGATTTAGTATTAGCAATCGGCGATCCCTTTGGTGTTGGCCAAACCGTGACCAGCGGCATCATTTCCGCACTGGCGCGCACCAGTGTGGGGGCCAGCGACTATCAATTTTTCATTCAGACAGATGCCGCCATAAATCCCGGAAATTCCGGTGGCGCTCTAGTCAACATGCGCGGCGAACTGATTGGCATTAATACAGCGATCTATTCCAAGTCTGGTGGGTCAGTTGGAATTGGATTTTCGATTCCGTCAAACATGGTTCAAAATGTTGTTCAGTCAGCCCAAAGCGGCGAGCAAATTGTGCGTCCGTGGTTGGGTGCAAGCTTTCAAGACGTCACACAAGACATCGCGGATTCACTTGATTTTGCAAGACCCGAAGGAGCCTTAATTGTGGAGCTTCATCCGCAAAGTCCACTCAGTTTGGCCGGGTTGCGCCGAGGTGATGTGATTGTCGCTGTCGACGGAAAAATTCTCGAAAGTGCCAAAGAGATTGGTTACTATGTTGCCACCGCCCATGTTGGTGAAACGCGTTTGATTGAATATCGTCGGGGTGCAGATTCTCATCAAACAACGATTAAATTAATTGCAGCCCCAGAAACTGTGCAACGCCAAAACACAGTGATCAGTGGGCAGACTCCGCTTGCGGGATTGGTGGTGGCCAATCTTTCTCCTGTTGTTGCCGATGAGGTCGGACTTGCTGCAGATGCGTTGGGTGTTGTTGCTGTTGATGTGAAAAATGGACCAGCTACACAGTTTTTTAAGAAAGGCGATATTATTCTCGAGGTGAATGGCGTGACTATTGATAACGTCGATTCACTACGCAAAGTGGTGCAACAAACAACACGGCGCTGGGTGATTAGTTTTCAGCGCGGCGGCCGCAAAGTATTTTTGCGGATTGGCTGATGAGTAATTTATTTGATGCCGCAGGCGTAACGAAAGAAGGCCCACGGCCTTTGGCGGATAGACTACGGCCAACCAAATTGAGCGACGTTGTTGGGCAGGATCATCTTGTGGGGCCAGAAGGATCCCTGACCCGTATGTTGGCTTCTGGTCGTATTCCGTCAATCATACTATGGGGGCCGCCGGGAACGGGCAAAACCACGATTGCAAGATTGTTGGCTGGCGAAACTGGGTTGGTGTTCGAGCAAATGTCAGCAATATTCTCGGGCGTTGCAGATTTGAAAAAAGCCTTCGAACAGGCCAAAATGCGGCGAGAGCAGGGGCGGGCAACGCTATTGTTTGTTGATGAAATTCATCGTTTCAATAAATCGCAGCAGGATTCGTTTTTGCCCTACGTGGAGAATGGCACCATAACTCTGGTGGGAGCCACCACAGAAAATCCATCGTTTGAATTGAACGGCGCACTTCTCTCGCGGGCGCAGGTTTTGGTTTTGGATCGGCTTGAACCTGAGTTCCTCAGTGCACTGATCAATCGCGCCGAGCAATATGAAAAGCGCTTACTTCCCGTTGATACAGATGCGCGTGCTGCGTTGATCAACATGGCTGATGGCGATGGCCGCTATTTTTTGAATTTGGTAGAGGAGATTTTTGCGGCTGTACCGGAAAATGCAGCTGCTCTGAATTCAGAGGAATTAGGGAAAGTCGTTTCCAAGCGCTTGCCGCTGTATGACAAGGCTGCGGATGGGCACTATAATCTCGTGTCAGCTTTGCATAAATCGGTGCGGGGGTCAGACCCTGATGCGGCGCTCTATTATTTGGCGCGGATGATTACAGCAGGCGAAGACCCTCTATTTCTGGCACGGCGCATTGTGCGCATGGCGATTGAAGATGTGGGCTTGGCCGATCCTGAAGCTGTGAAGCAGGCACTTGCCGCGAAAGACACTTACGATTTTTTAGGGTCGCCGGAAGGTGAACTCGCTTTAGCGCAGGCTGTGGTTTACATCGCCACCGCGCCGAAATCCAATGCGGTTTATGTGGCCTTTAAATCTGCGATGAGCAGAGCCAAGGAAACCGGATCACTGGCACCGCCAAAGATTATTTTGAATGCACCCACCAAGCTGATGAAAGATCAGGAATACGGTAGTGGTTATCAATATGACCACGACGAACCAGATGCTTTCTCCGGCCAAAACTATTTCCCACCCGAAATGGGCCGCGAAAAATATTATGATCCGGTAGAGCGTGGTTTCGAGCGTGATGTCAAAAAGCGTCTTGAATTTTGGACAAAACTGCGCAAGGAGCGCCAATAAAAAGGCCGCAATTGCTTGCGGCCTTCGGTGCTTGGGAGGAAATTACTTTTTGTTTGAATCAACGCTGTAAGGGCCAGCGCCCGAAGCCGCGAAATATAAAAAGATGAAGCACAACAGCACAGCAGCTTCACCACCATTTTGAATTGGGAAGAATGAGCTTGGCATGTGAGCCATAAAATAAGCCACAGCCATCATGCCAGCGAGAATGAACGCTGTAAGGCGGGTGAAAGCACCGAGCACAATGAGAATGCCGCCAACAAGTTCAAGAATGCCAGCAACCAACATTAAAGGTGGCAAGGCTTGATCTGCTGGAAAATAATCAGTGGCTGGCCAATGTAGCAATTTGGTCATGCCATGTGATAAAAAGATCAGGCCTGTCATAATACGCAATGCTGCGTGAAGATTGCCAGATTGCGAAGCGGGGATAATACCTTTGAGCATTGTTAGTTTCCTGTGGTGGTTAAAGTTTGTAAGTTGCAAGTAACACAAGTTTTTAACTGTAACAAGTATGTACACATTATTTTATAGGAAGAGAAAATCATGATCCGAGTGGGAATTGGTGGCTGGACTTATGAACCATGGCGTGGGCTTTTTTATCCTGTGAAATTAGCCCAATCCAAAGAGCTGTTTCACGCCAGCAGGCAGGTGACTTCGATTGAAGTGAACGGCACATTTTACAGCACCTTCAAGCCGCACACATTTCGCAAATGGGCCGATGAAACGCCGGATGATTTTATCTTTTCACTCAAAGCCCCGCGCTTTGCCGTGAACCGCCGTGTGCTGTCCGAAGCCGGACCATCTATGCTCAAGTTTTTTGAAAGTGGCGTGAGTGAACTCAAATCCAAGCTCGGCCCCATCCTCTGGCAATTCGCCCACACCAAGAAATATGATGCTGCCGACATTGCAGGTTTTCTGGCGCTGCTGCCGCGAGACTATGACGGCGTGAAACTTCGCCATGTGTTGGAGGTGCGGCATGAAACATTTCTCTGCGCTGAATTTGTTGCCCAAGCGCGCGCGGCCAATGTGGCTGTGGTTCTAGCCGACAGTGCAAAATATCCGCTGCTGGCGGATGTAACATCCGATTTTGTGTATCTGCGCTTGCAAGATTCGCAGGCTGAGATTGAGACGGGTTATAGCGCAGAGGCCTTGGCTCGTTGGACAAAATTGGCGAAGGCTTGGGAAAAGGGCGAGGAATCGAAAGAACTTCCACGTCTTGGCGCTGAACCAGCAGCAAAAAAGCCGCGCGATGTGTTTGTGTATTTCATCGCCGGAGCCAAAGAACGAAATCCTGCTGCTGCGGCCGCGATGATTAAGCTTCTGAACAAAGGCTGATTGGACGCGGATGGTGAAAGTTGGACTCTTGGCCATTGGTGTGTTTGCGCTTCTCGCTGGCTTGATTTGGATGGGGCAGGGTGCGGGCATTATTCGTTATCCCGCAACCAGCTTCATGATCGACCAAAGCCCGTGGATTTGGCGCGGAGGTTTGGTCGCCGTGCTGGGCCTGATTGGGGTTGTGGTTTTGCGTAAGGTTTGAGGGGAGAGCATGGCTTTAAGTGGAGTGTCACCGAAATATGAGTTTGCATTCCGGCCTTCGCCAGAATGACTGAATTTTTGAAAGTGCTGTAACGCAATTAAGATGAATCCTCGCGCAATGCATCCCAAGCGAGCCCATGGCATTCTTGCAGAACAAAATCCACTTCGGCATTTGGTTTGACGCGAAAACCCGGCGGCGGGCCGGGGCGCAAGGGAGAGGTGAATTTGGGTTTCTCCATCGCTTTGCGCCGTTGCTGCCAGCGCGCCATACGCTGCGCTTGATGCGGAATTGTTTCGAGTGCTTGCGCAACAGCCGCCAACCTGCGGCACAGTTGGTTTGCACTTGTGTTGACTGCTAATTCCTCCGGTTGTCGCTGGGCCATTTTGTCAAACGGATTAAAGGGATTGCTCGTATAGGTTTTGACATGAACGAGAAGTGGATTTTCGAATTCATTGAAATCAAATTTCTTGCGTGTGTCAAATAAGCGGAAAGACATGCGGCCAGACTTTTTACGTGCAATCTTTGGCCCCTTGGATCTCGCACGTTTAGGGGTGAGTTTCACAACCAGTCCACGCGCTGCAATCACAATTAAGCGTCGTAAAGCTGATTCTGTGGGGCGCAACAGGCGCTCAGCCGCGAGATAAAGGCCATGAGGTAACCGTTCCACCGTGCCACCCGCAGCCAATCCAAGCAAAGCAAAAATCTCCGCCACAATGCGGGTGAGCGACACGCGGTTTCTCTCAACGGCTCTGGCCCAGTCCATAGGTCGATATCTCTCTTTGATATCGTCATAGAACGAATAGGGAACATGTGTCAAGTCCCCTCACCCTCCCACTCGCTGACGCTCGCGGGCCCCAACCCTCTCCCCGATGGGGAGAGGGAATTAGATGTGCCCTCACTTTCCCTCGCCCCGGAGGGGAGAGGGTTGGGGCCCATTGCCCTTGCAATGGGAGGGTGAGGGGGCAGGGTTGAGTTAAGTGGGGTGTCACCGAAACTGTCGGGGTGTCACCGAAACTGTCCTGCAACAAGACCTTGTCGGTCATTTTGCGGGCCTAACTCTTCTCCACTTTGAAGCATGCTTGGAGTGTTGATCAGCTGCGGACTGTAAAAAAGTGTGCATTCCTACTGCAGTACAGGCTGTCCAAACCAGCGAACTGCGCCACTTGACACCAGTAAAGGTTTTAAAACCTTCTACATTCCAAATGTCGGAGATTGTCTGGGCGTCGTGTGCGCCTTCTTTCAAGGCTTTTTGAATTCGAGTTTCGATTTCTTTTTTGCGAAGAGCCCAGCCATTCTTCCCAGAACCAATTTCTTTCTTGCGCTCTGCCCAAGCCTTCCACTTCCCCTTATTCTTAATATTAGGTAGCTCTGGCCAGCGTTTATTCGGCTTCTTCACCTGACCGTATGTAGGTCTATCCAGACCAATTAAGCCAGAACCATGCAGTATGGTATGTCCACCCAAATAACTACCGCCACTATGTTTCAACCTAGCAAATCTCCACGAAAAAATCTGCAGCTTTGACTATTGGACGAATTGTAACCACATTTTCGAATCCGTGTCATTTGAATACGTTAAAATAGATTGACTATACTCGGTTTCTAAACCTCACTCCGCCGCCTCTTTTCTCGGCCGCCTTAGCACATCCTTCAAATACTGCCCGGTATAGCTCTTCGCAACCTTGGCCACATCTTCCGGTGTTCCTACGGTCACAATCTCGCCGCCGCCGTCGCCGCCCTCTGGCCCCAAGTCGATCACCCAATCGGCAGTTTTTATGACTTCAAGATTATGCTCGATCACCACCATGGTGTTGCCTTGGTCCACCAGCTCATGCAGCTCCTCCAGCAACTTCCGCACGTCATGGAAATGCAGGCCCGTTGTTGGTTCATCTAACAAATACAGCGTGCGGCCCGTAGCGCGTTTGGCCAATTCCTTGGCGAGTTTCACGCGCTGGGCTTCGCCGCCAGAAAGCGTTGTGGCCTGTTGGCCCACCTTAATGTAGCCCAGTCCTACGCGAGCCAGCGTGTCCATCTTATCGCGTACGCTTGGCACGGCGCGGAAGAAATCAGCGCCTTCTTGCACCGTCATATCCAACACATCGGCGATGGATTTATCTTTGAATTTAATCTCCAACGTTTCGCGGTTATAGCGTTTGCCGCGGCACTCATCGCAGGTGACATAGACATCCGGCAGGAAGTGCATTTCGATTTTGATAACGCCGTCACCCTGGCAAGTTTCACAGCGCCCACCTTTGACGTTGAATGAAAAGCGCCCAGGACCATAACCCCGCGCTTTGGCTTCGGGCAGCCCAGCAAACCAATCGCGGATGAAGGTAAAGGCGCCAGTATAAGTAGCAGGGTTTGAACGTGGGGTTCTGCCAATCGCAGTTTGGTCAATCTCGATGATTTTATCGAGATGCTCAACGCCCTTGATATCATCATGGGCCAGTGGGGCTTCGCGCGAGCCCATCAGTTTACGAGCCAGTGCACGGTAAACTGTATCGACAATCAACGTGGATTTGCCGCCGCCGGAAACGCCGGTGATGCAGGTGAAAATGCCGAGTGGAATTTCGGCGTTGACGTTTTTAAGATTATTGGCGCGCGCACCCGTGATGCGAATGCTGCGGTTCTTTTCCCACTTGCGCCGCGTCTTTGGAATCGGCACTTGTTGGAAGCCGGTGAGATATTGGCCGGTTAATGATGCAGGGTTAGCCATCACTTCGGCAGGCGTGCCTTGCGCTACAATATGCCCACCATTGACGCCCGCACCGGGACCAATATCGAGCATGAAATCCGCCGAGCGTATAGCATCCTCATCATGCTCCACCACGATCACGGTGTTGCCAATGTCTCGCAAGTGAATAAGGGTTTTGAGCAAGCGTTCATTGTCGCGCTGATGCAGACCGATGGAGGGTTCATCTAAAACATAAAGTACACCCGTGAGGCCGGAGCCGATTTGCGAGGCCAAGCGAATGCGCTGACTTTCGCCGCCGGACAAAGTACCGGACACGCGGCTGAGCGAGAGATATTCGAGGCCCACATCAACAAGAAACTTCAAGCGGTCGCGGATTTCTTTTAGAATGCGAACAGCAATTTCATTTTGCTTTGGCGTGAGTTTGGATGCCAGTTCGCCGAACCACTGATCCGCATTGCGGATTGAAAATTCTGAGACTTGCGCAATGTGCAGGCCAGCTATTTTTATGGCCAATGTTTGCGGCTTCAGGCGGAAACCTTTGCAAACGGAACATTCATGGTCGGATTGATATTGCGCCAGTTCTTCGCGCATCCATTCGGAATCAGTTTCGCGCCAACGCCGTTCGATATTGCCGATCACCCCTTCAAAGGCTTTTTTGGTTTTGTAAGAGCGCAAGCCATCATCATAAGTGATGGTCACTTCCTCTTCGCCAGTGCCGTTCAACACTACTTCGCGGGCTTGCTTCGAGAGAGTTTTCCACGGCGTTGTCATCGAGAATTTATAGTGCTTGGCCAGCGCCTCTAAGGTTTGTGTGTAGTATGGCGAGGTCGCTCCGGTTTTGGCCCAAGGGGCAATGGCACCCTGACGCAGCGATAGGTTTTGGTCCGGCACAACCATGTCCGGCTCAAATTTCAATTCAGTGCCAAGGCCATCGCAGGCGGGGCAGGCACCGAAGGGATTGTTGAATGAAAATATGCGCGGTTCAATTTCATCAATCGTGAAACCCGAAACCGGGCAGGCGAAACGCTGTGAGAAAATCACACGCTCATGGGTTTCATTGGCGGATTTATTGGCACTGTCTTCTTTGGTTTGGGAAGCGAGCAATGGCTTATCGGCAAATTCAGCAATCGCTAAACCATCCGCCAGTTTCAATGCGGTTTCAAATGAGTCGGCTAAACGTGTGGCAAGATCGGGTCCGATGACCAAGCGGTCCACCACAACATCAATATCGTGTTTGAATTTTTTATCGAGCACGGGCACCGCGTCAATCTCATAAAACGCGCCGTCAACCTTGACGCGCTGAAAGCCTTTCTTTTGATAGTCTGCGAATTCTTTTTTGTATTCACCCTTCCGGCCACGCACAACGGGCGCGAGCAGATATAACCTCGTGCCTTCGGGCAAAGCCAAAGTGCGGTCCACCATTTGCGTGACCGATTGGGCTTCAATCGGCAGGCCGGTGGCTGGCGAATAAGGAATGCCAACACGAGCGAACAGCAAGCGCAGATAATCATAGATCTCGGTTACCGTTCCCACCGTGGAACGCGGATTTTTACTGGTCGTTTTTTGTTCAATCGAAATGGCGGGCGACAGGCCATCAATCTGATCGACATCGGGCTTCTGCTGCATTTCGAGAAATTGCCGTGCGTAGGCTGACAGACTTTCCACATAGCGGCGCTGGCCTTCGGCATAAATCGTATCGAACGCGAGCGAAGATTTGCCGGAGCCTGACAGGCCCGTGAAGACAATCAATTTATCGCGGGGCAATTCGACGGAGATGTTTTTCAGATTGTGCTCACGCGCACCCTGAACGGAGATGACTCGTTTTAATGACATGCTATCCAACTAGATCAAAGAGAGAACAAACGCAAGTTTAGCCTTGCAATGATTTTGCAAGTTTTCGGGTAATAAAGCGCGGCGTAAATCTGGTGGATTGCGCCATAAGTTTATTCATCAAACCAGACACGACAACAGCTCTATTGTTTTTGAGGCCGTGTAAGCCATCAGACACCACTTGGTCGGCGTTGCTTGCCATTTTGTTCAAAAGGCTTGATCCCATATCGGCGGCGGCAAAGAATTCCGTTGCAGTGGGTCCCGGGCAAAGGGCTGAGACATGAATGCCATGCTGTTTCACTTCCTCATGCAAGGCTTCGCTGAAGCTGAGCACATAGGCTTTGGAAGCGTAGTAGACTGCCATCAGTGGGCCCGCTTGGAAGGCTGCCGTTGACGCAACATTGAGAATTTGGCCAGACTTGCGAGTGATCATTGCAGGCAGAACGGCGTGGCAGAGTTCGGTGAGGGCGGTGCAATTCAAGGTGATCATCGCGGATTGTTTTTCGCCATCCAATTCCGCAAAATTGCCATTCAAGCCAAAGCCTGCATTGTTGATTAAGCAATCGATTTCGAGGTTTTGAGTTTTCAAACGCGCCATCAGATTTTTCACGGCACCTGTAACGGAAAGATCAATGGCCTCGACAAAGACCTCCACACCGTGAGCTTTACGCAAATCTGCAGCAAGGGCATCTAGCTTACCCATTCGGCGGGCTACCAAAACCAAAGTTTTTCCATCTGCGGCGAGCTGGCGAGCAAAACCAACACCGAGGCCAGCAGATGCGCCTGTAATCAAGGCAACGTGAGCCATATGAATTGGTTCCTTTTTAGTTCTGCGAATAACAGATTTATCTTGCACCTAAGCAGGTCTTACGGCGATCAGGTGTCAGCAGTTTAAGGATATCCACAATGATTCTGGACCAAGCACTTGGCCAAGCATAAAATTCTTCGTGACGTGTTTGGCTACGACAGCTTCAGGCCGGGGCAGGAAGCGATTGTGGATAGCTTGCTGGCTGGCCGGAACGTGTTGGCCGTTATGCCCACGGGTTCTGGCAAATCCTTGTGTTTTCAAATTCCGGCTTTGGTAAAGAACGCGCTCACAATTGTGGTCTCCCCTTTGGTGGCCTTGATGCAAGACCAAGTAGCAGCACTCAAACTTGCTGGCGTTGAAGCCGAGACCATTAATTCCTCAGCCTCGCGCGAAGCCAATGTGGATATTTGGAACCGGGTCGCCTCAGGCGTCACGCGCATTCTCTATCTCGCTCCTGAGCGTTTGATGACAGACCGCATGATCGCCGCCTTACAGAGACTGAATGTAGCCTTGATTGCGGTGGACGAGGCGCACTGCATTTCGCAATGGGGAGCGTCATTCAGGCCTGAATACGATGCGTTACAAAACTTGAAAACCTCATTTCCTGGTGTCCCCATTGGCGCTTTCACGGCCACTGCCGATGAAGCCACACGGCGCGATATGGTGGCTAAAATTTTCGGTGGCAAGGCCGATGTGTTCGTGGCTGGCTTTGACCGACCCAATATAAAATTAGCAGTGGAGCCTAAATCCAACAGCACCAAACAACTTCTGAGTTTTCTCAAAGATCGCAGAGACGAAAGCGGAATCGTCTATGCGCTATCGCGCAAGAGTGTGGAGAAGTGGACTGAAGTTCTGAAGGACGAAGGCTACAAGGCTTTGCCTTATCATGCAGGCTTGCCTGTTTCTGTGCGAACTGAAAACCAAGAAATATTCATGGCCGAAAAAGGTGTTATCATTTGCGCCACGATAGCCTTTGGCATGGGCATTGATAAGCCTGATGTACGCTTTGTGTTTCATGCGGATTTGCCAGCAACGCTGGATGCCTATTACCAAGAGATTGGCAGAGCCGGGCGCGACGGCGATGCCGCCGATGCCCATATGATTTTCGGTATGCAAGACGTGATGATGCGCCGCAAGTTCATCGACCAAGAAGACGGCGATGAACGCCACACCAAGATGCAGCATTCTCGGCTGAAGAGCTTGGTGAACTACGCACAAGCGCCCACATGCCGCCGTCAAGTGTTGCTGCACTATTTTGGCGAAACCACCGAGCCTTGTAATAATTGCGATGCCTGTTTGGGTTATGCGTCATTTGATCAGACGGGAGATCGCAAAACCGTCCGCACACTGAGGAAAGAGCGTATGGCGGAAGCCACCAAAGCGTTTGATCCGCGATCAGAAGCATTGCTGCAGCGCTTGAAAGCCTTGCGGATGAAGCTCGCAAAAATCCGTGGCGTTCCGGCTTATGTGATTTTCTCCGACAAGAGTCTCATCGACATGGCAGCAAAAATTCCACTAACGCGATGGGATTTCGGTGAAGTGCATGGTGTGGGTGAGGCCAAGCAGGAACAGTTTGGCGAAGTGTTTTTGAAAGAGATCACGGGGTTCGTGCGTGGCGGATAAAAACCCATTTACGAATTAATAATCACATCCTAAATCATCCTTGACATTCTTCATAATGAGTCCAACATCCATCAAATCAGCAGCAGTGATTGGCGCTGATTCAGACAAATAGAAAATGACTGTAACAATTGTTGGAGGGGCCATGACGCCACCTAATTACCAACGCGGATCACAGCAGGTCTTGTGATCACTTTTCGGTTTAAGATAGCAATTTTGTTCGCCATAACTGAACCGAACTGACACCGTAACACATGGTATTTCTTTGCGACGTTCTCACGTCTATTTCGGTTCGGTCTCAACCGGATCATTTCAAGCTAAAACTCGATCAAGCGAGGGCCCCGCTGGCGCACTGAATGTCGCAGCGGGGCTTATTTATTTTGTTGGATTATTTAACGCACTTGCCTTTTGCAGTGTGCAAACCCTTGGCGCAATGGTGCATCTTCAACATGGGCTTCTTCATTAAAACTCTATGGACCATCGACGTATTGTGTTTCGGCAATACATTGATTTTTGCTGATGGAGTGGCCGCCATAGCGCCAGTGGTGAGTGCTGACGTAATAAGGGCGGCAACGAGAATCGATTTGAGCATGATATTTTCCTTTTATAAAAATGAGGGAAATTAGTTAAGTATAATGGCTGCGTCTTTAATCAAAAACTTAACGGCCTTGGCGTCAAACGCCTGAGACTTGCCATTCAAGGCAATAGTGCAACCGTCTTTGCAGTCGATGCTTGCTGTGGCCTTGGCTTTGAGCGCGAGATCGATTGGCTTTCCAATTTTTGGTGTAATTTTTAAGGTGTATGCAGCATTGTCCTCATTCACGACAGAGAGGGCATTTGCCGATGTTGCAAGAACGCCAAGCGCAAGCGCGCTGGCCACGAGAACACGAATGTTCATGGTATTACTCCTGATTCAATTTTGATTTTTAAGTCCAACTACCCAGTGCCGTTAACTGCGCAGTTTTTATTTCCGACGCAGTTTTTACGCTGCGCCATGAATAAATATTGAACCGGATTCGGCGCCATCGGTATTTAATTACTGGTAAGGTAGATTAAGCTTTTTTCATTACAAATAAAAAAGCCGGTGAGAAATTCACCGGCTTTTACATTTTGTGAATCGAAGAAATTACTTCTTCATTTTCTTCATCATATGATCCATTGCGCATTTACCGTGCATCATGCTCATGCCTTTGCCGCACTTATGCTCCATGGCCATATGGTCCATCTTCTTCATGTGGTCCATCTTGGCCATTGAAGCAGCCGATGCGCCGCCAGCCATGACAAGTGTGAGTGCTGCTGTTGCGAGAATTGTTTTGATCATGATCTATTCCTCATTGGTTTTAAAACTTGCACGCGATAGCTGCGTGACCATTGAGAGAATATGTCATTGGATTAATGATTAGAAATCACCTTCGAGGTTTAAACTTCACCTTTACTTGAAGACGCTGTGATTAGTTTTCGCTGTGGTCTGTTGTCGAAACGAAAGTTTCATCTTCCTGTCCGGCCCGCTCAAATTTTAAGAAATCATAATAACCACAATGACCCTCGCCGGGGAATACGCGGCAAGTGGATGGCCTTGCATGATAGATGGTGCAGCGGCGTTCGTCGGTGTCGAAGAACTGACAAATCTTGCCATAAATCGTATCGGCCTTGCGCCGCATGATGCGCTTATAGCCGTGAGCTTTTTTGAAATATTTCTTCTCAGCTTTTTCCAGCGGCATTTCAAAGTATTTAGCAATGCGAACCGCATCGCGGTCGTGCACTTCGATCACAGGGTATGAGCAGCAATAGCCCGGGCATTTCAGACAATCATATTTAGGTTTGGTGGCCATTGAGATTCGATTCCAATTTCTCACCTAGTGGTGGCTTACTTTGAAGGGGGCTTCAAGCCTTGGCCTTTGAATTGTTGAAACTTTTTGTTTGTTTCCACAACTTCACCCATCAACCACTCTCGAAAGGCCCGCGCCGGAGCCGATTCACGGCTGCCTTTCTTGCGCACCACGTAATAGGCGCCGTGATCTTTCATATCAAAGTTGAAAGGCCGCGCCAGCCAACCTTCAAGCAAACTGTCGGTGCAGAGGATTTGATCACCCAACGCAAAGCCTTGTCCGGCCTCTGCGGCTTCCAAAGCAAGATGGTTTTGAAACGTGGTGCCGCGCCAATCCTCAACGCCAGAAACACCCGCTGCCAACAGCCATTCCGCCCACCATTGCTTGCGGTCCTCATGGAGCAGATTATAGGCTGACAAACCAGAGGGTTTGATTTCTGCATTGTCTTTGATCAGCTTTGGTTCACACACCGGAAAGATGACCACATCGGATAATTTAACAGCGTCCACATTTTCCCAGCCTCCCAAGCCATAGCGAATGCCAAGCTCGACATCATCGGCATAGAAATCAACCAGCCGAGAGGTGGGATCGATATTGAGTTCGATGTCAGGGTGGAGTTTATTAAATAGTCCAAGCCTACCCACCAACCAGCGCGAGGCGAAGGCCGGCTCGACAGAAACATTCAGGCTGCGCACATCACCCACGGCTGCAGCTTCGCGCGATGCGTCCGCCAATTGATCGAACAAGGGTGTGAGCAGGGTGCCAAAACGCGTTCCTGGCTCTGTCAGCTCCACGCCGCGCCCGGTGCGGGTGAACAGCTGGGTTCCGAGATATTCCTCAAGTTCCTTGATATGGCGACTGATGGCGGCATGACTGACGAACAGTTCCGCCGCCGCATCCGAAAAGCTTTCGTTGCGGGCTGCAGATTCAAAAGCCTTAAGACCATTCAGGGAAGGGAGTCGGCGTGCCATGCGCCCTTATATACCACTTGTTAAGAATTGGCGTAACATTTTGTTACGTGTCATGTCACATTAAGCAGTTTGTAGTTTGCATGTGCGAAGTGTATCTACAGTACAAGAGATTTAATACGAAGGAGAATATCATGAACAACTGGATTTTGAACGCCTATTCAGAGGTTTACAGCACTGCAATGATGCACGATGTAAAAACCCATGCATTTGTTGCAATTGCGAAGAAAACCAATGAAACCCGCTTTAACAAGCTGGTGCGCATGCTCGGTCGCGCTTAAGTAGACCGGAATTGAATTGCGAGGCTCCAGAATGTTCTGGGGCCTTGTTTTTTACTTCAAAATAGAACATAACAAGAACTGTGGATGAATGAAGAGCGGCGATGCATCAAGGCGTCTTATGCTTTAAGCTCAGTTCAAACGGGAGAGTTAATTATGGCAGGTTCAGTCAACAAAGTTATTTTAGTCGGCAATTTGGGCAAGGACCCCGTGGTGCGCCACACCCAGGATGGAAAGCCCATCGTATCTTTTGGTTTAGCGACCTCAGAGTCTTGGCGCGATAAGTCCTCAGGAGAGCGCAAAGAAAAAACCGAATGGCATAACGTTGTCATTTTTAATGAGAATTTGGCAAAAATTGCTGAGCAATATCTCAAGAAGGGCTCCACTGTTTACATTGAGGGATCTCTGCAAACCCGTAAATATACGAATAAGGATGGGGTTGAAGCCAGCACAACTGAAATCGTTCTGCAAAATTACAGCGGCACTCTCACCATGTTGGGTGGTAAGCCCAGCAGCGGAGACTCTTCTGGCAGCAGCTATGGTGGTAGTGACGAATTTGGCTCATCCAGTCCGATGGACCGTCCCCGTGCAGCCGCAAAGCCAGCCAGTTTCAATCGTGATCTCGATGATGAGGTTCCTTTCTAATGGTGCTCCGGCTTTTTGCATGGATTGTGCTGTCAGTTTTACTGACAGTTTCCGTTCATGCTGAAGCTGATTATAGAGATAATCGCAGTACGGCGGCGGATGTGGTGCGCTCGCTCTACAATGCTATCAACCGCCATGAATATGCCAGAGCCTATGATTATTTCGCGGTGCCGCCGGCAAAAGATTATGCCACTTACGAAGCCGGCTTTGCTGATACAGATCATGTCGATGTGTTGCTTGGTGAAGCATCGCAAGATGGTGCTGCGGGAAAGACTTACTATTCAATTCCTACGGCCATCAAATCCACCGACACCAAAGGCAACACCAAGTATTTTGCCGGGTGCTACACCGTTGTAGCCTTGAATGGTGGCATTCAAGAACCGCCATTTCGACCCTATCAAATTGAAAAAGGGGCACTCAAATCCATTGCCAAAGACGATTTCGTAACTTACGCCTTGCCAAAATGTGGGCCTGAACCAGAACTGGCGGATGAAAATCCTTCAGTCGAAAAAGCCAAGGCCTTGTTCGTGGCGGAGCAGCGGGGCCATTGCACCAAAGTCGATGAAACTCTGGCTGGTGAAAACGAACCTGCTGTTTATAGTTTGAAATATCGCGATGAAGGCTCTGACCAAGACAACGTTACAACGCTCTATGTCTTTAGCTGCCAGCTCTATGCCTATAACGAGGCGTGGGTTTTCTATGTGCATGATAGCGTTGAAGGCCTCCGTTTGCTCAGTTTCGCCGAACCGCACGTCGTGACCACACACCCCAAGGGGGATGATGAAGGCGCAAAACTCGAATCCATCAAGGTCGAAGGCTTCACGTCGGCCACGACGTTAATCAACGCTGATTTTGACAAAAAGACCCAAACTATAACATCTTTCAGCAAATGGCGCGGACTTGCCGATGCCTCGTCGAATGGTGCATGGCGCTTTGCTCGCGGAGAATTTGTCCTGAAAGATTATGATGTTGACCCGACATACAACGGTGAGATGGATCCTATCTCAATCCTGAAAGACGGCCAATTTCAGAAGCTGCCTTAATTTGCCCCAACTTTCCTGATTGGTGCGCTGCAACATAAATCATTTGAGGCCAAAATGACTCGTTTAAAATCCGCATTGGCGGCGGCAGTCTTGTTACTGTCAATCTCAGGACCAGCGTTGGCTGGCGATGTTCTCAGCACCAATGAATTAAAACAGCTGGCTCCAGGGCGCTTTCTCGTGAGCGTTTTTGGAACCAGCATGACCGTCACTCTGCGTCCCAATGGCAGTGTGTTGGGTGCGGCCAAAGGCGAGAGCGATAGAGGTCATTGGAACCTTAATGGCAACCGCCTCTGCATCGGTTGGAACAAGTGGCTGGGTGGCAAAACCCGGTGTTCTGCATTGGTCAGCCAAGTTGGATATTACCAAGGCAGTGGCTTCACTTTTAAACGCATATAAACCGCTTAAAAACCTTGTAAAACATTGCTCTTAATTGCCCCAAAGCCTAGTATTCATCACCAGCTGCGAGTCGGATTATTTCACACCCTTTAAAGCTGATTTTGAGTTCACCCGAATAAAGGTTTCAAGCTTTCCGTGGCCGATAAAGACAAAGATAAAGCCGGCCTACCGCCAGCCAATCCCAATGAGATTTCGCCCATTTCCATCGAAGAGGAAATGCGCACCAGCTATTTAAGCTATGCCATGAGCGTCATCGTCAGCCGCGCCTTGCCGGACGTGCGTGATGGTCTTAAACCTGTGCATCGCCGCATTCTGTTTTCTATGAACGAAAATGGCTATGACTTTAACAAGCCGTACCGCAAGTCAGCCCGCGTTGTGGGCGATGTGATCGGTAAATACCATCCTCATGGCGACCAATCGATTTACGATGCTCTGGTGCGTATGGCGCAAGATTTCTCGTTACGCTTGCCGCTGATTGACGGCCAAGGCAATTTCGGCTCGGTTGATGGCGATCCTCCAGCAGCGATGCGTTACACAGAAGTGCGCATGGCCAAAGTCGCCCATGCCTTGATGGATGACATCGATAAGGACACTGTCGAGTTCCAAGATAACTACGATAACTCCGAACGGGAACCTTCCGTTCTTCCGGCGCGTTTTCCTAATCTTCTGGTCAATGGTTCTGGCGGCATTGCCGTGGGCATGGCCACCAATATGGCACCCCATAATTTGGGTGAAGTGATCGACGCCACATTGGCGGTGATTGCTAATCCTGAAATCGGTATTGATGATCTGATTGATATTATTCCCGGCCCTGATTTTCCCACAGGGGGTTTGATCCTCGGCCGTGTGGGTTTGAAGTCAGCATTCCACAGTGGTCGCGGTTCCGTGGTTATGCGCGGTCGCGTGGCGGTTGAAGAAATTCGCAAAGATCGCGAAGCCTTGATCATCACTGAAATTCCTTATCAAGTGAACAAAGCCTTGATGGTGGAACGCATTGCCGATTTGGTTCGCGAAAAGAAAATTGAAGGCATTGCTGATATTCGTGATGAAAGTTCCCGCGAAGGCATGCGTGTTGTTGTTGAATTGAAACGCGACAGCGTGGCTGATGTGGTTCTCAATCAGCTTTATCGGTTCTCGCCTCTGCAAGGCACATTCAGCATCAATAATGTGTGCCTGAATGCTGGTAAGCCGGAAACAATGAATCTGAAAGATTTATTGCAGGCCTTCATCGCATTCCGCGAAGAAGTGATTACGCGCCGCACCAAGTTCATGCTGCGCAAAGCCCGTGACCGCGCTCATATTTTGGTGGGCTTGGCGATCGCAGTGGCCAATATTGATGAAGTGATAAAACTGATCCGTGCTTCGAAGGATGCCGCAGAAGCGCGTGAAGGCTTAATGGCCCGAGCTTGGCCGGCCAAAGATTTAGCACCGCTGATTGCGTTGATCGCTGATCCGCGCCACGGTTTGAAAGAGGACGGCACCTATGTGCTATCTGACGAACAAGCCCGCGCCATTCTGGAACTGCGCCTGCAACGCCTCACGGCGTTAGGCCTCGATGAAATTTCGAATGAGTTGGAAAAACTCGCGCTCGAAATTAAGGACTATCTCGATATTCTAGGTTCACGCGCGCGCGTGCAAACCATTATAAGAGAAGAACTCACCTCCATCCGCGATGAATTCGCGACACCGCGCAAAACTGAAATTGTTGAGAATGAACGCGAAGTTGAAGACGAAGACTTAATCCAACGCGAAGACATGGTGGTGACTGTAAGCCACACAGGCTATGTAAAACGCGTGCCGTTGTCATCCTACCGCGCACAGCGCCGCGGCGGCAAAGGCCGGGCAGGGGTTCAAATTAAAGACGAAGATTTTGTCACAAAACTCTTTGTCGCCAACACGCACACACCCATCCTTTTCTTCTCGTCCAAGGGCATGGTTTACCGCATGAAAACTTGGCGCTTGCCCATCGGCAATCCGCAGTCGCGCGGCAAAGCGATGATCAATTTGTTGCCGCTGGCTCAAGGCGAGCGCATCACCACGATTATGCCGATGCCAGAGGATGCCGCCAGCTGGGCCAGCTTGCACATCATGTTCGCCACAACCAGCGGTGATGTGCGCCGTAATGAACTCACCGAGTTTGAAAGCATCAACCGCAACGGCAAAATTGCCATGAAGCTGGAAGATGGTGACGGCATTGCTGGTGTTGATATTTGCACCGAAAATGACGACGTGTTCCTCACGACGGCGCAGGGCCAATGCATTCGCTTTGCGGTGGCGGATTTGCGCGTGTTTATGAGCCGTGGCTCCACCGGTGTGCGCGGTATTAAATTGGATGGCGATGACAAAGTTATCTCCATGTCAATCATCCGCCATGTTGAAGCAACATCGGAAGAGCGATCTGCTTTCATCAAGATGTCCCGCGCTGTTGCGGGTGAAGAAACTGACGCGGGTCCATCAGACGAGGAGGCCACAGCTGATGTCTCCCTAAGCCAAGAACGTTATGCCGCCATGGGAGCTGCCGAACAGGTGATCCTCACTGTTTCATCCAATGGTTATGGCAAGCGCACATCGTCTTACGAATACCGGATTACCAATCGCGGTGGCAAAGGTATCACCGCCATGGCTGTGAATGACCGAAACGGACCATTGGTTGCTTCATTTCCAGTCGAGGACAGTGATGAAATTATGGTGGTGACCGATGGTGGCCAGCTCATTCGGTGCCCAGTTGCAGGCATTCGCAAAGCTGGCAGATCAACCCAAGGCGTTATCGTCATCAATACAGCGGAAGGCGAAAAAGTGGTGTCGGTCGAAGGCATCAGCGAAGATGAGGAGACAGCGGAAGACGTATAATTCTCCCGACTCTAGCACTGCCTGATTCTATGCGTTGTAAGTTTGCAACAGTGCGAGGATTTGTCTGAACGTATGAATCTTGCCCAAAACTCTGCAATGATCCGCCGCAATTGCTTGTTACATCACCTGAAATAGGTTTTTAATGTTCGTGGTATAGAGTTCAGCAATCGTGAAATACAAAGAGGATCGGCAAAAGGTGTTTAAGACGCCGATATTCACTAAGGTGTTTCAGGCTCTTGTGCTTTGTCTGCTGGTATTTGGTTTTCAAATCCAAACAAGCTTTGCTCAAAACGAAGAAGAACCTCAAGGCGGATTTTTCTCATATTTACCAAAAGCTCCCGATATCAAGTTACCCAGTATTGATATCATTCCATTTTGGACTGACGACTTGAAAACGGCCAAGAAAGCCTACAGCAAAGGTGACTATGGTCGGGCCTCGCGGTTTTTTCAAAAATCATCCGAAGACGGCAACATCGTCGCAGATTGGTATTTGGGCCATATGTATCGCCTAGGTCGTGGCGTTCCAGTTGATCAGGCAGTCGCGTTTTCTTACTATCAACGGGTTGCCGAAAATTTTGATCCTGAAGAACAGGACAATAATCGCCTTCGGGTTATGGTGGATAGTCAACTTCGTGTAGCCGATTACCAACGTTCAGGCATTCCACAGGCCCATATGAAACGCCAACCGCAATTGGCGGCGCGAACCTATTTGCGGCTCGCCACCACTTACGCACATCCCGGCGCACTATATGCCCTCGGTGCCATGAGTATTGAGGGCGAAGGAATGGCAAAAAACCCACAGCAGGGGTTAAAATGGCTGAATGCCGCCGTTCGGAAACGCAGCCCGGATGCCGCCGCTTATTTGGCCGACCTTTATCAATCAGGAATTATTGTAAAACACAGCGAAACACGCGCCTTGATGTGGTTGATCATTGCCGCGGAATCCGCCAGGCAAGACGAAAATCCCGAAATTTTCTCAAAGCTGGCGGAGCGGAGATTTAGTGCCACCGAAGAGGTTCGCATAGAGGCAGAGGCAAGGGCCCGTGTTTGGTCGGAGGAAAATCCTGTTCCCGCCAATTAGTAATAGGCTCCGCATTAACTTGCAACGCAGGGCCGTAATATGCGATTGAAGCTTGCATGAACACCACACCTAAGCCGATTTTAACGCGCCCCACTTTGCTGAGCAGGTTGAGGCGTTATTTTTTCACCGGACTGGTGATCACCGCTCCGGCCGCCATCACAATCTGGGCGACCTTATGGATCGTTGGATCGTTTGATGGCCTTGTGAAGCCATGGTTGCCTTCTGTTTACAATCCCGACACCTATTTGCCGATCAAAATTCCAGGCTTCGGGTTGGTTTTCGCTTTGGCAGTTATTACAGTTGTTGGCGCCTTGGCAGCCAATTTGGTTGGCCGCACGTTGATTGGCCTGTGGGATAAATTGCTCAATCGCACACCGGTGGTGCGCTCGATTTATAAGGGTTCGAAACAAATTTTCGAAACCATCTTCTCAGAAAAAGGGGCGTCTTTTCGTAATGTTTGCTTGGTGGAGTGGCCACGGAGAGACGCATGGTCAATTGCGTTTGTGTCGAGGGAAGTAGACGGCGGTCTCATCGGCTTGAAAGAAGGCCGTGCGATGTATGCTATTTATGTCTCCACCACGCCGAACCCGACATCGGGTTACGTTTTCTTTGTTGACCAGAAAGACGTTAAAATTCTCGATATGTCTGTTGAAGACGGCTTGAAGTTGGTGATCTCCATGGGTCTGGTCTTTCCTGAGCAGCCTCTCTCCGTGGCCAAAGAAATTGCCAGCGCAAAAAAAGCTAGCCGGAAGATAAAAGCTTAATCGCTTCATCGCGTTCAAACAAATAGAGGAGCGTGCGCAACGCTTCAGCACGTGGCGTTTGCAGTTTAGGATCACGCGCTAAAATGAGGCCCGCATCATCACGTGCCGTTGCCAGAAGATCGCCATGAATGGAAAGGTCCGCGAGCCTAAACAGCGGCATTCCGGATTGTTGCGTGCCCAGCATTTCACCGGCACCGCGCAATTTTAAATCTTCCTCAGCAATGCGAAAGCCATCATCGGTTTCGCGCATAATGGCAAGGCGAGCTTTGGCCGTCTCGCCCAAGGGGTCTTGATAAAGCAACAAGCAACTTGATTTTGCAACTCCACGGCCCACACGGCCACGCAATTGGTGCAGCTGAGCAAGTCCAAAGCGTTCAGCGTTCTCAATCACCATAATGCTCGCTTCGGGCACATCCACACCCACTTCGATTACCGTGGTGGAAACTAAAATAGAAAGCGCGCCAGATTTAAACTGCGCCATCACCTCATCTTTTTCGGCGCCTTTTAACCGCCCATGTATGAGTCCGACTTTGTTTGGAAACTCCACTGCTAAGCTCTCAAAACGCTTCTCCGCATTAGCCAGATCGACGAATTCACTTTCTTCCACAAGTGGACACACCCAATAAGCGCGAGCCCCTGCAGCCAAACTGCGGTGTAGTCCTGCAATCACATCGTCCAATCGCGTGGTTGGCAATACCCGCGTATCAATCGGCAATCGACCCGCGGGCTTTTCGGTGAGTTTGGATACATCCATATCACCATAAACTGTCAGCGCCAGAGTCCGTGGGATGGGAGTTGCCGTCATAACCAGTAAATCCGTGTTGGTTGATTTGGCTTGTAAGGCCAGTCGCTGATGCACACCAAAGCGATGTTGCTCATCAATCACCACAAGTCCGAGATCACGGAACTCTACACCGTCCTGAAACAGAGCATGAGTGCCAATCAGAATATCAATTTCTCCTGCTTGGAGCGCCGCTAAAATCTCGGTGCGTGGCTTGCCTTTCTCGCGGCCCGTGAGCAGGGCGATGCGCAATCCTGTGCCATCAACCAGTTTTGAAAGATTGCTTAAATGTTGCCGGGCCAGAATTTCCGTTGGCACCATTAAAGCCCCTTGCAAACCGCTTTCCACTGCCGCGGCCAACGCCAATAATGCAACTACAGTTTTGCCTGCACCGACGTCGCCCTGCAATAAACGGATCATCCGGTGGGTTGAAGACATATCATGTAATATCTCGACTATCGAAGTTTTCTGAGCATTAGTAAGGAGATAGGGTAATCTACTTATAATCTGGTTGCGCAACAAACCTGTGCCACCCATAGCACGACCACTGGCCCGTTTCATTTGATTGCGCACCAAAGACAGCGCCAATTGATTGGCCAATAACTCGTCATAGGCCAAACGCAAACGGTTCGGGCCTTCAGCGTTCAATTCCTGCGGATTATGCAAAGCCTTCAATGCTGTCGCAAAATCTGGCCATTGTTGGCGTTTTAGCCAATCAATATCCTGCCACTCAGCCAGCAAAGGCAACTTCGCTAAAGCCCCATGTGCCGCCTTTTGTATAAGCTTGGATGATACTCCAGCTGTGAGTGGATAGACGGGTTCCAGCATTGGCATTTTGCTGAAGTCTTCAGCATTCAATACATAATCAGGATGGGTCATTTTGGCTTCGGAACGAAACCAACTGATTTCTCCCGAAATGAAGCGCTTCTCACCCACCGGAAATTGGCGCAATAAATGATCGGCATAAGTGGTGAAAAATACCAATGTCATCTGTCCGGTGTCGTCAAAAGCATCAATCCTGTAAGGCACTTTCACGCCGCGCGGTGGCGCGTGGTGCTGGCCGATGGTCACTTCCAATGTAGCCACACCTTGAATGGGCAATTGCGATATGGTGCATTTAAAGCGCCGATCAATCAAACCTGATGGCACATGAAACAGCACATCAAGTAAACGTGCTGCATCCACGCGTAGCAACTTTGCAAAAAGCTTGGCCATTTTTTCGCCAAACCCCTTGATTGTGGTGATATCAGCAAACAGCGGATTGAGGATTGATGGTCGCATCTGACTAGTTTCGCCGCGAACGGGTTGCGGTGCAAGCCCATGAAAGGTTAAGACGCACCTTCAATGATCGACAATGCACAAAAAACTGAAACCATGCGCAAGCGCTTGCTGTGGCGGGCCACGCATCGGGGCATAAAAGAAATGGACTTGATCGCGGGCGGCTTTGCAGCGGCGCGCCTTCCAACTATGAGCCATGATGAACTTGTGGAATTTGAAGTGTTGTTGGAACTACCCGACCAAGATTTACTCGCCTGGGCCACACGGCAGGATGAGGTGCCCGAAAAATTGCGCACGCCACTGTTGTTTGAACTTATAAATTTCCGTCCGGACCTTTCCACATGAGCGCCATCGATGTTCTAAAGCCGCGTCTCACCATGCCGGGCCGCATCACACTTTCGGCACTGCCGGAAGGCTTAGATGCTCTGGTGTTGCCCGATATTGCCAATGCGGCAGGGGTGGGTGGACTGGTGCATGTGTGCCGCGATGATCAACATATGGCATCGCTCGAAGATCAAATCGGATATTTCGCGCCAGCCTTGGAAGTGCTGCGTTTTCCTGCATGGGATTGCTTGCCCTATGACCGTGTTTCGCCTTCAGCGGATATTCTTGCGCGGCGCTTGGCAGTTCTAGCGCGGTTAGCAAAGCCAACGGGGCAACCCTTTGTTCTGCTCACCACAATCAACGCCGTTCTGCAACGCACTGTTCCGCAAAGCATGATTGCAGGCGGGTCTTTCATCATCAATCCCGGCCAGCGCGTCAAAGGCGATGTGCTGCAGGCGTTCCTCATTGATAACGGCTTCTCTCGCGTGGGCACGGTCGTGGACCCTGGCGATTTCGCGGTGCGTGGCGGCTTGATTGATATTTATCCGCCAGGGGCCAAAGTTCCAGTGCGGCTCGATTTCTTTGGCGATACACTCGAAAGCATTCGCAGTTTCGATGCGCAAACACAGCGCTCCATTGCCCAACTTAAAACACTGGTGCTGCACCCTGCCAACGAAGTGCTGCTGAACAAACCATCCATCGCGGCATTCCGCACCGGATATGCTGAGGCCTTTGATGGCCTGGATATGAATGATCCGCTCTATGAAAGTGTGACCAATGCTCGGCGTTATCAAGGCATGGAACATTGGTTGCCGCTGTTCTATGGCGAACTCGGCACCATTTTTGATTATGTGCCGAATGCCGTTTTGAGTTTAGCCCACGCGACAACGGAAGCCATGGCCGCGCGCCATGAGCAGATTGAAGAATTTTATGATGCCCGCAAAGAAGCGCAACACAAGAATAGCTTTGGTGCCGCCCCCTACAAACCGCTCAAACCAAATCGGCTCTATTTAACACCCTCCAACTGGAATGAACTCTGCGCCGATCGCACTGTGTTGGAAATCTCTCCGTTTGAAAGCCCGTCCAGTTCAGCCATTTCTTTCTCCGGCAAGCAAGGCCGCAGCTTTGCAGCTGAACGCGCCGAAGTGGGCGGCAATGTTTACGATGCGGTTCGCCTTTATACTGAAACCCTGCGTAAAGCCGGAAAGCGCACACTGATTGCCTGTTGGAGTGAGGGCTCCGCTGATCGCCTAGCGACTATTCTCCGCGACCATGAGCTTGCACCCTTGGTGGTGGCGAAGGATTGGGCTGAAGCGCAGAAGCACGAGGTCGGCATCGTATCGATGATCGTGTTGCCCCAGGAGCAGGGCTTTGAGACGCCGGATATGGCGGTGATTGGCGAGCAGGATATTCTGGGTGACCGGCTGGTTCGCAAATCGCGCAAATCGAAAAAGGCATCTGACTTCCTCACTGAACTCTCATCAATTTCTCCGGGCGATTTGATGGTGCATGTCGATCACGGTATCGGTCGCTTTGAGGGTCTCAAAACCATCGACGTCCAAGGCAATCCTCATGATTGTTTGTTGCTAATTTATGCTGATAACTCACGCCTGTTTCTACCCGTCGAAAATCTCGAACTGCTCACCCGCTATGGTTCCGAATCTGATGGTGTGCAGCTGGATCGTTTGGGAGGTGGCGCTTGGCAAGCCAAGAAAGCAAAGCTCAAAGAGCGCATCCGTGAAATTGCGGGGGATCTGATTAAAACGGCCGCCGCTCGCGAATTGAAGGCGGGCGATATTCTTGAACCGCCGGAAGGCGCATTCGACGAATTCTGCGCAAGGTTCCCTTACGAAGAAACCGAAGACCAACTCTCCGCCATTGAAGCCGTCATTGAAGACCTTGGTAAAGGCCGCCCGATGGACCGCCTCATTTGTGGTGATGTGGGCTTTGGCAAAACCGAAGTGGCGCTGCGGGCCGCTTTTGTGGCCGCCTACGCAGGCAAACAAGTGGCCATCATGGTACCCACCACATTGCTGGCGCGGCAGCATTACAAAAACTTTGTTGAACGCTTCAAAGGCTTGCCTCTCCGCATTGCCCAAGCATCACGCCTTGTGGGGCGCAAGGGCATTGATGAAGTGAAGAAGGGTCTTGAGGATGGCAGCGTTGATATTGTCATCGGCACCCATGCGCTGTTGGCTGAAAGTGTAAAATTTCGCGATCTGGGTTTGATGATCGTCGATGAGGAGCAACACTTTGGTGTGAAGCACAAAGAACGGTTGAAATCGATGCGGGCCAATGTGCATGTGCTCACCCTTACCGCCACGCCTATTCCACGCACCTTGCAACTGGCGCTCTCTGGCCTTCGTGAAATGTCGCTCATCACCACGCCGCCATTAGACCGTCTGGCAGTGCGCACGTATATTTCACCGTTTGATCCCGTCACCGTGCGTGAGCATTTACTGCGCGAACATTTCCGCGGCGGCCAGAGTTTCTATGTCGTACCGCGCATTACTGATCTTGACGAGATTGCCGAGTTCTTACGCGAAAGCCTGCCCGAACTGAAGTTCCGCACCGCCCATGGCCGCATGGCTCCGACTGAACTGGAAGACATTATGACGGGTTTTTATGACCGCGCTTTTGATGTGCTGCTTTCGACTACAATCGTCGAATCCGGCCTCGATATTTCCACCGCCAACACCATGATCATCCACCGCGCGGATATGTTTGGCTTGGCGCAGCTTTATCAATTGCGGGGCCGTGTTGGTCGCTCCAAGCAACGAGCCTACGCACTGCTCACCACATCACCGAAGAAGACGTTGACGGCAACAGCCGAGCGCCGCTTGAAAGTGTTGCAATCGTTGGATTCACTCGGTGCAGGCTTTAACCTTGCCAGCCACGATCTCGATATTCGTGGGGCTGGTAACTTGCTGGGCGAAGAGCAGCACGGCAACATTCGCGAGGTGGGCTTCGAGCTTTATCAATCCATGCTGGAGGAGGCCGTCGCCAATATGAAATCTGGCGATCTGGAGGCGTTGGACGAGGGAGCATGGTCGCCGCAAATCAACATTGGCACATCTGTGCTCATCACCGAAAGCTATGTGTCGGATTTGCAGGTGCGCTTGGGCCTCTATCGCCGTCTTGCTGATTTCCAAGAGCAGAATGAACTCGATGGTTTTGCCGCTGAATTGCATGACCGCTTTGGCAGAAGGCCAGAAGAAGTCGATCATCTGCTCGAAATCGTCTCAATTAAATTGCTCTGCCGCAAAGCCAATGTGTCAAATGTCGATGCAGGGCCGAAGGGTGTTACCATCGCCTTCCGGGGTGGCATATTCTCAAATCCACCAGCTTTGGTGCAATGGATTTCAGGGCAGGGCACCTTGGCCAAGTTGCGGCCTGATATGAAGCTGGTGTTAACGCGCGAATGGGCCACCGCTGCAGCGCGTTTAAAAGGCACCCGGCAGTTGATGCAGAATTTGGTTAAGCTGGCTGGTTCACCACTTTCATAATCGCATCGGCGATCACTTGAGCAGACTGCGCGCCTGAAATTCCATATTTGTGATTGATGATAAAGGTTGGCACGCCAGCAATGCCCATTTGTTGAGCTTGCACGGTTTCCGCCATCACGGCCTGCTTGTCTTTATCTGAAGTCAAATCAGCCAGAATTAATTCGCGGTCCATGCCAACAGAGGCGGCAATATCAGCGAGCACAGCATGATCCCCAATGTCTTTGCCATCGCGCCAATAGGCAACGAACAGCGCTTCCTTCATTTCGGCCTGTTTATCATCGATCAAGGCCCAACGAATGAGGCGGTGCGCGTCCATGGTATTTGGTGCTCTCGTGATCGCGTCAAAATTATAGGGAACGCCATCTTCTTTCCCCGCTGCAATCAGCGGATCGTGAATGGTCTTCAATCGTTCCTCACCGAACTTATCGGTCATATATTTCTTGCGATCAAGGCCGCCAGCTGGAATTGTAGGGTCAAGGAAAAAAGGGCGATAAATCACCTCAACTTTAACATCTGGAATAAGGCTTAAAGCCTTATCCAGCCTACGTTTTCCTAAGAAACACCACGGACAAATAACGTCCGACACCATATCAATTGTAATCACGGATTGTGCCATAGTGTCGTCGTTTCAAATCCTGCTAAAGGTTGTTGATCAGGCTTACCGATATAAGACCAGCGTGCCACCCATTGCCCGCCCGCATCATAAAACGGAATGATATAAGAGCCAGCCACGAGAAGCCTATCCTCAGCATGGACCGCGGCCACAAATTCTTCGCGGGTTTTGGATTTCAGCATAGCCTCAATGGCATGATCCACGGCAGGATCTGCAATGCCAGGATAGTTCCGTGTTCCCTCGGTCGTCTTGCCATATGAGCCGAAATACAAGGTCTGCTCATTACCGGGCGATAATGAGTTGAACCAGGTGACCGGGATCATGTCGTAATCGTAAGTCTTTTGCAGTGCTGTAAACTGCGCCGGATCAACGGTGCGGATTTCAGCCTTAATACCGACCTGCTGCAGCGTTCGCTGATAATGCAACGCGATTTTTTCCTGATCCGGATTTTGAATTGAGATGGTGAATGCAAAAGGTTCACCCGCGGCATTCACTAAACCTTGCTCGCCAATCTTCCAGCCCGCGCTGGCCAAGAGATCAACGGCTTTCTTGAGCAGTTTGCGATCTCGCCCTGAACCATCACTCACCGGCAAATTATAGCTGCCATCCAGCATATCGGCGCGAAGTGTGTTCGTGCCCAACACGGCAAGTTCGGCGGCATCTGCTGCTTTGCCTTTGGATGACAGTTCCGAACCACTATAATAACCATAGGTGCGGCCATAAGCATTGCCGAATAAATTGGCGTTGGCCCACTCAAAATCAAAGGCCATCACTAAAGCTTCGCGCACCCGCACATCCTCAAATATCTTATGGCGGGTGTTGAAAGCAAAACCTGATGCAGGAGCAGGGGAATGCTGATCAATTTTTTCCAGCAACACCTTGCCCTCTTCTACTGCAGGAAATTTGTAACCTGTCGTCCACCGCACCGGATCACCTTCTGTGCGCACATCAACATCACCTTTTTTGAAGGCTTCGAATGCAGCGTTTGCATCCTTGTAATAATCAAAGCGGAATGTATCGAAATTCCACAGGCCCTTGCTGATGGGCAAGTTCTTGCCCCAATAATCAGGGTTCTTTTTATAGGTGATTTGTTCACCCGGTTTCACATCGCCAAACACATAAGGCCCAGTGCCAATGATGGGATTGAGTGAGCTTTCATCAAACGTTTTACCCTCCCAAGATTTCTTTGACAGAATGGGCATGAGGCCGATAATCATCGGCAACTCGCGGTCACCTTTGTCTTGGGTAAAGACAATGGTGTGTTCGTCTGGCGTTTCCATCTTGGTGATTTTGGAGAAGTTGTTCTTGAAATTGGGACGGCCCTTATCGCGCAGGGTTTCCAAAGTGAATGCAATGTCGGCGGATGTGACAGGTGAACCATCAGAGAACTTAGCTTCAGGCCGCAGTTTGAATATAAATGTTTGGCGATCTTCTGATGTATCAATCGTTTCGGCCAATAATCCATAAAGCGAAAATGGTTCGGCCCAATTGCGACCCAACATGCTTTCAAAAACAAATGTGCGAATGCCGGTGGCGGCACTACCCTTTACGATGAACGGGTTTAAACTATCAAATGTGCCCGTTACCGCTTGCTTCAAAACCCCGCCTTGTGGCGCATCTGGGTTGGCATAGGGCAGGCTTTTGAAATCTGCTGGTAAAGCGGGTTCGCCCAACATGGCAATGCCGGACTTTGGTTCGGCATAAGCGTGTGTGATTGAAAGTGCGGCCAAGGCCACAGTGAGGGACAGGGTGCGAATCTTTTTCATGCGCCAACTTTAGCGCAGATTTGTTAGCGCACCAAAATATTCGTAAACTGCCAAGGATCCTTTTTATCGATGGGTTCAACGAACAAACCATCAATGCTCTTCAGCGGGTTCCAATCCGTGTAAACGCCTCCTACCGGACCCAGATAAGGCATTTGCAATTCGAGACAGCGGCGGAAATCCATCTCGTCGGTTTCAACAATGCCAGAGTTTGGATTTTCAATCGCCCAGATGATTCCTGTGAGCACCGCAGACGTAACCTGCATGCCTGTTGCACTTTGATAGGGAGCAAGCTTGCGGGCTTCATTAATCGAGAGTTGTGAGCCAAACCAATAAGCATTTTTCTTATGGCCATAAAGCAGCACGCCTAACTTATCCTGACCATCAGCGATTTCCTGTGGTTCTAAAATGTGCTGCTTCGGTTGCTTCTTGCCACCATTACCAAACATCTCGTGCAAGCTGAGAATAGCGTCATTGCAGGGGTGATAAGCATAGTGACAGGTGGGTCGATAGATCGCCTTGGCCCCTTTGCGCACGGTATAATAATCGGCGATTGAAATGGCTTCATTGTGGGTGACCAGCAAGCCATATTGCGGACCAATATCTGGCACCCAAGTGCGCACCCGCGTGTTGGCACCGGCGCGTTCTAAATAGATCGCGGCCTTGCTGCCCGTCTTGTGTTGGTGCCCATCAGGTGGCATTTTCTTTTCATGCGTGCCCCAACCCAGTTCTGCTGGTTGCTTGCCTTCTGAAATGAGACCTTCAACCGACCATGTGTTGACGAACGTTCCGAGGCGTTTTGCATCAATGGCGCGCTGTGTGTCGCGCTCAGCAATGTGAACCCCCTTCACGCCCAGCTTCTTCATCAGCTTGGCCCAGCCATCGCGGTTGGTTGGAACTTCAGTTTTAAGTTTCGTATCCTTGGCGAGATTAAGCAGAGCTTGCTTCACAAACCAGCTCACCATGCCCGGGTTGGCTCCACAGCAAGAAACAGCCGTTGGGCCTTTCCCCATTTTAGCTTTGAGCGCCACCAATTTTTCGCGCAATGCGTAGTTTGTGCGCGAGGCGTTGTCGACTTTTTTATTGTAATAAAACCCCGGCCACGGCTCGATCACCGTGTCGATATAA
Organism: Hyphomicrobiales bacterium; assembly: GCA_031423845.1. Classification (GTDB taxonomy): domain Bacteria; phylum Pseudomonadota; class Alphaproteobacteria; order Rhizobiales; family Aestuariivirgaceae; genus Aestuariivirga. The sequence goes on along the minus strand of JANPGD010000161.1, from coordinate 13,643 downwards.
AGCGATCCTGTGGCGCGGGCTACCCGCATGATGTCCATACTGTCGACATCAACGGAAAGATTCACAATCAACGCTTGGCCATCGCCCGTGGTGAGGAAAGGTTTCAACACCGACTTATGATTTGATTTGGTGAGCGCCTGCTTGTGGAAAGTTATGCCTTCAGCATCTGCGATGTGTTTGGATTCCTCACTCGGATCAATAATGGTGATTTTGGCCCGATCACACCGTAGATGGCGCAAGATCAGCGGTAAAGTTCCACGACCAATTGAACCGAAGCCGATCATTACAATAGGGCCATTCCAAATGGCGTAGTTGGTGCGTGTGGTCATGGAATGACTCCTGAAAAATTCGCTCAGACTATTTTGTCAGCGACATTTCCGTGCGTTTGCCTGAATTTGAGATGAATGTCACCTTGTCTCCATCCCTTGCCACATCATAACAGGCCCAGCTTGGGTTGGGCGGCCACACCGAGCAATATTGATCACCTTCAACTTTCCATGCGCCTTGGCTTTGAGAGCCGCCAGCGTTGTAAAATGTTGCGCCAGATTTTTGAAAAATTTGGCTAGCAGGTTGACCACTGCTTTCACCCATAAGCACCACATCCGTCAGTAAATTTTTAACCTCTGCGCCTTTGAGGATTACCTCATTTGCCAACGCCGATGATGCAATAAAAAAGCTAGCGATTGGTAGAATGATTTTGCGCATGTAAAAACTCCACCAAACGAATGCGTGCAATTTTATAGGCATCAATCACCGACATGCCATAAATGAAAATGCCTCCTATGTTTTTGCCGATGAATGAACTGTCGGGTGGCATTAGGTTTTGGCTAGCCCAGCCCAACATTATGATGAAAAACAAAAACATCAGCCCGCGTTGTGCAAGTCCCAACCACACATGGCCAGAACCGGGAAGCAAAATTGCGGCGACGAGAATAAGGAATGGGTTTTGAGGCTTGGTCATAATATGTGATGTTCAACCAATGCAGCTTTAAGTGCAAGTAATGTCTCTAATGCGTCTTGAACGATGGCGCGATCAATTGAAACATCACCAAACCGCGCATCACGCAGCACTCCGTAGTGGGCTCTACTGGCTTCGGCCACTTGTAAAACAAGGCGAAGCCCTTGCGGTGTGACAAGCAATTCCTTGAATTTAGGATTGGCAAAAATGCCGATATGCTGTTTGATGATTACGAGATCAGCATAGCCTGCAAGTTTATCACTGCGCAGCACCGCAAATTCTGGAAATCCGTCTGGTGACTTTAGCGTGTGATCAAGAAAATCGAAATTCGAAAAACTGGTCACCCCAGCTGGTCGCAGCATCATATCGAGTTTTGCCGTAACGGGCACCGCGCATGGCAACGTCACCATGAGCCATAAGCTCGGCAGTTTGCGCACCGACAAAGTATCAGTAATAGTTTTTAATTGTATGGCTTGGCCAGCATAGACACCCTCGAGTTGTTGAGTTCCTGCAGATTCTCCCGCACTCAACACAGGATTTACAAACAGTGATTTAACATCCGCAAAAAGCAAATCGACGGAACCTTTTCGTTCCTGCTTCGCGTTTTGAACCCTGCGAAATAGTGCAACGAAAATCAAAACCGCAATCACCAAACCAAAAATATTTTTGAGCTCACTCATAAAAAAAATATGGCCCGCCAAGGGGGCAGGCCACAAGTGTTATTTTGTAAATTTAATATCCTTTTGGTTTTGGCCAAGGCATTGTGAACTGATCGCCACGTTTTACAAATTGGTAGCGGTAGAAGTGGAACCACACCGAGACCACGATATAGAACACCACCATTGCAATCAGCTGGGAGCCAAAGCCCAAGAAGATTGCGAAGTAGGTGACCACACACAACACCAGCAAAACAATCGCAGGCAGCGGGTGGAACGGATGAGTATAACCACGACGGATCGAACCCAAAGGCCACTTGTTGCGGAACATCAGAATGTTGATGCTCATAAAGGTATATTGCAGTACGCCCGAGAGAATTGAGAACGTAATCGCTTGGTTAAGATCTGAAATAAACGCGAATGCGAGGGCAATCGGCATTAAGAACAGAATAGCCCGGTAAGGTGTTCGATATTTAGGATGGACTGCTGAGAACCAGGTTGGCAAATACCGATCCCGACCCAGTGAGAACCAAGCGCGAGCGGCATCATTAATACAGCCGTTAGCAGACGCTACGGCAGACAACACCGTTCCCCAGAACATGATGATCTTAAGAGCAGGGCTGCCTGTTACAATAGCTGCATCATAGAGTGGGAAGAACGTGACGCCCAAGTGTTGCCAAGGCAACAAGCTAGCACACACATACCATGTGAGGGCCGCTGCAATGAGAAGCGTGATCATGCCAGACATGGTTCCATACGGAAGCGAGCGGGCAGGGGAACGCACTTCTTCTGCAGCCTGCGTGGTGCCTTCAATGCCAAGATAATACCAAATACCAAATTGGAAAGCCGCAATCACGCCAATCCAACCATAAGGCAAAGCATTATCTGGAGTGATCATTTCACCCAATTTCAACACAGTGCCTTGGCTCCAAGGTTGCACCGAGAAGAACAAGATGAGAATGGAGCAATAGGCCAAAGCAGTGATCACAAAGTTGAAATTCAACGTTGCCAAAATACCGCGATAATTAAGCCAAACGAGGCCAACGATACAAAGCACTAGGAAAGGATTGTGATTGAGGCCTGTCGCCCCATTTTCAGTGGCTACTTGTGTAATCAAATCGCCAGCTAAAATTGCATCGGAGACTTCAAGCATTGTATAGGCAAACACCAAGTAGAGAGCCACATTGAAGGCCATCAACGGCCCAACAATATGTTTGGCTTGCGCATATTGGCCACCCGCTGCCGCAACTGTGGAGGTGACTTCTGAGTCGATCATCGCAACGGCGGTATAGAGGAGCCCCACAAACCAGCAGACAATCAGCGCCGCAAGGGCGCCGCCCTTATCGGCAGAGAAGTTCCAGCCGGTGAATTCACCCACCAAAACAATACCCACACCCAAGGCCCAAACATGGGCTGGGCCGAGCACACGGAGCAGCGAGATTTTTTGTGTTGAAGCGACAGATGCATTTGACATGTTTGTTCCCCGCCTCAAATTTTATGTTTTTCAGACATCGCTTCAATTTCGCCTTCGCGAGAAGAAGTGAGCTGTACTTCGGAGTAGGTGGTGTCGATCTTAAACCAATCCCACAACATCCACAGGATAAGGATGGCTGATACTATCCAAGACCCATAAACCAATAAATCCCACATGATCATTTCCTCACTTAGCGTCGCCAAACTTCTCGGCTATCACTTCACGATATTCAGTGTCAGATGCTTTGAAGAGGAATACAAAATAGCCAATCAGAACCGCAGCCATCAAAACCAATGAAGTCCAATCGATATTATAGTTGTAGTGGTTCTGAATAATGTCATGGGCCTTTGCCGGGTCATAACCCAGTTTTTCCCACTGGACGACTTGGCCCGGTGTTTGTTTTAGCGTTTCCCACGTTGGGTTATCAATTTTTGCCAATTCTTTTGCAGCACCAGCCAGCCCCATTTTAAGCGGCAGCCATAACGCAACAAAAATTGCGATTAGCAAAAAAATAATGTCCACAATCTGCATTGCTTTGGATTGTTCAGGAGGAGTGTATTTTGCCATTTGCCTACCCTCAATCCTGACGTTGCTTGGAAGCATCAAGATGCTGAATATCAAGCGCATAAATAAAGTGCTTGTCTTCAGCATAATGGCTGATCATTGCGGTAATCGATGCCGTATTAAAAATCAAAACCGCTGCGGCTCCGATGAGAACGGCAATGCGCACGCCAGTGTCGGGTATGTATGGCCACGACATAATAAGCACGAAAAGAATGACGATCCACAGAAGCGCCACGAGGATGTAAGCCCCGCGCTTATCGCTCTGATACATCGCCTCAATGCGTTGATTGAGGTCCGACATTTGCTTTCTCCCACCCGGCAGCGCGTATTTCCCCAAACCGCACGCCACCCCTTATTGTTTTTGTATTTGGGGCAACTTTATTGATTCACAGGAAACAACGAGAATCACTGGGAGTCAAGAAACTGTTTGTGTTGCGTTTGCGAACAAGTGGCACTGCAACATTTGAGATTTAGGCATGCTCTCGTCATACTGGCCGTAATGATTCGGAAAATGAGTTGAATGTCTAAACCATCTAAGTCTGACGATCTGTTTGGCGGCATGCCAGCAGCCGCTAAACCAACACCGGTTCCCGCCGCCAAAGCGCCGCCCAAATCCAGGGGCGAGGAAAGCTATACGGCTGCCGATATTGAAGTGTTAGAAGGGCTAGAGCCGGTGCGGCGCAGGCCGGGCATGTATATTGGTGGCATCGATGAACGTGCACTGCATCATCTGTTCGCTGAAGTCATCGACAATTGCATGGACGAAGCGGTGGCAGGCCACGCCAGCCGCATCGAGGTTGAGTACCATGCCGATGGCTATTTAAGTGTCATCGACAACGGTCGCGGTATTCCCATTGATCCGCATCCAAAGTTTAAGGATAAATCTGCCCTCGAAGTGATCATGGTCACCCTCCATGCGGGCGGCAAGTTTGACTCGAAGGTTTACGAAACCTCCGGCGGGTTACACGGCGTGGGCATTTCCGTAGTCAACGCGCTTTCAGAGCATTGCATCGTTGAAGTGGCCCGTGGCAGCCAGCTTTACCGTCAAGAATTTAGGCGCGGCCATGCAGTTGGTGGCTTGCAACAACTTGGAAAAGTTTCAGGGCGGCGCGGCACTTCCGTTAAGTTCCTGCCCGATGAACAAATATTTGGCAAGGGCAACACAACTTTCTCAGCAGCGCGGCTTTATAAGATGGCCCGCTCGAAGTCTTATCTGTTCGGTGGTGTAGAAATCCGCTGGAAATGCGCTGAAATCTATTTGAAGGACAAAGACACGCCCGCCGAAGCTGTATTTCATTTCCCCGGTGGCCTCAAAGATTTCCTCATCGAACGTCTCGACGGCATGACACGCGTTGTCGATGACATCTTTTTCGGTAACGTGAAAAAAGACGGGGGCCACGGCTCAGTTGAATGGGCGGTGGCTTGGTTCGGAGGAGACGATGGCTTTATGTCGTCTTACTGTAATACTATCCCAACGCCTGACGGGGGAACCCATGAAACGGGTTTCCGCATGGCGTTGATGCGTTCGCTTAAAACTTATGCAGAACTTAAAAACAACAAGCGTGCAGCAGTGATTACAGCTGATGACGTGATGGTGCAATCTGGCGCCATGCTTTCAGTTTTTATCAGAGAGCCAGAGTTTCAGAGCCAAACCAAAGATCGGCTGACGACTTTGGATGCCGCGCGCATTGTGGAAATTGCCGTGCGCGACCACTTTGATCATTGGCTCACCGGACACCCAGCTCAAGCGGATAAATTGCTAGACTGGATTATTGAGCGTGCTGAGGAGCGTCTGCGTCGCCGCGCTGAAAAAGAAGTGGGCCGCAAAACCGCGGTTCGCAAATTGCGTTTGCCGGGGAAACTGGCGGATTGCTCTGCGACTTTAGCTGAAGGCTCGGAACTTTTTATCGTGGAAGGCGACTCCGCAGGCGGTTCCGCCAAGCAAGCCCGCAATCGTGTGAACCAAGCGGTGTTACCCTTGCGCGGTAAAATTTTGAACGTGGCCAATGCTGGCAAAGATAAGCTGGCGGCTAATCAGCAGATTGGTGATCTGGTGCAAGCCCTAGGCTGCGGCATGGGCACTTCCTATCGTGAGGAAGATTTACGCTACGACAAAATCATTATTATGACGGACGCTGATGTCGATGGTGCGCATATCGCTTCATTACTAATGACGTTTTTCTATCGTCAAATGCCTAAGGTGATTGACGATGGTCATTTGTTCTTGGCTGTGCCGCCGCTCTATCGCCTTACGCAAGGGGGCAAAACAGTTTACGCCCGCAATGATCAACACAAAGATCAGCTGCTTGAAAGCTTCGGAGGGCGCGGCAAAGTTGAAGTCGGTCGTTTCAAAGGGCTTGGAGAAATGATGGCCCATCAATTGAAAGAAACGACCATGGATCCATCGAAACGCTTATTGCTGAAAGTGACTACGGAAGAAGCAGGCAAGGCCTCGACCGCCCGCGTCGTCGAACAACTGATGGGTAACAAGCCAGAAGAACGCTTCAACTTTATCAGCGAACGCGCCGAATTTGTGAGCGCAGACGGACTGGATATTTAACTAACTTTTTTGCCGCATCTCCACATTTGCAAAAAATGCCTTATATTGCGGCCATGGCTAAAATACCGACAAAACATGGCGATGATTCTGACACCAGTGTCATCACCAAAACAAAACCGAAAACCCAAAAACCTTCACTTTATAAAGTGTTGCTGCTGAATGATGATTTCACGCCTATGGAATTTGTTGTCCATGTGCTCGAAGTGTTTTTTAACAAATCAGGCGAAGCTGCAACTCGCATCATGTTGCACGTGCACCAAAAAGGTGTTGGCGTATGTGGGGTTTACACTTTTGAAATTGCTGAAACTAAAGTGATGCAGGTAATGGACCTTGCCAAGGAACACGGCCATCCTCTGCAATGCACATTGGAAAAAGAGTGATAAATTATTATCCCTGCGGCCCTTTCCGCTGGGCAATTCTCTCCTATATAGTGAGAGACGTAAATTGAGGAACTGAAGCGTGCCCACATTCTCCCGCAGTTTGGAAAAAGCATTGCACCGCGCCTTGGCCCATGCCGCCAGTCGCAAGCAGGAATTGGCCACGCTTGAGCATTTGCTGCTTTCGCTGACCGACGATAAAGATGCTATTGGCGTGATGAAGGCATGCGGCGTGAACATTGAAGAGCTGAAAGAGAGCCTCAATGACTACGTCGATAACGAGCTCGCCAACCTCGTCACCGATAATGTGACCGAAGCCAAACCCACAGCCAGTTTCCAACGTGTCATTCAACGCGCCGTTATTCATGTGCAATCGTCTGGCCGCGAAGAAGTGACGGGGGCCAATGTTTTAGTGGCAATATTTGCTGAGCGCGAAAGCCATGCCGCGTTCTTTCTGCAAGAGCAGGATATGACCCGTTACGATGCAGTCAATTACATCTCCCATGGCATTGCCAAAAAGCCCGGCCTCTCCGAAAATCGTGAAGTGCGCGGCATGGCCGATAATGAAAGTGAAAATTCTGGCGACGAATCGGCAACGGGTGGCGCAGGGGGCAAGAAGAAAGCCGAGAGCGCTCTTGAAGCCTATTGCATAGACCTCAACAAGAAAGCTGGCGAAGGAAAGATCGATCCACTGATCGGCCGCGAAGCTGAGGTGAATCGCACTATTCAAATTCTCTGCCGCCGCAATAAGAACAATCCGTTATTCGTCGGCGAACCCGGCGTTGGCAAAACCGCCATTGCTGAAGGCTTGGCCCGCAAGATCATCAAAGGCGAAGTGCCTGAGGTGCTAAAGGATTGCGTGATCTACAGCCTCGATATGGGCACACTTCTGGCTGGCACGCGTTATCGTGGTGACTTTGAAGAACGCTTGAAGGCTGTGATGAAAGAAATTGAATCAAAACCCGGTTCTATTTTATTCATAGACGAAATTCACACGGTGATTGGTGCTGGTGCCACATCTGGCGGAGCAATGGACGCATCAAACCTGTTAAAGCCAGCATTAGCAGGCGGCGCATTGCGCTGCATCGGTTCCACCACTTATAAAGAATATCGCCAACATTTTGAGAAGGACCGCGCCCTCGTACGGCGCTTCCAGAAAATTGATGTGAATGAGCCGTCGATTCCTGATGCTATCGCCATTATGAAAGGGCTTAAACCTTACTACGAAGAGTTCCATAAGGTTAAGTACACCGATGAAGCCATCGAAGGTTCAGTGCAGCTTTCAGCCCGTTACATGGCCGATCGTAAATTGCCGGACAAAGCCATCGATGTGATTGACGAAACTGGAGCGTCTCTGATGCTTTTGCCAGTCGATAAGCGCAAGAAAGTGATCACGCTGGAGGATATTGAAGCCACCATCGCCACAATGGCGCGCATTCCTGCGAAATCAGTATCGAAGGATGACACCACTGTACTCAAGAATCTTGAGACTGAACTCAAGCGCATGGTGTTTGGACAAGACAAGGCTATTGAACAATTGGCCTCAGCCATTAAACTTGCCCGTGCTGGTCTTCGTGAACCAGAAAAACCGATTGGTAATTATCTGTTCTCTGGCCCGACCGGTGTGGGCAAAACCGAAGTTGCAAAACGCTTGGCCGAAGTGCTGGGTGTAAAGCTTTTACGCTTTGACATGTCAGAATATATGGAGCGCCATTCTGTGTCGCGCCTCATTGGCGCGCCTCCAGGTTATGTCGGTTTTGACCAGGGTGGCTTGCTCACCGATGGTGTTGACCAATCGCCTTATTGCGTGTTGCTGCTTGATGAAATTGAAAAGGCTCACCCTGATCTGTTCAACATTCTGTTGCAGGTGATGGACCACGGTAAGCTCACCGATAATAATGGCAAGTCAGTCGATTTCCGCAACGTGGTTTTGATTATGACCACCAATGCTGGTGCGCAAGACATGGCCAAAGCCGCCATGGGCTTCACCCGTAATGTGCGTGAAGGCGACGATACCGAAGCCATCACTAAAATGTTCACTCCTGAATTCCGCAATCGTTTGGATGCTGTTGTCAGCTTTGGTCACTTGCCAGCTGCAGTAGTGCGCAAAGTGGTTGAGAAGTTCGTGCTGCAACTGGAAGCTCAATTGTCGGAGCGTCAAGTGAATATCGAAATCTCTAACGAAGCTGCCGATTGGTTGGCCGAAAAGGGCTACGATCAGCAAATGGGTGCAAGGCCTCTGGCCCGCGTCATCCAAGAACACATCAAAAAGCCACTAGCTGAGGAATTGCTTTTCGGAAAGCTGGCCAAAGGCGGTACTGTGCGCATTCTGAAAAAGGATGATGGCTTGGCCTTTGATTATCTCAGTAGGGATGAAGAGAAGGCACTACCAAATCCGCCGGAGCGCAAATCACTGCCACGATCACGTGTTGCGACGGTGAAGAAGCCTGTGGCCAAAAAGAGTGCTAAGGTGAAGTAGGTTTCTAAACACGGCAGAAGAAAGTTTTTCCATGACGCGGTTTATGGTTGCAGCTTACACCACTTGCGCCATGTTAGCCTTCGCCGGCAATTCATTGCTTTGCCGACAGGCGCTTAAAAATACGAGCATTGATGCAGCAACTTTTACATCGGTAAGATTAATCGCTGCTGCAATGACGCTCTGGCTCTTGTTGCAGCTTCGCAGCCAAACAAGCTCTAGCAATGGCAGCTGGCCCTCTGCGTTAGCTTTGTTTGCTTATGCCGCAGGTTTTTCATTTGCCTACATTAATCTCACCGCAGCAACAGGTGCATTATTGCTGTTTGGTTCGGTGCAATTGTCCATGATCAGTTTCGGTCTATGGCGTGGCGAAAGAATGAGCGGTTTACAAATCATGGGGCTTGCCACCGCATTCGGAGGTTTAGTTGCGCTCGTTTCCCCCGGCCTCGCCGCTCCACCCTTATTAAACTCCATTGTGATGATAGGGGCAGGGTGTGCATGGGGCATCTATTCATTGCGCGGGCGCAGTGCAGGCGATCCCACAATGACAACCGCTGGAAACTTTTTGCGAACGGTTCCCATCACATTGGTTTTGTCATTTTTATGGTTCAGCCATATGATGATTGACAGCAGAGGCGTTCTATTTGCAATCGCTTCAGGTGCCATAACATCCGGAATCGGCTATGCTGTTTGGTATAAAGTATTGCCATTTCTAAAAGCAACCCACGCAGCAACTGTTCAACTGAGTGTACCTGTTATTGCTGCTGCTGGTGGAATGATTTTACTGGGGGAACCATTAACTCTGCGATTCATTTTTTCATCAATTGCCATATTAAGCGGCATAGCTTTGGTGATTTTTGAACGGAGCAAGGCTTAAATAAATTTCCGAATGTCGTTAGCGTGTTCAGCCAACACGGCATGTTCTGCCATCTTGCCCGTATGCGGTTTCATCGGAATGCCTTCTTTCATCGGCAGCACATGAAAATGTAAATGAAACACCGTTTGCCCAGCAGCTTCCTCATTATATTGGCGAACTTGCACGCCATCAGAATTAAAAGCCTTCATAGCTGCCCGCGCGACTTTCTGCACGGTAGCCATGACCTGCGCCGTGATAACAGGATCAGCGTCTAACAAATTGCGTGACCCCACTTTCGGCACCACCAAGCAATGCCCATCCACTTGTGGCATCACGTCCATGAAAGCCAACGTGTGTTCGTCCTCAAATATTTTATGGCAAGGAATTTCGCCTCGGATGATTTTGGCGAAAATGTTATTGGCGTCATAGGTCATGTCATTCTCTTTCTTCATGTCGAAACGGAGTGTGCTCGGCCAGCTCTTGCTGGTTCTCATCAATCGCGCGGCGTTCGTGCTCTAAATAATCACCCACGGCGCGAGACAAGCCGGGATGAGCAAGATAATGCAGGCTGTGGGTTTTTACCGGAACGTAACCGCGCGCTAATTTATGTTCGCCTTGCGCACCAGCTTCAACGCGTTTCAAACCATGGGCAATGGCAAAATCAATCGCTTGATAATAGCAAGTTTCAAAATGCAAATTTGGGTGGTTTTCTATGCAACCCCAATTGCGTCCATAAAGCGCGTTGCCTCCAATGAAGTTCAAAGCGCCGGCAATGGTGCGGCCTTCGTGGATGGCCAAAATGAGCAAAACATCCTTAGCCATTGTTTCGTGAATGAGTTTAAAAAATTTCCGTGTCAGATAAGGTTGGCCCCATTTGCGCGATCCGGTGTCCATATAGAATTCATAAAATGAATCCCAATGAACCTCCTTCAAACTATCGCCCGTCAAGTGTTCAAATGAAATGCCAGCATCAGCAACCGATCTTCTTTCCTTGCGCATATTCTTACGCTTGGCCGAGGACAAAGACGCCAGAAAGTCATCGAATCTCACATAACTATTATTCATCCAGTGAAACTGAATGTCGTTGCGCTTCAGCCAATTGCTTTCTCCTGCTTCGTAATCCGTTGCAAAAGTGATATGCACGGATGAGGCTCTGCGCTGCGAACAGACTTCCACCAACCCCTGCGCCAAGGCTTGTCGATGTTCTGCAGTAGCCGCCAATAATCGAGGACCTGTGGCAGGCGTGAATGGCACGCAGACTTGCAGTTTGGGATAATAAGCGCCGCCCGCTCGCCCATAAGCGTCTGCCCAAGCATGATCAAAAACATATTCACCCATGGAGTGTGACTTGAGATAACACGGCGTCACGCCGATAATCTTGTGGTCTGCTTCCAAAACCAAATGCTGTGCTGCCCATCCGGTATTCGCTGTGGCAGAACCTGATAACTCTAACGCCAATAAAAACTCATGTGATGTAAATGGATTATAAGGTTGGCCCGTGGCTGCGGCACAAGCATTCCAATCGGCAGCCGATATGTCGTTCAAGGTCGTTATGGTGCGGATGTTGCTCAAGCTTGGTAGTCTTGAAAAGTCACTTGATCGCAATAGCGCCGAGCATAGGCTTCTTGTTGACGGTTGCGAATGGTAAAGGTGATCACGGGTTTTCCTGAGGCTCTAAAAAGCGAAACTGGCTGACACTGAAGGTCTTTGAAATAATACGATATAAAATGTGGTTTGGTTTCCTTTAGGTTGGTCATGCGGCGCAGGGATAAATTCTCGGCGAACGGTAGAGATTGGTATGTATCGATTGCAGAACGCTCGCCAATTATACCGCGTGTTGTGGCAGGACTTGCTTTGGCCACATGCATGATGAGTGAAGGATCATAGGACATCAGAGCATGTGGCCCATCATAACCTTTTAATACTTCGATCGCGCGCTGTGCGATGCGCAGGTTGTTATCCCAAAGGGTTTTGAGTTCGATGACCAAGGTTGCACGGCCTGCCACTTGCTCAGCTAGCTCTGCTAAAGTCTGCACACGGTCAGAGCCGCGCTTGAAAACCATTTTCTTGATTTCACGCGTTGTGAATTGATTTACAGCGCCGCTGCCTTCCAGCAGGCGATCGACAGTGTCATCGTGAAACACCAACGCTTCACCATCAGCACTGAGTTGCACATCACACTCGATGGCATAATTGTTGTTAATAGCTGCAGAAAATGCGCTCTCGCAGTTCTCAATTATCGTGCCCGCATGTAACCCGCGATGGGAAATCGGTCGTGCCACTAGCCAGTCAAGATTGCGCATTTGAGGAGTAAAACGCATTCTTATTCTAACTCGGCAATTGCTTCGATTTCAACTAAAGCACCGAGTGGTAGCGATGCCACACCAACAGCAGCGCGGGCATGGCGGCCAACATCACCAAATATTTCGACCATCAAATCTGACGCGCCATTGATAACTTTGGGATGATCCTTGAAATCAGGTGGACAAGCAACAAAACCCGTCAGCTTCACAATGCGTTTAACCCGTGTCAAATCGCCATCGCAGGCATCGCGTAAATGGGCAATGATGTTGATGGCGCATTGGCGAGCGGCTTGGGCTTGGGTGTCCAAACCCAAGCCTGCCACCAACTTGCCATCCAACATTGGCAACTGCCCGGAAACAAACACCAATTTACCGGAAATAACCCACGGCACGTAATTAGCGACGGGCTTTACAGGTGCGGGCAGGATGATACCTAAAACTTTCAGTTTGTCGTCGATATGGGTCATGGGCTTGTGCCTTTAGGAATATTTTGTGTTAACGGCAATTTAGGCGTTTTTTAGCCATGCTTCATGTTAACAATGGTTTGCTCACGTGCCAACAGCTGGCGCATATTTAAGGAATAAATCTTATGCGATTTGCGAACATGAAATTGGCTTTGATCGGCACAACCTGCTTGGCAAGCGTCACGATGCAAGCCCACGCGGTTACATTGGCTTCGCACCGGGCAATTTATGATCTCGAAATCTCGCGCGTCGATAGTGGCAGTGGTTACTCCAATGTTGAAGGCAAGCTGGCCTACGAATTGACGGGTTCAGCCTGCGAAGGCTGGGCCGTCAACTACCGGATCGCCAATCGCTACGTGCAACCTGAAAAAGGATCGCAGTTATTAGATACTCAGCTCACAACATGGGAGTCGGGTGACGGGTTAGAAATGAACCTGAGCCAAAAAATGTTTATCGATAGTAGTTTGAATTCCGAAGAACGTTTGAATGTGAAGCGGCCTATGGCGAGCACCGAGGCTAAAGGTGTTATGACCAAGCCCAAGGAACTTGAGTTTACGATTGGATCGGAAGTGCTGTTTCCGACAACCCACCAGACGCACTTGCTCGAAGTCGCTCTAAAAGGACAGACGCGTGACGTGTCCATGGTCTTTGATGGTTCAGATGGCGAAAAAACCTATAAGGCGATCAGCTTCATTGGCAAGGTTCGCGCGCCTGGCACTTTTGCGACCGATGCGGCCAACCCTGAAACTGCGCCTCTGCGCGGCATCGCCAGCTGGCCCATGACCATCAGTTACTACCCTGCCGATGATGCATCCGCCGAAACACCGTCTTATCTGGCCAGCTTCAATATGTATGAAAATGGTGTCTCAACGGATCTCATACTAGACTACGGCACCTACGCGCTGAAGGGCAAATTAGCAAAACTCGACATGCTGAAAACTGACGACTGTAAATA
>JANPGD010000160.1:0-38699 GCA_031423845.1 Hyphomicrobiales bacterium | reverse complement strand
CAGCACATATGGATTTATTGCGCGAACTTGGCTATGAATTTGCAGATTTTGACTTACACGACGCTTGGCTTTTTCTTGAAGAATCCTCTGCGGAAAGAATATTCCGCGACATCTTGTTCCCAATGTTTAATCCAAAGTTAGTCGGAAAACTTCGTACTTTTTCATCAGGCGGTGTAGATGCGCTTGGTCCTAGTGTGGCAGATTTCAATAGATTAATGGTGTTTGTTCATCTTCAACCAGTTTATGAAGGTCGCCTATGGGTGCGAGCAGATGGTGATGAAGCAGGTAAAAAAGCTATCGCCAAGCTGAGAATGAATTTTTCCAATATTGAAGAACTCGCTCTTGGCACTTTCAAAAAAGAGCAGTTTGAAAGTTACTATCCATCTGTTTTTGCAGAAATGGTAACAACTATTTTTCAGATCGAAGACAAAAAGTTGAGGCAAGATAGAAAAAAGAAATTGCTTCAAGATGTTTTAGATTGGACAATCGCCAACCCAGATGAAGCAAAAACTGCTTGGGCAATTAGCGCTGCAGAGCCTATCAGTTTATTAAATGCAATCGAGACGAAGATTACAAATGGAAAATAAACAAAGAAAATCGAAAAGAAGTTTTCGCCGACCGGAAGATCCCGCCCTGCCAAATGTCGACGAAGGTACGATTATTTTAGACGCAAATACTTTTGGTGCAGTTTTAGGCTGGCTGGACACCGAACTAGGCTTAGAAGCTGTAATTGGCATGAAGCGTCTGCAAAACACCAAACTCCCTTGGTAAAAACCCTAGCCAGATTCCCGCTTTCGCGGGAATGACGGGGTGTTTGGGGTGCACTGCACAAAAATCTATCCACAGGGGTTGGAATCGTCAGCCGTTCTGTGTAGGAAACCCCAAATCAGGGTTCCCCGCACATGCCAAAACGCACCGACATTAAATCCATCCTCATCATCGGGGCGGGACCGATTATTATCGGCCAAGCTTGTGAGTTTGATTATTCTGGCACCCAAGCCGTCAAAGCGCTGAAAGAGGAAGGTTACCGCGTCATTCTGGTGAACTCTAATCCAGCTACCATCATGACCGATCCGGATTTGGCCGATGCCACTTATATTGAACCGATTACGCCGGAAGTTGTGGCCAAGATTATCGAACGCGAACGGCCAGACGCATTGCTTCCAACCATGGGCGGGCAGACGGCGTTGAACACCGCGCTGTCTCTCAACAAAATGGGCATTCTCGAAAAGTTCGGCGTGGAGCTGATCGGCGCCAAGGCCGAAGCCATCGACATGGCGGAAGACCGCGAATTGTTCCGCGAAGCCATGAAACGCATTGGGCTTGAAACCCCGCGCTCGCGCCTTGCCAATGCCAGCGTGGCCAAGGATGCCGATAAAGCTGCTTACACCGAAGGCCGCGCCAAGGCTGCGGATGCTGAAGCTTTCGAAAAAGCCTGGGCCGAGGGCGAAGCTGGCCGCCAGAAGAATTATCGCAACCGCGCCATGGTTGAAGCCTTTGAAGCCATGCTCGATGTGGGCCTGCCCTGCATCATCCGCCCCTCCTTCACGCTGGGCGGTACCGGCGGCGGCATTGCTTATAACCGCGATGAATTTTTGAACATTGTTGAGCAAGGTTTAGATGCCTCACCCACCGCCGAAGTGCTGATCGAAGAATCCGTGCTCGGTTGGAAAGAATATGAAATGGAAGTAGTGCGCGACACTGCGGATAATTGCATCATCATCTGCTCCATCGAAAACATTGACCCGATGGGCGTGCATACGGGGGACTCGATCACGGTTGCCCCCGCCCTCACGCTCACTGATAAAGAATATCAAATCATGCGCAACGCCTCGATTGCCGTGCTGCGCGAGATTGGCATTGAGACGGGTGGCTCCAACGTGCAGTTCGGCGTGAACCCTGCTGATGGCCGCTTGGTGGTGATCGAGATGAACCCGCGCGTGTCGCGGTCATCAGCGCTAGCATCCAAAGCCACTGGTTTTCCGATTGCAAAAATCGCAGCGAAGCTTGCAGTGGGTTATACGCTCGATGAATTGGCCAACGACATTACGGGCGGTGCTACGCCTGCTTCGTTCGAGCCCACCATTGATTATGTGGTTGTGAAAATTCCGCGCTTCGCCTTTGAAAAATTCCCGGGCTCGGCACCGCTTCTCACCACGGCCATGAAATCCGTCGGTGAAGTGATGGCCATTGGCCGCACGTTTCAGGAATCGATGCAGAAGGCTCTGCGCGGATTGGAAACAGGGCTCAGCGGATTTGATGAAGTTGTGATCGAAGGCATTGGCGAAGGAGATGATCGCAATGCCATTCGTGCGGCCCTCGGCCAGCCCACACCTGATCGCCTGTTGAAAATCGCCCAAGCCTTTCGGCATGGCGCGACCGTCGATCAAATCTTTGCCAGTTGCAAATATGAGCCTTGGTTCCTGCGCCAGATTCAGGAGTTGGTGGAAACTGAAAAGCGAATCCAAAACAAGGGCTTGCCCAATGATGCTCAGAATCTACGCAAACTGAAAGCCATGGGTTTTTCGGACAAGCGTTTAGGTTTCCTCGCTGGCATCAAAGAAGAGAAAGTTCTGAAGCACCGCACCAAATTGAAAGTGCATCCGGTGTTCAAACGCATTGATACTTGTGCCGCCGAATTTGCCTCACCCACAGCCTATATGTACTCGACATATGAAACAGGTTTGGCGGGCAATGATGGCAATGAGGCGCACCCATCGGACCGCGAAAAAATCATCATCCTCGGCGGTGGTCCCAACCGCATTGGCCAAGGCATTGAGTTTGATTATTGCTGCTGCCATGCCTGTTTTGCACTGCATGATGCAGGCTATGAATCGATCATGGTCAATTGCAATCCTGAAACCGTGTCTACCGATTATGACACGTCGGACCGCCTCTATTTTGAACCACTGACGGCTGAAGATGTTCTCGAAATCATCCGCATTGAAAAAACCAACGGCACCTTGAAAGGTGTGATCGTGCAGTTCGGCGGGCAGACGCCGTTGAAGCTCGCCAATGCGCTCGAAGCCGCTGGTGTGCCCATCCTCGGCACTACGCCTGATGCAATCGACTTGGCGGAAGATCGTGAACGTTTCTCCAAGCTCGTGAAGAAACTAAAACTCAAGCAACCCGAAAACGGCATGGCTTATTCTGGTGCTGAAGCCAAGAAAATTGCCAAGCGCATTGGCTACCCCGTGGTCATCCGCCCCTCTTATGTGCTGGGTGGCCGCGCCATGGAAATCGTGAAGGATGATGCTGGCCTGCAACGCTACATCACCGAAGCTGTGGTCGTATCGGGTGACTCGCCAGTGTTGATAGATAGCTATCTCAGCAACGCCATTGAAGTGGACGTTGACGCGATATGCGATGGCAAGGATGTGTTCATCGCGGGCGTGATGGAGCACATCGAAGAAGCGGGCGTGCATTCGGGTGACTCGGCCTGTTCGCTGCCGCCCTATTCGCTCAAAGCCCCGATCATCGCCGAACTTGAAGCCCAAGCCAAAAAGCTGGCATTGGCGCTCAATGTGGTTGGCCTGATGAATGTGCAATTCGCCATTAAGGACGATGAAGTTTACATTCTCGAAGTGAACCCGCGTGCCTCGCGCACTGTGCCCTTCGTGGCCAAAGTGATCGGCGAGCCGGTTGCCAAAATCGCCGCTCGCGTCATGGCTGGCGAATCCGTTGCCAGCTTCAAATTGAAAACCAAAAAGCTGAACCATGTTGCCGTCAAAGAAGCTGTGTTCCCATTCAATCGCTTCCCCGGTGTGGATGTTTTGCTCGGCCCAGAAATGCGCTCCACAGGCGAAGTCATGGGCCTTGATAAAACCTACGATATGGCTTTCGCCAAAGCGCAATTGGGTGCTGGCAACCGTATGCCGCTCAGCGGCACGGTATTCGTGTCGGTGAAAGAAGCGGATCGCGCCCGCGTTTTGCCATCGGTGAAAAAGCTCGTCGAGATGGGCTTCACCATTAAGGCAACGGCAGGTAACCACTCTTACTTCGAAAGCAAGAACGTGCCTTCAGCGAAGATCAACAAAGTGCTGGAAGGCCGCCCGCATGTGGTGGACGCCATTAAGAATGGCGAAATTCAGCTGGTGCTGAACACCACTGAAACCCGCTCATCCGAGTCCGATGGTAAATCCATCCGCCAAACAGCGGTGATGCAAAAAGTGCCCTATTTCACCACCATGCCCGGCATCATATCAGCCACCAAAGCAATTGCGGCGAATAAAGCAGGTGCCATCGTGGTGCGGCCCTTGCAGGATTATTTCAAGTAATATGGGAAGTTTCCGTGAACAGTCAGCTCGCCTGATTGGTTCACGTAGGGTCTGCCGTTTTGCTCTCCATGGGTTTCCACTCCCGCCCAGAGGCTACTACGCAGATCCGCCCACCTGTAAACCGCGTGACGAGGGCCCAATGCCTGTCATCGGAGAACAACGAAGCCACCTTTTGGCCTTGCGAACCGGTTCCTTCGCCAACACTGGTCGATCCGTCCATTTTCAAGTTGAGCAAAGCGTCAATTTCATCAACCGTCCCGCAGACAATTGGCGACTGAACCAATTCAACGGCTGCAACTGCTGATTCAAACGACATGCTGAGAAACATGATGCTGAGTAATTTTTTCATGGCCAACTCCTTTAATCATAGGGATTACGAAAAAAATACACCCCGGAAGAAGTTCATGGCCTTGAAAATGACTCTAAGAATTTATCAAATCTATTGAATGTTCTGAACAGTCATTAAACCATGGAACAATGCCGACATTGTGATCCCTTATTTTTGATTGTCAATATCATCGCCACCAACGCGGTTGCTGTCCAAAAAGCGGGCGCCATAGCGGAAGGGCCATGCAAGATTTCATGTCAGGCAATTGGTTTCAGTGCGGCGTTGCCGTGGTCGGATCCATCATGGATTTCACTTCAACAATCCGCGTTGCCGGAAAACCAGATAGCTTGGCATGGCGAAGAACCGTGGCTTCATCTTTGGCCAAATAAACACAATAGGTTTGATTGTCGGTCACATAAGATTCAACCCACTGCACATCTTTGCCAATTTCGTCCAAAGCAGCGTTGGATGTTGCGGCGGCTTGGCAGAGCTGGGCGGCCGTTGAACCACCAATTCCAGGCAATGCTCTCTCAATGATATATTTGTGCATGATGTACTCTCCCGTTATTCGATTTAGCGTTCAATCAAAACCTACGCATCAACATCGCATCGAGCGAATTCTGATGATCACCTTGAGTGTTTGAATATTGAGCAATCGGACGAAGATCGCTTTCACCACTATCATATTTCTGCCAATCTGTCAGCGTTATTTCATCTTCAACTATTCCAGTGAAAGCAACCACTGTTTTCAAAGCCCTGAATTTGCGCGCAACCAGATCAATAAGATTTGGCAATTCTGCAGTAAAATATGTTTTGAATGCGAGTGATTTAGCCATGATTTGTCTCCTGATTTGATAGTCAGAAGATGCCACTGGCAGCATGCGATTGGAAACGAGTTGCACAAATGCAGGCTATGAGCAATGCTCATAACAATGACATTACCCACTGGACTTGATCTTGATCTGCTCCGCACCTTCGTCATCATTGCCGAAGAGCAGAGTTTCACGCGTGCCGCAGACCGGGTTGGCCGCACCCAATCAGCCGTCTCTCTTCAAATGCAGAGATTGGAATCTGTTTTGGGTCAAACACTTTTGGAACGCAGCAAAGGCAACACTGTCATTCTCAGCGCTCAAGGATTGGCACTGCTCAGCCCTGCCAAGGAAATCCTGAAACTAAACGATGATATCGTGCTGTCTCTCCGTCAGAAGCCCGCTCAAACTATGGTGCGCTTTGGCATACCAGCGGAAATTCCCAATGATTTTTTAAGTCGCGTATTTGAACGATTTTCTCAAATGGCACCTTCGATAGAGGTACAAGTGACCAACGCGCCGTCTTGTGAATTGGCAGCAAAACTAAAACTGAGGGAGCTTGATCTGATCATCGTTGAAGATGGTCTAGCACCGCGACAATGGCCAGCAATTGAGCTTTGGCGGCAACGCCTACTCTGGGTCACGTCAGACACTCATAACCAACACCTTCGCGACCCGCTGCCGCTTGCTCTATCGCCATCTGAATGTCAGTTTCGCCCTCCCTGGCTGACAGAATGCCTCTGGCACGGTTTTGCCATTCGCGCACTTGAACAAAGCAACCGAAAATATCGCCAAGTCTCTACATCTAATACGACCGTCGGACATATGGCGGCTGCAGCCGCTGGTTTGGCTGTTACCGCCACGATGTCAATCGCAGACCTGCCCGTTGGCCTTCGCGTAGTACGCGCGGATGAAGGCTTGCCACCTCTTCCGGAGGTTAGCATATTGATGGTGAAATTGCGTGACGTGAGCCAACCCATAACCGACATGTTGGCAGACTTGATTCACCAATTGTCGCTTGAGAAAACCTAAGTGAAAAACTGCACCACGTAACCCTTGCAAAATCGGTGTAAATGGACCAAATTAGGCAATACCCGGCTGGGAGCACAACCCCAAAAGCCGGGTGTTTTATTGAATTATTGCACCGTAGATTGCCGCTTAAATGAGGTAATGCGGCAACGTTCGAATTGGATGAGAAGACCATGGAAAAAGTGCCGATGACCGAAGAAAGCTACACCACCATGATGAATGAGGTGAAGTTTATGAAATCGGTAGAACGCCCGCGCATCATTCGCGCCATTGAAGAAGCACGCGCCCATGGTGACTTGTCTGAAAATGCAGAATATCATTCAGCCAAAGAAGCCCAAGGCTGGAACGAAACCCGCATCAGCGAGCATGAGGACCGCCTCAGCCGCGCCGAAGTGATCGACCCTGCTAAACTCTCAGGCGACACTGTGATGTTCGGTGCCAAGCTCACGCTCATCGACGAGGATTCCGAAGCCGAAGTGAAATATCAAATCGTCGGCGATTTTGAGGCCGACGTGAAGAAGGGAAAAATCTCCATCTCCAGCCCCATCGCCCGCGCGCTGATTGGCAAGAAAAAGGGCGACAGCGTGGAAGTGAACACCCCAGGTGGTGGCCGCAGCTATGAGATCGTGAAAGTGGCTTGGAAGTAAGATTCCGGAGCCCGTTATCCCTTGTAGTGCTGGCGAAAGCCAATCGGGGTGAAATCTGTTTCACGTTTGAAGAACTTGGCAAAGTTGGTTGCCTCCTCGAAGCCCAAGGCCTCGGCGATGAGGTAGATGGGTTTGTCGGTATGGACCAGAAGCCGTTTTGCCTCGAGGGCAATACGCCTTGTGATCACACTCTTGGCACTTTGGCCCGTCGCTTCCAACGCCGCACGCGTCAAGCTTTTCTCGGTACAGGCCAGAGCCGCTGCATAGGCGGATACCTGATGCCAGCCAGAATAATTCTGTTCAACCAACTTGCGAAACTTGGCAAAGCGCTGCACACCTTGGCTCCGCCCCGCCGCTGTGCCCACGTGCCGATCTTGCAGGATGGAAAGACGTAAAAGCAAAGCGCAAAGTTGATATCGCAGAAGAGCGTGGATGTCCTTGGGCACCGCGTCGCTCGCCGCGTCCAGCCGCATTCTGGTGATGACCTCGCTGACTGCATGGAAATCCGCAAGTGACAGGGACAGATGATCTGGCAGCCGATCAAGACCGAGAGCCGGCAGCAGATCTGCAGTCGTCTGTGTTTCAGAAGGCAGGAATTCTGCCCGAAACAGAACCATCCATCCGTCCCAGCCTTCATTGCTGCCGAAACTGTGGACCTGCCCGGGCCTAAGCACGACGATTGATCCGGCTGAGCAGGTAACCGGCTGGAAATCCACCAGTTGGGTCACTTCACCTTCAGTGACGCAGATCAGCGTGTAAAAGGAATAATGGTAATGCGCCAGAATTTCTGCGCGGGGGGCCCTGCGGCACAAGTCAGAAAAAAGGAAGACCTCAATGTCAAGATCGCGTCCTTGGGGATTATACGCGAGTTGATCGACCTTTGCCCGGTTCCTCGTCATGCCTGCCTCACCAATTAGCGTCCTGAATGTCCAATAAATATCTAAATTCGGCGCATAACAACCACGACAAAGCGTATTTACACCCTTTATTACCATATTATGAACTGCGCGGTTGACATAGCCGCAGGTTCCAACAAATACAATGAGAGACAGAAGAATGACCAACATCGATATCGCAAAGGCCTATATCAAAGCCGTCCAGACCGGAGATCAAGCCACATTTGGCAGCCTCCTTTCCCCGCAAGTGATCTGGCATCAACCAGGCAACAACAAGTTTTCGGGCACCAAGAAGGGTATTGCCGAAGTCGGCGGCATGATTGGCAGCATGATGGCAGCCTCCGGCGGCAGCTTCGCCATTACCCATGCCCGCCGTTATCTCGCCAACGGCAACCTAGTTGCCATTGAGATCGAGTTTGCCGGGCATCGCCAAGGCGCCTTGCTCGACCAGCCCGGGGTCGATCTGCTGCGCCTACAAGACGGCAAGATCGTCGAAGTATGGCTGTTCTCCTCAGACCAGAAGCAAGAAGACACGTTCTGGGGCAAATAAATCCGATGTTCTAAAGCGGAAATGCCTGTGAGGCGGCGGCTGCCGCCTTACACCCTTGTTGGTAATTAAGGTGACTGTGCGCTCAACTACTCACGATCAATACATTAACACTGTGCCATATAATCGCTTCAATACATCGGGCGCTAAATAACCAAACCAATCGAGCTCCCCTTACTTCAGTGCCTCTGCCACAGCCTTCGTAATCTTCGGGCCTGTTGGCTTGGTTGCTGCGGCGAACCAATCAATAAACTCGCCATTGCGGCCAAATAGAAATTTGTGAAAATTCCACTTGGGCTTTCCCAACACGCCAGCCTGCGCCGTGGCCCATTGATAGACCGGAACAGCATTTACACCCTTGACCACATATTTTTCGGTGAGTGGGAATGTGACGCCATAGTTTCGTTGACAGAACGCGCCAATTTCAACGGCTGATCCCGGCTCCTGCCCGCCAAAATCATTGGACGGAACACCAATAATCACCAAACCTTTGTCCTTGTTGGCTTCCCACAATGCTTCCAACCCCTCATATTGTCCAGTGAATCCGCATTCAGATGCGGTGTTCACCAGCAACACCACTTTGCCTTTGAATTGATCAAGCCGCATCGGTTTGCCATCAAAGGTGGTGAGATTGAAATCATAAAGTGTGGGTGCATTGACCATTGTGGAATCCTTATGCAGGGAGCTTAGACAAAAAACCAGCAAAGCGCATCATGCCTTCGGGCCACGGGCCATGGCCTGATGCAGTGTTGATGTGGCCCGCTTCGCCAGCATCCACCCAGACGGAACCCCAATCAGCCGCCAAGCTTTTTGAGACATCTTGCGAGCAAAACGGATCATTGCTGCTAGAAACCAAAACGGACGGGAAGGGTAAAATCTCTCGCGGCACAAGCGGCAAAAGCGGATCGATCTTGGGCAAGGTTTTTACAATTTCTGGGTCAGGTGCTGAAACCATAAACGCGCCCCTTACCTTTTGAATTACACCAGCCGCCGTGAGCGCTTTAACAGCATGAGAAACCAAACAACAGCCGGCCGAATGGGCCACAAACACAACGGGGTTTTGTGCAGCTGCAACAGCCTGCACAATGCGATAAACAGCATTCGCCAATGAACCAAACAACCAGTCGTCTTGCTCTACCAGCTGTGCCGCCGAAAGCTTAGTAATCAAACGCTGCTGCCAATGCACATCACCAGACCCTTCATATCCGGCGATGACGAGAATTGAAGTTTCGGAAGATTTCATGATATCACCACCCTCTTCACTCCCCAAACCACCATCCCTGCAACCAGACCCCAAAACGCCGCCCCCACGCCGAACATCACAATGCCGGATGCTGTCACCAGAAACGTCACCATCGCGGCTTCAATATCAGCTGAGTCTTTCACCATGGCGGTGATGCCGCTCATCAACGGCGCGAACAACGCGAGGCCTGCAATCGCTGCCACAAGTTCTTTTGGCAATGCACCCAGTATGGTGACGAAGCTCATCGCAGCCAAACCAACGGCCACATAAATTACAAAATACGGATAAGCGATTTTCCAACGTTGCGTAGGGTCTGGATGCGCATCTGGCCCAGTGACCAATGATGCAGTGATGGCCGCCATGTTCACGGCATGGCCGCCAAAGGGAGCTGCCAGCATCGAACCCAAACCTGTAACCACCAAAGCGCCACTGACGGGTGGCGCATAGCCGCTGGCCCGCATCACCGCAAATCCGGGGAGATTTTGTGAGGCCATGGTGACCAGATAGAGTGGCACACCCAAACCCAGCATCACTTGCCATTCAAACTGCGGCACATCGAACGTGAGCGCCGTTACACCCAGCGCACAACACCCGGCCCCCATGCTGCCGCTGAACGCTGCCAGCGCCAATCCCAGCACCACAATCACCGGCACCGCATACATGGGATAAATCATCCGTACACTGAAGAATGCAACCACCAGTGGCAACACCATCCATGGTGCTGCGATGGCGGCAGGTGGCGCTTTCAAAACATAGGAGAGTAACACGCCCGCTAACATGGCCGCAGCGATGGCGGGCGGCATACGTTCAATGGCGCGTTCAAACGGTTTTACCAAACCGGTTAAAACCATCAGCGCACCAGCAAACACAAATGAGCCAAGGGCTGCTTGAAACGAAACCCCATATGCGCTGCCCACGATTAGGGCCGCACCAGGTGTGGACCAAGCGGTGAGCATGGGCATTTTGTAACGCCAACATAGAACCAGTGTGGTGGCCGCCATCATAAAACATAATATCGCAGCCATAGATGCTTGTTGCTCTATCGTGGCTCCAATGGCCTGTGCCGCCTGCATCAGCACTAAGATCGTGGAGGCAAAACCAATGATTACAGCGGCCAAGGCGGCTGATGTGAGCGAGAGCCAATGCCTCATACCAGCGGAACTCCCGGCTCATCTTTCGCCACATGCAGAATGAGCGAAGTTTTCACGCTCTCCACATTCGGCGCTTTTGAAAGTGCGCCCAAAACAAAACTCTGGATGGACTGTAAATCCCGCGCTGCGCATTTCAACATAAAATCGGCGACTCCAGAAACCGCGTAGCACTCGCGCACGATAGGCCAGCCTGCCACGCGGCGTTCAAATTCTTTCATCTCATGCTCGGCTTGGCTTTTAAGACCCACCAGCGCCCACACTTGCGCACCATAACCCAGCTTCTCGCCGTCCAGCTGTGCGCGGTATCCCGTGATAAAACCCGCCTTCTCCAACGCCTGCACCCGGCGAAGTGTTGGCGGCGGGGATAAGCCCACCCGCGAAGAAAGCTCCACATTGGAAACGCGACCCTCGCGTTGCAACTCTTTCAGAATTTTCCAGTCAATTGTATCGAGGTCATCAGCGTTGTTCATGCGAAGCTTATAGCAATAAAATTTCGTGATACCAGAAGCAGCATGTTCACAACATCTTGTGGCCCCTTGTCTCGCACCCCATATGAGCTATGCTGAATAATCATAGCTCATAGGAATCCTTAATATGTCGTCCCGTCATGCCCGAGTGATAGTACTCGGCTCCGGCCCTGCCGGTTATACTGCCGCCATCTATGCCGCCCGTGCCATGTTGCAGCCTTTGGTGATCCAAGGCATCCAGCCCGGCGGCCAGCTCACCATCACCACTGATGTGGAAAATTATCCAGGCTTTGCCAAAACCATCCAAGGCCCGTTCCTGATGGATGAGATGAAGGCGCAAGCCGAACATATGGGCGCTGAAATTGTGTCGGACACGATCACCAGCGTGGACCTCAAAGCAACCCCCGTGAAACTGCTGGGTGACAGCGGTGTGACTTACACCTGCGATGCGCTGATCATCTCAACCGGTGCGCAAGCCAAGTGGCTGGGCCTGCCAAGTGAATCCCATTTCCAAGGCTTCGGCGTTTCCGCTTGCGCCACCTGTGATGGGTTCTTTTATCGTGGCAAAAAAGTTCTCGTCGTTGGCGGCGGCAACACCGCAGTTGAGGAAGCTTTGTTCCTGACCAACTTTGCCACTGAAGTTACAGTGGTGCATCGCCGTGATGAATTTAAAGCTGAAAAGATTTTGCAAAATCGCCTGCACAACCATCCCAAAATTAAAGTGATTTGGGATACGGCATTGAAAGATGTTCTCGGCACACATGAGCCCAAGGGCGTTCACACCGCGCGGCTAATAAACGTGAAAACCAATGCCATCACCGATCTAACAGTGGACGGTATCTTCATCGCCATCGGCCACAAACCAGCGACCGAATTGTTTGAAGGTCAGCTGCCATTCAAAAATGGCGGCTACTTGATAACAGCCCCTTGGTCCACCGCCACCACAATTCCTGGTGTATTCGCAGCGGGCGATGTGACCGACGATATTTATCGTCAGGCCGTCACAGCCGCAGGCATGGGTTGCATGGCAGCGCTTGAGGCTGAAAAATATTTGCACACAAAAACTGAGATCAAGCACGCGGCGGAGTAACACAACATGGATTGGGACAAGCTGCGGATTTTTCATGCAGTGGCGGATGCGGGAAGCTTTACCCACGCAGGCCACGATTTGCTTCTGTCACAATCTGCGGTCAGCCGCCAAGTGAGCGCGTTGGAAGATGATCTGCACGTCACACTGTTTCACCGCCACGCTCGCGGACTCATTTTAACCGAGCAAGGCGAAGTGCTTTATCGCACCGCGCATGAAGTGTTCACCAAGCTTGCCGCCGCCAAAACCCGCCTGATGGATTCCAAAGAAAAACCATCGGGCGAACTGCGCATCACCACCACAGTGGGCTTGGGCTCTGTGTGGCTCACACCGCGCATCACCGAGTTTATTGATCTTTATCCCGACATTAAAGTTTCTTTGATGCTGGAGGATTCTGAGCTGGATCTCTCCATGCGCGAGGCTGATGTGGCCATAAGGCTGCGCAGGCCCACGCAGCCTGATTTGATCCAGCGCAAGCTCTTCACAGTGCATCACCATGTCTATGCCTCGACGGATTACGTGAAGCGTCATGGTATTCCAAAATCGGTGGAAGATTTGGACAAGCACCGCATCGTCACCTTCGGCGAGACAGAAGGCTATTTGACCAATTTAAACTGGCTGGAAACCATTGGCCGCGAAGAATCCAGCCCACGGAAATATGCACTGCGCGTGAATAATGCTTACGGCGTGCGCCGGGCTGTGCAAGCAGGCGCTGGCATTGGTTCGGTAGCCGACTATATGGTGGCCCCCGATATGAATTTGGTGCTCATCGACCTGCCGCTAGAGGCCCCACAATTCGATACCTATTTCGTCTATCCCGAAGAACTAAAAGAAACCAAACGCGTGACAGCGTTTAGGGATTTTATTGTGGGCAAGGCGAAGGAGTGGAGCTTTTAGGGGAGACATCAACCCGGAAAACTCTGCACCCCCAGCTCCACAACTGCTCCATCCTTGTCCACGGTTAGGCAGTTTCCGCTCTCCATGCCTTGGATGTAACAAAACAGTGGCGCTTTGCTTTTGCGATACTTTGCAAACTCTCCATCATCATTTTTGGTGAATGGGAACTCGCCGTTTTCCACCAGCTTATCGGCAGACTTCATAAAGCCCTCGCCCGAAATCCAGTCTTTTAAAGTGGTCGTCAACACCTTGTTATTTGCAGCTGGTGGCTGCGTGAAGTTCATAATAAATGAAGTGATGTAGGATTGCAC
Source organism: Hyphomicrobiales bacterium (assembly GCA_031423845.1). Taxonomy (GTDB): domain Bacteria; phylum Pseudomonadota; class Alphaproteobacteria; order Rhizobiales; family Aestuariivirgaceae; genus Aestuariivirga. The sequence continues at coordinate 25,010 of JANPGD010000160.1, read as the reverse complement.
CCACACAGGCTCACCCGATTTTTTGCGGATAATAATTGTGGCAACAGCTTGCGAACAGCTTGGCCCTTGCGCAAAGGCTTCAATCGTAAGCCCGCTCACCCAACTGCGTGAAGCGCTTGCCGTGCACGCTGCAGAGGCAGGCGTTGCCATCAGCACACAGCCGCATAAAATTCCCAAACTCAGTTTCCGCATCATCATTCTCCAGCTGTATCTTGACCATGTTGATATTCTTCTACAGTATCAACTTCGCATATCTGTCGCAGCGTATCCCAATTTTGATTCATAAGAAACAAGGAGAGGAACGAACATGGCCAAAGCCGCTAAAAAACCTGCAGCAAAAAAGAAAGCTGCTCCTAAAAAGAAATCCGCAAAACCCATTTCCCTGCATCCACTGATTGACAGTGGCAAGCTGGGCAAAGCCAAACCTAAATTTGCTGGTGGCACACTCACCTGCAAATGCGCAACTGATCCGGTGAGCATCACCATTAAAGGTCAAACCGCGCATAACCATGCCTGCGGCTGCAGCAAATGCTGGAAGCCAGCGGGCGCAACATTTGCCATCGTCGCCGTTACCGGCCGCGATAATGTGAGTGTGGCCGCCAATGGTCATAAGCTGAAAGTGATTGACGCCAGCGCCACCATTCAGCGCAATGCTTGTTCGGCCTGCGGCACTCATATGTTTGGCCGCATTGAAGACACCAAGCATGGTTTCTATGGTTTGGATTTTGTCCACACTGAACTCTCAAAGGAAAAAGGCTGGGCTGAACCCACGTTTGCTGCCTTCGTTTCATCAGTGATAGGCACCGGAACTGATCCGGCAAAAATGCCAGCTATCAGAGCGCGATTGAAAAAAGTGGGCCTGCCGCCTTATGATTGCTTGTCACCGGCCCTCATGGATTATTTGGCTACACATGCTGCCAAACTATCGGGCGTGATTAAATCATAAAATCAAAAATCGGCTGGGTGAAAATCCAGCCGATTTTTTTAATGCCATAACATCGGGATCAGACTGGCAACCAACGCCAAAGCTAATGCCAAATTGATAATCCGATAATAGCGCACATCATTCAAAACATGTTTGAGCCCAGCGCCAAACAGCACCCATGTCAACGCGCTGGTAAAGCCCATAAAAACAAAAGTGCCGACCACTGCCAAAACGCCAAACACATAATCTGAGGCAATTGTATAAGCTGAAAGCGCAGTAACGCCCATGATCCAAGCCTTAGGGTTCACCCACTGAAATGCACAAGCTTGCAAAAATGTTACGGGATCACCTTTGCTAATACCATCATCGTCTGTTGGTTTAGAATTGGCAATCTTCCACGCCAGCCAGATCATATAGGCAGCACCTGCATATTTCAGCGTCACATAAATCCACGGGTAGATTTTGAACACTTCACCAAGGCCAAATCCAATACAGGCGATCATCAGAGGAAAGCCGATAGCCACACCCAAAATGTGGGGCCATGCGCGGCCAAGACCAAAATTAATACCCGTCGCCAATAGCATCGTGTTGTTTGGCCCAGGCGTATAGGCGGCAATGCCACCAAAAATGAACAGCGCAATGAAAAGATCAAAAGTCATGCGCTGTTCTTAAATGATTCCTCAGAAAAAGATCGGGTCTTTTTCCATGCCTTTGTAAAGGTTTGCAACAAATTCGCCGTAGCCATTGTAAAGTATAGTCGGTTGGCGTTCGCCCGTGCCTAAAATTTCTTCGTTAGCTTGGCTCCAGCGCGGGTGTGGCACATCAGGGTTCACATTGGCCCAGAAGCCATATTCCGCTGATGAAATCGCTTGCCAAAAATTCATCGGCTGTTCTGCTACAAAACTAATACGAACAATCGACTTGATCGACTTGAACCCATACTTCCATGGCAAGTGCAGCCGAAGCGGCGCACCCATCGATTTTGGCAAATCTTTGCCATAAGCACCCGTAGCAATGAAGGCGAGATCATTCGTCGCTTCGGCCATGCTTAAGCCTTCAACATAAGGCCATGGGTAGCCACCAAATAATCCTAGTTCTTGGCCCGGTGCCATTTTAGGATCGTTAAAAGTTTCAAAGCGCACATATTTGGCTTCTGCTTTGGGTTTGGCCAGAGCTACCAAATCCTTCAACGCAAACCCCGTCCACGGCACAACCATCGCCCACGCTTCAACACAACGGTGACGATAAACGCGGTCTTCCACTTGCATTTTTTTTATCAGGTCTTCGAAACTGATGGTCATAGGCGCATCGACCAACCCACCAATTTCGATTTTCCAGGGCGAAGTGATCAGTGCTTGGGCCGCATCCGAAATGCTTTTTGAGGTGCCATATTCATAAAAATTATTATACGTGGTGTTCTGCGCTTCCGGTGTTATGGCGCGGCCAGCATCGGCAAATTTGGCATTTACAGCCGCTTGCGCCGAACCCATAAAGGGAACTGTCGCCAGCCCACCCAAAACTTTGCGGCGATTGAAAAACAGGGATTCAGGAGTCACCAGCGACTCAGAAATTTCCCAGCCCTTACGTTTTAATATATTCACCTTTAAATGTAACATGGGCACAAATCCTCATCAGCATATTAGCTAAAGTGATTTGCACCCATGCGCAATTCAAGTGTGATCACTAAAACGTTAGCGACCCATAAAGTCGCCCTTGCCTAACGGCGCGCCAATACCGCGCAGAAGATTGTAGGCCGTAGCCATATGAAAATAGATATTGGGCAAAGCCATGTTGCTGAAATAAGTCTGGCCCGCCATCGCCACATCTTGGCCAGCCACTTTCACGGTCACTTCACGCGCTTCAGCACCTGCAAAGCTCTTGGCATCCAGACTGCCCAAAAAAGCTTCCGTCTTGGCCAAACGGGCGTAAATCTCTTCAAAAGTTTTTTCATCATCAGTAAAACTTGGGATAGCAACACTCGCTAAACGCGCCGCTGCACCCTTGGTGAAATCAGTAACCAACAAAACTTGGCGCAGCAAGGGGAACATGTCAGGATAAATCCGCAATCCCAACACAACTGATTTATCCAACTTTTGCGCATCAAGATGCGCCTCAGCTTTTTTCAAAAACTTGGTGAGTGCCGCAAGATTTTTTTGCAGTGCTGGAACAACTTGAGCGTACATTTAATTTTCCTTTTGGTTATTTCAAATTGCCACAAAAACGCTGAATGCGCTGGCAGGCATCTTCGAGTTTGGAAGTGGCAGTAGCATAAGAGATGCGAAAATAGGGTGACGTGCCGAATGCGGCACCATGCACAGCGGCCACACCTTCAGTTGCAAGAAGTTCCGAAACAAAATCCTCGTCAGTTTCCAACACTTTGCCCGAAGGTGCCGTCTTTCCCATCAACCCTGCACATGAAGGATAAACATAAAACGCACCTTCAGGTGTTGCGCACTTAATACCTTTGGCTTGATTGAGCATGGACACCACCAAATCTCGGCGCTCCACAAACACTTTGTTGTGTTCCGCGATAAAGTCTTGCGGACCATTCAAGGCCTCCACAGCGGCCCATTGGGCAATCGACGAAGGGTTCGATGTCGATTGCGATTGCAGCTTAGCCATCGCCTTAATCAACACTTCTGGACCCGCCGCATAACCAATGCGCCAGCCTGTCATGCAATAGGATTTGGAAACACCGTTCATCGTCAAAGTACGATCGTAAAGTTTTGGCTCCACTTCGACAGGTGTGCAGAACTTGAAATCATCATAAACCAGATGCTCATACATATCGTCCGTCAGCACCCACACATGGGGGTGCTTCACCAACACATCAGTCAGCGCTTTCATTTCCGAATGCGAATAGGCCGCACCCGATGGGTTCGACGGCGAGTTCAAAATAATCCATTTGGTTTTTGGCGTAATCGCCTTTTCCAAATCCGCCGCTTGCAGCTTGAAGCCTTTATCAGCATTGCCTTGAACGATGATGGGTGTGCCGCCAGCCAACATTACAATATCCGGATAGCTCACCCAATAAGGAGCCGGCACAATCACTTCATCACCTGGGTTAATGGTGGCCATCAAAGCATTGAAAAGAACTTGCTTTCCTCCCGTGCCAACAGACACTTGAGAAGCCTTATAATTCAAATTATTTTCGCGTTGGAATTTGGCTACAATGGCACTCTTCAATTCCGGAATGCCGTCCACCGCAGTATATTTCGTCTTGCCCGCCGTAATCGCAGCAATCGCCGCATCTTTAATGTTTTGCGGCGTATCAAAATCAGGTTCTCCTGCTGCGAGCCCAATAACGTTCTTGCCCTCGGCCTGCATCACCTGCGCCTTGGTGGTGATCGCAATGGTGGCTGAGGGTTGAATGCGGTTAAGTGAATCAGAGATAAAACCCATGTCAAAGAATCCTGTTGAATTTACGAAATCCTCTAGGACTTTCGGTGCCTTCCAGCAAGCATCAATCCACCACATGAAATTACAATATTTTTATGCCATGCTTAGCAAATGAATTCGGATCATTTCTCCATTATTGGCGGCGGCATTGCAGGGTTGGCCACAGCTATCGCAGTCGCAAAAACCGGGCGCACTGTTGTGATATACGAACGGTCAGCAAGGTTTGAACCCGTTGGCGCTGGACTGCAACTTGGCCCCAATGCTGTACTCGCCCTTAAAAGACTTGGCGCTTGGGATGTAGTTGAGCCTTTCACATTTTCTCCCCCGGCAATTCATATTCGCGATGGTCAAACTGGCAAACTACTCAAGGAACTAAATCTCGGCAAAAAATTTGAGGTCCGTTTTGGTCAGCCCTACAGAGTGGCCCTGCGCGCCGATTTGCACGAGGCACTTATAAAAGTTGCCTCCACATTTAGCCATATCAAGATCCACATGAACCAAGAAGTTTCCATGGCGGATTGGCGTGGGAGCGGCCCTGTTATTGGCGCAGATGGAGTGTGGTCCCCGTCTCGCGAAAACCTTTTTCCTGATAGTGCCGCGATTATATCAACTGACAATATCTATCGCAGCCTCGGTCCTATCCACAGTGTGAGCGGCGTCAATATGGAGTGCGTAAATTTATGGCTCTATCCGGGTGGTCATGTCGTCCACTATCCGGTGGGGAGAGATGGTAAACTTAATTTGGTCGCGATCACGCAAGGGAAACCGCCGCTGGAACACTTCGCCGATGCGGAAACATCCCTTGTTAGACTGTTGCAAAAAGTCCCATCATGGACAAACTGGCCAGCTGCCTTTGTTCGACCCTTGGGGAGTTGGTCAAGTGGACCCCACGCCCTGCTCGTTGGCGATGCAGCACACGCCACTTTACCCTATTTGGCCCAGGGAGCTGCCATGGCACTGGAAGATGCCGCGTTGCTTTTGGAAATATTGCAATCAGAATCAAATGCAGAAGTTGCGTTTCAAAAAGTTTATATGAGCAGATCGCAACGGACAAGCAGGCTTCACGCAGCTAGTTTGCGAGCCGGAAAAATTTATCATTTAGGTTCTTTCGCTGCAAAAGCCCGCAATGCTGCAATACAGTTTATCCCAAGCCAACTGCAATTGGCGCAGATGGCTTGGGTCTATAATTGGGCAAATTCCGACTGAAGTTTAAGCGGTGTTACTATCTTCCTCTACGTTGAACTGGAGGAGTGCTTTCATGTGTTTCAGGAAACTTGACTTGAATATAGCATGTTGGTTTTCGTACATATGTTATGCCATATTTTTTTAAAACGCAGACGGCAGCGGTCTTGCAATTGTCGTGGCTTTCCAACATCCACATCGGTTTCTTTTCGCGTCTTAATATTTGTTCGCAGCAGTTAACAACTTTGCCTTTCGTAAACGAGCGGCATTGGCTGAGTCGACCTGTTACATCTGCATGGGCTGACAAGGTCGAAAAGCCAAGAACGCCAAGGCCGAGAGCTGCTGTGACTATAAGTTTAGAACGTGAAATATTGAAGTTGCTCATTTTATTCCTCCATAGGGTTGATGATCATGTCTGATCGATGGCACGAATATGGCAAACTTAGTCTGAGCCACGTCTGAATGGCCTGTTCACTATACATTCATCACAATGTAATTACAAAAAAAATGCGTTTGGAATATAATGCCGCAACGCGCGTAAGTGTTGCAGAGACCCCCCTCAACCGGAGACGACAAATATGAAAATTATTGCAGCTTCTTTCATTTCACTCATGCTTGCAGCAGCACCAAGTTTTGCTGCAGGCGAACAAGCTCCGGTGGCTCCTGCCGTTCCGCTAGTTTCGCCAACACAGCTCCTGTGCAAAACCGGAGAAGTTGTCAAAACTATCCGTAAAAAGGGCAAAAAAGCTGTCAAGAAATGCGTAAAAGCCGTTGCCGGAATAATTCCGAACGAAGAGATGTATCAGCAAGGTCGCCTGCTGGCTAAGCAAGGCGAATACGAATGGGCGCTGACCGTATTAGCAGCGAGCACAGATCAGAATGATCCAAAAGTTTTAAACTACATGGGCTATGCCAATCGAAAAGCGGGTCGTCTTGATATTGCGCTCACCTATTATCAGAAGGCTTTGACCATCAATCCAGATTTCGTTTTGGCCCGCGAATATCTCGGCGAAGGTTTTGTAGCGGCAGGCAAACTTGATCTTGCCAAAGCACAACTGGATGAAATCGGCAAACGCGGTGGCGTAACAACCGAGGAATATCTTGATCTCGCCAAAGCTATTGAAGGCGCATCTATCTAGTTAATTTGGGGGCGTGCTCCATTCGACTTGGCCGCGCCCCCAAGTTCCGAGCCCCAGCCTCGCGGCAAGTGCTGGGAGTATTAAATGAAGCTCGGCTTCAAGTGTCCATGGCGGATTAATAATGATCAAGCCAGAACCTGCGAGGCCACCGCGTTCAAACGCCGCTTTAACGCGCAACTCGACTTTCAACATATTGGGCACGGCCAACGCACCGATTGTCTCTAGAAATTTCGCTGCAAATTCTTCCGTTGTCACCGGATACCAAACAAGAAATGTTCCAGTCGCAAAACGACGGTGACCAAATTCAATCGCCTGCGCCACGCGTTCACTTTCGTCTAAAACTTCAAAGGGCGGATCGATTAAAACCAGCCCGCGCTTTTGCGAAAACGGCAGTTCAGCTTTTATACATTGCATCGCATCAAGCGATGTCACCCGAACGCGTTTGTCGTGCTTGTAATTTTCCCTGAGTGTTTCAACATCTACAGGGTGAAGCTCATTGGCAATCATCCGGTCCACCGGCCGTAACAGCCGCAAAGTGAGTTCTGGTGAGCCCGGATAAAATCTGGATCCTCCTGCAGAGTTCATAGCAGAAATCACAGCGCGATAGGGTGCAAGGATTGTCTCTACCTCTTCGGTAAAGGGCTCTACCATTTTGCCAATGCCGCCCTGCCACTCTCCGGTTTTGGCCGCTTGAATGCCTTCAAGATCATAAGCACCAAGTCCCGCATGGGCATCAAGAAAAGCAAAGGGCTTGTCTTTAACTTTAAAATATTCAATCACCCGCGACAGCACGATATGTTTTAAAACATCCGCATGGTTTCCAGCATGAAAGGCGTGGCGATAATTCATGCGCGGAACGCATAAACCTCAGACTATTGCGGGTCAACCTAGTCCAGATGATTAACCAAGTCGAAACCATTTCGCGCCAGAACTGCAACCCAAAGGTTTAAGTTAAAGGTGATGCTATGAATTTGCGTTGGGTGCTTGTCAGTTTTTTGAGTTTTGCCATGCCTGCTTTGGCGCAAGATGTGTCACCGTGGTTTGGCAGTGAAGCCAGTGTTGGGCAACGAATTAAGTTGGAAAAGGAAGCCGAGTTGATTTTTAAATCCACCCAACAAGCAACTTTAGAAAAACCAGTAGATTGCACAGTAGAAGGTTGCCCGCCAGTAAGTGCACCTGCTAAATAGTATGAGGAAGACTTACCAATTCATAATCTCGCCACAGGTTTGCTATTGGTAAGGAATCAATCTTGGGGGAATTGGGATATGAAAATGATTGCACGAAATTTTATGATACTCACGGCGGCGTTAAGCTTGGCAGGTTGCGCCAGCATGAACGTGTTTAAGGATTCATCGGCAGAGCCACCAGCTGCATCGATGGCACAACCAGATTTACCACCTGTCGAACCGACAACTTTGTCAGCAGCGCAGATTAAATCACTGTTGAACGGTAAAAGCTGGCGTTGGACTGGTTCAAAGTTCACGGGCGTGACGCTTTATGCGTCAGATGGAACCTCCCTTGTCGAAATATCAGGTAAGGGAACAACGGGCGGCAAATGGACAACTAAAGACGGCCAGCTCTGTGAAAGTTTTGCGCCATTACCGGGCATCTTGCCACAAGGTGTGCCCATGACGTGCCAACCTTTCTCTGGTTCCGCAGGGACATATAAAGCAGGAAGCGCGACCTTTACTTTAGCGTCTTAAATTAAGGCCACACTCTCGCCATAAGCAAACCATGTTGCAGCCCCAACTTCGAGTCATACGCGGGATGACTCGAGGGTAATAATGGCAACACGTATTTCACGACGGCAATTTATTAAGGCGGCAGGTGGCTTAGCTGCCATGGTTGCACCAGCCTATGCCGAGCATCCCCTCTATGGCGGCGTTGATTTCACGCGGGATCCGGCCATGATTCCGCCTGCTGAATCTCCAGTTGATTTTCCAATTCAAACTTTTTCTGCAAACCTGCCCGCCAAATTCCGCCGCCAGCAGGTCACTTTCGGCAGCTCAGAAAAACCGGGCACGATCATTGTCGATCCTCAACATCGTTATCTCTATTTCATCCTCAGCAGCGAGCAAGCGATTCGCTATGGCGTCGGCGTGGGACGTGAAGGGTTTGCGTGGTCAGGCGAAGCCTATATTGGCATGAAGCGTCGCTGGCCACGCTGGTTGCCACCAGAGGAAATGGTGCTGCGTGATGTTCACGCTGCCGATTGGGCAAACGGAATGCCCGGCGGCCCAGATAATCCATTGGGCGCCCGCGCCCTGTATTTGCATGCCAACAAAGTTGACACACTTTACCGCATTCATGGCACCAATGATCCAACATCAATTGGCAAGGCCATGTCATCGGGTTGCGTGCGCATGCTGAATGAAGACATCGCGGATTTATTTGAACGCGCTCCCATGGGAACTAAAGTTATCGTGCTGGCCCCCGGAAGCCTATAATTCTTTCACACACTTGTGAGATGCTTAATCCTGTGGCACATGCCACACCTGAAACATGATTGCGACAATCGACCAATGAAAACGACCCATCTTATAATGATCTGCACTTTGTTGATAACTGTTGGAGCCTGTTCCAACGGCCCCAAAGGTGTGCGCATTGAGAATGGCGGCTCCTCGGCAGTGCCGTCAAAGGCAGGTGCTCCCATCCGCAATCTCACCGGTGCAGAAATTGGCCAATCCGTCATCGGCAAAACATTCCAATACACAAGAAAAGATGGAACCGGTTTTGTGACCTACAATGGCGATGGCACGTTCACTTATCAGGATGATCAAAAAGGCGAAGGCACTGGTCGCTGGGCAGTTGGTGGCGATCAATATTGCGAAATTTATGGCAGCTCGGGCGCCAAAGAATGTGGCGTTTTCAAAAATACGGGCGACGCCTATTTTGCAGCCAATTCCCGATTGGTTGAAATGAAGGTATAAAAAAACGGCGGGCTTTTCAGCCCGCCGTTTTCCATTCAATCAAAGTTTATGAAGGCACTTTGCCATTGGGCGTTAGGCCATCAACGATTTGTGGAAGAGTTTGCGCAAGACGGCCCAGCAAATCTTCTGGCGTAAGTCCAGTTTGCTTGGCCAGCATAGCAACAATATCTGGGCCTAAAGCTTGGCTCAATTGACCACCATTCACGGCAGTATTTTGCCCAGTGCCAACCCATGATCCCGCTACATCGCCTTGTCCGTTCTTTGTGAACTGATCAAGAAGACCGCCAAGTGCGCCACCAATGCCACCCGGAATTTGGGCATTTGCCGCGGCCGGAATTGAAGTATCAGCGCCTGTTAAACCTTTGACAAATGCACCAATCTTGTCGCGGTTCTGAAAACCCGCAACAGCAACTAAACCGAGAAGAGCAGTGAGTGAGGGCATTGAATTGGCCATTGGAATTTCCTTTCATGAAATCTGACGTGTAAATATGATCTATATGCGCCAATTTCAAGACTCATCAATTGAAGATTGTGAAAACCTGCTATAAGAATTTGTAATCCCTGCTTGGGGGGTCAACAAGGAGACGAATTTATGGGTATTATTTGGACAATTATTATTGGTTTCGTTGCAGGCGTCGTTGCAAAATTCATCATGCCCGGCAGCAATGAACCAAAGGGTTTTATTCTGACCACAATCCTCGGCATCGTCGGTGCTTTGGTTGCTAGTAACATTCCATTATTGAATGGCTTTGGCATTTGGATTTCATCCATCATCGGCGCTGTCATTGTGCTGTTCGTGTGGGGCATCATTTCCCGCAACAGAGCTTAATTACTGAATATGTGGATTTGTCAGCCGCTCATCACCGATGCGGCTGGCAGCCCCGTGCCCCGGCAAAAACACCACATCATCGCCGAGCGGTAAAATCTTTTCTTTGATTGATTTGATCAGAGTGTCGTGGTTGCCGCCTTTCAAATCTGTGCGGCCGATTGAATTTTGAAACAGCACATCACCCATTAATGCAAATTTGTTTTCATCATTGAACAAAACGACAGAGCCCGGCGAATGGCCCGGTGCTTCAATCACACTGAACGAAAGCCCGCCAACAGTCACCACATCGCCCTCAACCAACCAGCGATCGGGTGTAAGGACACGAGAACCCTCCATGCCATAAGCTAACCCTCGTGCGGGCAAATCATCTAAAAACATTTTATCATTTATATGTGGGCCTTCAACTTTAATGCCCAAAGTTTCAGCAAGCTCCGCTGCCCCACCCGCATGATCAATGTGACCATGCGTGATAATAATCTTCTCAACTGTCACACCCGCCGCCTTAACAGCTTCCAAAATGCGAGACACATCGCCACCGGGGTCTACCACTGCAGCAAGTTTAGAATCCTCATCGACAATGAGAGAGCAGTTTTGTTGAAACGGTGTCACTGGAATGATGCGAACTGAAAGTTTTGCCATGATGTGGTCCCTTGCTGCCCCCAGCCAATATCGCTAGAGCCTGCCCCATGGCAACAGCAAACATGTCAACATCCAAACCACATTATGGGAACCTCATCGCAGCCATCGCCACTGTTGCGGCTTGCGATATGGCTTCAGGTTTAACATTGCAGCTTCTCCCGCTCATCCAACACGACCGGGGAACCCCTGCGTGGTTGATTGGCCTTGCTGCAGCAATGGGGCCACTGGGTATTTTACTGGCAGGTCCTTTGCTACCACAACTCATTAAAAACTCAGGCGCTAAACTCGTGGCCTATGTCGCAATTGCCTGCATTCTTGTGAGCCAAATTGGTTTTGCACTTAGCGCGTGGCTGCCTTTCTGGTTTCCATTGCGGTTTATGATGGGCATTGCGACGGGTACACTATTCACGGTTAGTGAAACTTGGATTATGAGTACCACCAATGACCAAAATCGAGGCCGCATTATGGGCCTTTATATTTCAATATTGTCGATGAGCTTTGCCGTGGGGCCACTGATTTTGCCTTTCACCGGGATTCATGGCTGGATGCCTTGGATCATTGGCATGGTGTTTATTGCCGTTGGTGCACTGCCCCTCACTCTGGTCAATGTCACCAGTCACATTGGTGAGCGTTCACACGGCTTCTTCGGCGCAATTAAAAGAGCACCACTTTTGTTTGCAGCGATCTGTGCTGCTACATTCTTTGACTCCGTCTTCATTTCATTTTTTACAATTTTCGCAACGGCCAAAGGCGTTGCTTTGGCAACGGCCAGCACCATGCTTGGCTTTGGCATTATTGGTTCTGCAATTTTATTTTATCCAATGGGTTGGTTGGGCGATCATTGGTCGCGAGAGAAAATGATAATGTGCAATTCAGCAATCACCATTGCGTGCTGTCTTTTGCTCGCTCCCTTCATTTCCACAGGATTGGCATGGCCAATTGTTTTATTATTGTTTGGAACAGCAGCCGGTATTTACGTGGTGAGCTTGGCCGTGATGGGCGATATTTTCAAAGGAGCCAATGTCATTTCAGCATCGGCCGCCGTGGCTGCCATGTGGGGCGTGGGCGGCCTCGTAGGGCCACCACTGGCTGGCGCTGCTATTGACGCATTCGGCACCGACGCCTTGCCATACACCCTCGCATTAATCTATGCCGCATTGCTCATTGCTCTACTCGTCAATGGTGGAAAATTAGCATTGCCCGAAAAGGAAATCGCATGACCGATACATCCCCCCTCCTCACTATCCGTGATTTTCTGCGCTACGCCATCAGCCGTTTTCGGACCGCAGGCCTTGCCCATGGCCATGGCGCCACCAACGCACTCGATGAAGCCGCCTTCATCATTCTTGAATCCTTAAAACTTCCCGTGGATGATATTAACCCGTGGTTAGAAGCAAAACTTTTGCAATCCGAGCGCGATGAACTTGCGCGCCTCATCGAAGCCCGCGTCACCACCCGCAAGCCCGCTGCTTATTTATTGAAGCGCACATATATGCACGGCGTGCCATTCTATGTGGATGAACGCGTCATCGTTCCGCGTTCCTTCATTGGCGAGTTGATGGTGAAAGGCTTGTTTGACGAAGCAGGCCTTGGCTTTGATATGGAGCCGGAGAATGTAACATCCGTGCTCGATCTCTGCACCGGTTCTGGCTGCCTCGCCATTCTTGCGGCCAGCACCTTTCACAATGCCACCATTGATGCCGCCGATCTTTCTAATGACGCGTTAGACGTGGCCCGCATCAATCTCAAAGAACATGATCTTGAAGACCGCATCACCTTGCATCATGGCAATTTATTTGCCCCGCTGAAGGGTCAGAAATTTGATCTCATCATTTCCAATCCGCCCTATGTGGCAACCGCTGAGGCCGATGCCTTTCCACCCGAGTATGCCCATGAACCGCGCATGGCCCATGTGGGCGGCGAAGATGGGTTTGAAATTGTCCGTGAAATTATCAGGCAGGCTCCAAAACATTTGAACAAAGGCGGCGGCCTTCTCTGTGAAGTTGGCATTGGCCGCGAATTGATGGATGCCGAATTTCCGAAATTAAATTTCTTCTGGCTCGACACTGAGGAAGCAGAGGGTGAGGTTTTCTTTTTGAAGTTTTAGGGAAGAACCTACACCAACCCCGAAGCCGTCTTAAAATTATCCCAAATTCGTTTTGTCATCCGCGCCATGGCGGGCATTTGCGGATAGCATTCAGTTTTCAATTTTTCGTAAGCCCCCGCCCCAAGCTCACGCTCCAACACCGCTAAATAGCTGGGCAATGACGACCAAGTAGCCACAGTCTGCGGTGAGAACTCACAATGAAACTGTGTGCTTAGGGCGTGGCTATCAATGGCCAGTGATTGAATGGCTGTATTTTTAGATTGCGCCAGAACCAACGCCCCTTGCGGTGCCCGTTTCACTTCCGCGTGGTGCCATTGCATAACGCGCTGCTGCGGCTCAATTCCGTTGAAAAACGCATGCTGCGCTCCGGCCTCAGTCATGGTCACCTCGAATACACCCACTTCAGCCTCGTCAGCGGGGGCAACCTCGCCACCCATGGATGTAGCCAAAAGTTGATGGCCGAGACACACGCCCAGATAAGGCTTAGCCCTATCCCAAACCCATTCACGAATGGCAGCTTTCTCATCATTCAAATAAGGAAACTGATCGTCCTGCCACGTGTCCTGCGCGCCGCCCAAAACAAACAGCAAATCATAAGAGGCTAGCGATGGAATAGCCTGCCCTTCAAACAACCGCACAAATTCCGGAACAATCCCATCCTCGGCAAAATAATCCAGAAACCTCCCCGGATGATCATGGTCCATATGTTGAAATACGAGAGCGCGTTTCATTTACAATAACTGCAAATTGATCGCTTGGGGCCCTCGGCCCCGCGCATCATCTTCGGTAGCATAGGATAGTTTCATGCCGTCGTCCAAATGCGGCATGCCGGAGCGCTGCACGGAAGAAACATGCACGAACACATCCCGCCCGCCATCATCAGGTGTGACAAAGCCAAAGCCGCGGTCCTTGTCAAAGAACTTCACTTTTCCGATCTGTCGTTTCATTGGGCTTGCATCGTCCATGGTGTCAGTTACTCTGGGTTCAAGTCAAAAATCAACTGGCGAACGCGGAGAGATGGCATGCAACTGAGAGTCAGTATCTTATTCTTGTTTCTATTGGTCAGTTCAGCGGCCGCCAAAACTACATCCACCACTCAGTATAATTACTTCAAAATCCAAGGCCAGTCGGCTCAGCAGATTTATATCTCGCTATTCAAACATGCCAAAGGCCCCGGTGGCCATGACGCCTATGCCACCACATCCACCCGTATTTTTCAAAAGGCGAGCTTTACCATTGGCAAGACATGCAGTGTCAAAAACTACGACATGCAGGCCATGTTCAAGATCAATCTTCCAGTTCTGAAGTCATCCAATACGCTTCCCCTGGTAAAAACCAGTTGGGCTAGCTTCGCCGAAGTTTTGCGACGCCATGAGGAACATCACCGCAGCCTGTGGCTGGCATGCGCTCAAAAATTCAATCAAAAGGTACAATCATTGAGCGCTTCAAATTGCCAAGCCTTAAACAAAAAATTCATCTCCCTTTGGAAAACCATGGAAACAGACTGCCGAAAACAAAATGCTGCCTTTGACCGTGCTGAGCAGCTCCGCTTTCCAAAACTGCCCTTTATCAAAATGGTCTCAGGCCGCAAATAAGCAGCGGCAAACGGTCACCTTTTCTGTCCAAACTTTTAGGTTCCTAAGTGGATCAACGATCATAGAGATGGGTGTTCCATGGGTGTAGTTATTGCATTTGACGGCGGCAGCGAACGACCGACGGCCAGTTTGGACGCACTCGTGAGTTTGACGGCTGCAGATATGACTTTGGTCAACGAGTTCATCCTTGAAAAAGCACAAAGTCATGTTGAGTTGATCCCTGAGCTTGCTGGGCATTTGATTAATTCCGGCGGCAAGCGCATTCGCCCCATGCTCACACTGGCGGCGGCCCGCATGTGTGGCTACTCTGGTTCGCATCACATCAAATTGGCCATGGCCGTTGAATTTATGCACACGGCAACCTTGTTGCATGACGACGTGGTTGATGAAAGTGACATGCGTCGTGGCAAACAAGCCGCTCGCATAATCTGGGGCAACCAAGCCAGCGTTTTAGTGGGAGACTATCTCCTAGGCCAAGCCTTCAAGATGATGGTGGAAACGGGATCGCTGGATTGTTTGCGCATTTTATCGGAAGCCGCCTGCACAATTGCAGAAGGCGAGGTGCTGCAGCTTTCCGTATCACAAGACACATCGACGACCGAAGATTCCTATCTCAAAGTTGTTGGCGCAAAAACCGCTGCATTGTTTTCAGCCGCCGCCAAAGTGGGTGGCGTTATTGCTGCTAAGCCTCACAGTGATCAAGAAGCCTTAGAGTCATTTGGCCGCAATCTTGGCATTGCCTTTCAATTGGTTGATGACGCATTGGATTACTCTGGCAAGCAAGCGCAACTGGGGAAAGCCATAGGTGATGACTTCCGAGAACGTAAGATTACTTTACCAGTGTTGCTCTCTTTCCGGCGCGGCTCCACCGAAGAGCGCAATTTCTGGAAGCGTACATTGGAAGAAGGCAACCAAACTGCTGATGATTTAATCTACGCCACGAAGTTGATGGACCGCCATGGCGCTGTTGCCGACACGATCGATCGCGCCCGCCATTATGGTGCGCTGGCTTGTGATGCGCTTGCAATTTTTCCCGACAGTGAATGGAAGTCTGCACTGCTTGAGTCGGTGGCGTTTTGTATCTCAAGGGCCCATTAAAATTACAATATTCGAGCGGCCACCGCATCCAATTTTTTTAGCAATTCAGCGTCACGATAGTCTGGCGCAGTCATAATCGCGTTCTCAAGTGAGCGGTCAGACCCAAATGGACACAACTCATGTTCTCGCAGTAAATTCTTGGCCAGCCGCAACACAAAGCGCTTGGCCATTTGAACATTGGCCCGCATTATATTGACGACTTGTGAGACATCGACAACATCATGGTGCGGGTGCCATGCATCAAAATCAGTGACCATCGCCACATTACAATAGCAAAGCTCAGCTTCCCGCGCCAACTTGGCCTCTGGCATGGCCGTCATGCCAATGAGACTCGCACCCCATGCCCGGTGTAATTCAGACTCCGCCTTCGTCGAAAACTGAGGTCCTTCCATCACCACGAGGGTGCCACCGCGTTGATAAGGAATTGCCTCTTCTTTTAACGCATTTTCAGCAGCGTCCGCCAATAGTGGTGATACGGGTTCACCGAAGGGAACGTGGGCAACACAACCGGTTCCAAAAAAAGAACTCTCTCGCTTATAAGTACGATCTATAAATTGATCTGGCAAAACAAAAGTGCCGGGTGGCAGTTCAGCTCTGAGCGAACCCACCGCAGAAAGCGAAACCAAATCCGTAACGCCCACGCGTTTCAGGGCATCAATGTTGGCGCGGTAATTGATGGAACTTGGTGAAAATACGTGGCCCCTGCCGTGCCGTGGCAAGAACACCACAGGTAGTCCGTCGATCTCACCCAGTCGCAACTCATCAGAGGCTGCACCCCACGGCGTGTCAACGCGCTGCCACCGCGCCTGCTCCATGGCAATATCGTAGACGCCCGAACCACCGACAATGCCTAGAACTGATTTCACTTTGACGCTCCAAATAGTTCAGGTCGCATCAAGCTGCAGAAACCGCCTTGTCGTCAAGCAACTCTTCGACTTCGAAACGATCACGCCCATTGCGCTTGGCCTGATATAGCAATAAATCTCCTCGACGCAATGTGGCGGCAACATCATGGTGTGGCTCATCACTCACCACACCAATGCTCACCGTGATCGGAATGATATGACCGCGATACTGGAAGTTTTGATTGCGCAGAGTGGAGCCTAAAGCCGCAGCAACCAACAAGGCTTGCTCGCGCTGAGCACAGGGTAAGTAAATAGCAAATTCCTCTCCACCCAAACGACCAACGATACCCGCGTTACCAACGGTCTGCGTCATCGTAGTGGCCAAATATTTTAGAGCATCATCACCAGCTTCATGTCCGAATGTATCATTTACACGCTTGAAGTGATCAGCATCGACAATTGCAAGATAGCCGCCATTTTTGCGGCGCTCGCCAAACATGTGCATGAAATGAACCCGGCTTAAAAGCCCCGTGAGAGTGTCAAATTTCACGAGGCTATCCAATGTTGTCACCGTCGCATTCACCTTCTTAAACATATGGAGTGCGAACACCGAAATTGGGAACGTAATAAAAAGTGGAATGAGGCCCGAAATCACCAATATCGGAAATTTAAAAATCATCGGCAATGCGCCAAGCGAAATACTCACAATAGTCAATGGCACCGCCACGGCCAAGGCTGTGATCAAGGCACTATAGGCCAATACATGGCGCAACTTTGTTACCTGCAAATGCATCAATACTCTCCGATGCAATGATGTTAACCAACGGTGATTGCAAAACAGAAAAGCAATTAGATAAAATTTTAATAATAAAAAAGGCCCAGATCACTCTGGGCCTTCAAAACCATAAATATGCTATCAATGAAGGTCGCGCCAAACTTTCTTTTTTACAAAGAACATCAGGCCAGCAAGCACGGCAAGATAAATCAAAACCATAAATCCGGTTTGCTTGCGCTCTTCCATTTTTGGTTCAGCCGTCCAAGCAAGGAAGGCTGAAACATCACGCGCCATATCATCAACTTTATTTGGAGCGCCATCATCAAAACTCACCTGACCATCGGCCAATGGAGGTGGCATGGAGATCCAATGACCACTGGTGAAATAGGGATTGTAGTATTTACCTTCAGGTTGATCTTTTTTCAGGTCCTCGCCTGGTTCGGCATAGCCGGTCAACAACGAGTAAACATATTGTGGCCCACCAATGCCATTCACCAATTGGTTGAATGTGCCATGCCAACCTTCACGCGCCTTAGTAATCAAGCTGAGATCAGGCGGAACAGCACCACCATTAGCCGCAGCAGCAGCTTCAGGGTTTGCAAATGGCGATGGCATTTTGTCTGATGGCAGGCCCGGGCGATCAAACATGTTGCCGTCTTTGTCCGGTCCATCTTTTACAGTGAACGTTGCCGCCAAAGCTTTAACTTGCTCTTCCGAAAACCCTGGCCCACCCTTATCCGACAGGTTACGGAAATTGACAAAGGTCGCTGAGTGGCAGCCTGAGCAAACTTCTTTGTAAACTTTGTAGCCGCGTTGCAGCTGCGCCCTATCGAATGTACCAAATGGGCCTTCAAAGCTAAATGATATGCCCTTGGCCGGTATTGCACCTTCGTTTGCTAAAGCCGATCCAGTGAAAAGACCAAAGCCCAAACCAGCAATCAGGAGTGTTGTAATTTTTTTCATTATTTTTCTCCACTCACTCAGCAGGGGCAAGCATTGGTTTTTTCTTGGCCAAGACATCATCGGAAATAGATGCAGGCAACGGCTTTGGTGATTCCAAAAGGCCAACCAGCGGCAAAATCACGATGAAGTGGAAGAAATAATAGAAAGCCAAAATTCTGCCCCACAAAACATATGATCCTTCAGGTGGCTTTGAACCAATATAGCCCAAACCCACGCAAACAATTGCAAACACCCAAAAGAAGCCTTTAAAAATCGGGCGATATGTTCCAGAGCGCACCTTTGATGTGTCCAACCATGGCAAGGCCAACAAAATCAAAATTGAACTGAACATTGCAATAACGCCCAACAGCTTATCAGGCACTGCGCGCAAAATTGCGTAGAAAGGCAAGTAATACCATTCAGGCTTAATGTGCGCTGGTGTCACCAACGGATTGGCAGGAACATAGTTCACAGCATCACCCATATAGTTTGGACCATAGAAAACGAATAGTCCGTAGAATATAAAGAACACCACAATCGCAAAGCCATCCTTCATCGTGTAATAAGGATGAAACGGGATCGTGTCTTGTGGACCCTTCACGCTTATGCCTGTCGGATTGTTGTTGCCGGGCACATGCAAGGCCCAAATGTGCAAGAACACAATGCCAGCCAATACGAAGGGCAAAAGATAATGCAGTGAGAAGAAGCGGTTGAGTGTTGGGTTATCAACTGAATAACCTCCCCACAACCAAGTCGTCACAGTATCGCCCACAAATGGAATGGCCGAGAACAGGTTCGTTATAACCTTCGCTCCCCAGAAGCTCATTTGTCCCCATGGCAAAACATAACCCATGAAAGCTGTCGCCATCATAATGAGATAAATGATCACACCAATCATCCACAACACTTCGCGCGGCGCTTTATAAGAGCCATAATACATTCCACGGAACATATGAATGTAAACAGCGATGAAGAACATCGACGCGCCGTTCATATGCATATAGCGCAACATCCAACCATAATTCACATCGCGCATAATATGCTCGACGGAGTTGAAAGCTAAATCAGCTTGTGGCGTGTAGTGCATCACCAAAACGATACCAGTGATAATTTGCACAACCAGCATCACGGCCAAAATACCCCCAAACGTCCACCAATAATTCAAATTCTTTGGTGTTGGAAAATCTAAGGCATGATCTTTAACAAACGCCACAATCGGAAGGCGCTCATGGAACCATTTTCCAACGGCGCTGGTGGGCTGATAATTTGAGGGTCCGCTCATGTTTCTGTTCCTTTAGCCGACGCGGATTTTTGTGTCGGTGAGATAGACGTAAGGGGGCACTGGCAAATTTTCCGGTGCTGGGCCACGGCGCACACGGCCTGCCGTATCATACTGCGAGCCATGGCAGGGGCAAAGCCAGCCGCCTGTTGTTGAGTTTCCGGTGACCACACCGTACTCGCCTTGATCACCCACAGGAACGCAACCGAGATGAGTGCAAACACCGAGCATAACTAGGAATTGAGATTTTCCACCGACTACGCGATTATCATCAGATGCATCCGAACCACCTTTTGCGTTCGCATTGCGTGGATTGGCATCGATTAAATCAGAAAGTTTAACTGCTTTGGCAGCATCAATGTCAGCTTGGCTCCGATGGCGGATAATCAGCGGATTGCCGCGCCATTTAATTGTCACTGCCTGACCTTCAGCAATCGGAGCCAAATCCACCTCCACCGATGAAAGCGCGAGAACTGACGCATCAGGGTTCATTTGATTGATAAAAGGCCAAGCCGTGAGTGCCGCACCCACTCCTGCCACAGCGCCTGTGGCGATCATCAAAAAGTCGCGTCGATTGACGTCTTCATGTACTGCTGTGGACACAAGCCTCATCCCTATTCTGATCAACTGATGAGCGGCCACGATTCAGTCTGAGCCACCCACCCAAATATCAGGTGTTTTTGACATTGGCTTCGCGATAAGTCTAGCCATAGGATGTCGCAGATGCACAATCATTTGAAACCGAGCTAAAAGGCAAGAATCATGATCGAAATTGCCCTCTACCAGCCCGATATAGCTCCCAATGCCGCAACAATTGCTCGCTTATGTGCTTGTTTCGGCTTGAAACTGACCATCATTGAGCCTGCTGGCTTTGTGTGGACCGATTCTTCGTTCCGGCGCGCGGGGATGGACTATTTGCAACACGTGAATTTGCATCGTTCTCCCAATTGGGAAACCTTTAAAGCTGCGGCACAGTCACACCGCATCGTCTTGCTTTCAACCAAGGCAGCCCAAAGCCACGTTGATTTTCAGTTTATGAACAGTGATATTTTATTGCTTGGCCGCGAAAGTGCAGGCGTTCCCGAATCCGTGCATCAAGCTTTAGAGCACCGAGTCCGCATTCCCATGGCCAAAAACATGAGGTCGCTCAATGTCGCCATCTCGGCAGGAATCGTTGCCGCTGAGGCGCTGAGGCAACTCGGCGGATTTAACAGTTCCGCTATTTAGCCAAACGCACTTGTGCCAGCGACGTGGCAATTTGGCCGAAAGCGACCATTAAACCAGCATCGTTATCAGCATTAAAAGCTTGGTCTGATGATGAAGCACAGTTCGCCAACAAATCTTTGGAGGACTGCTTTGCGACCTTAAACGCCACTGTATAAATGATGATGCCTTCGCTCTTAATATTTTCACAAAGACGTGCGGTAATACTATCCGCATTCGACGTATCATTGCCCCAATGGTAAGGGTAATCAGGTGATTTCGTATTGTCACCATCAGTCATCAAAACCATCGACTTAGTGCCTTTGAGGCTCGCCATTTCGGCTTTAGTTTTAGCACCTACGATAGGCTCGGCAGCATCCAGCAAATTCCAACCCCAAAGCAATCCAGATGGAATATAAGTTTCTCCTACGGTATCCATCGCATCAATCTGGCTTTCCAAAGTTGATTTCGAATCTGTCAGATGCGTAATTTCTTGTGGGCAACTGGTGTTTTGAATGCCAGGATAAGGTGATGATGGTGAAGCAATACCAAGATCCAGTGGGTTCGTTCGGGATCCGACACAGCCATACCACTTGTTATAATAAGTTTGGTCTGCACAAGTTGTAACGGGCTTTCCATAATTCCAATCACAAACTTGATAAGTGTAGGGTGTCGGCACGCCATCATTGTTCCAAGTGCCTTTTTCATCATGGCAATTTGATGAAACGGCATTCGGATAAGTCACACTGCAAACATTTTGCACACTTGATGAGTCTTTGGGAACATTCATCCAACTCGCGTTTCGATTAGACATTCCAACATTCACATAATCAGAAAAAGGCACAATACCGATTTTAAGGTAACCATTGCTGGCCTTGGCTTTCATCAATGTTTTAACCAGAGCCTTGGACGATTTTTTCAAGGCATCAATACGGCCTTCACTGCTCATCGAAGCTGTATTATCGAGAACCAAAGCAACCTCAAGGGCCTGACCGCCAACATCAACTTCGGAAAACGCACCAACATCCATCGTGGAGAAGCCAACCAACGACATAAATGTGGTGTCAATTTTACCCGTCAATTTTACTGAAAACATACCCGTCTTTGAATCAGTTCCCGAGTCGATGCTGGTGATTGATTTGAGCGCGTCTATCGCTCCATTACTTGCCAAATAATCTTTGACCAATTTCGCAATTTTTGCATCCGCCGAAGGACCAGTTCCCCAAGTATTTTTTGCGCCAGCACCAGCAAACGCAGCAGCGTCTGTTGCACCCTGAAGAAGTGTATCGGTTGAGCCTTTGCGTGACATATCCATTGCAACGCCAGCCGCCACACCCATTGGCACCAACGCCAGCGAAAACATGACGGCCACACCGCCCTTGCAGTTTGACAAAAAGCGCTTCAGTTTCATAAAATTGTATCCTGCAAATGTCACAACCTGCCCAAGGTTGTATCGGGTATGATTTAATGCGAAGTTCGCAAACAAGATTAATGTTTGGTCAGCGAGTTCGTTAAATTTATATCATGGAATCTGTAGAACGAGTAAAAGTGCAAGCCCAACAGTGGTTTGAATCTCTGCGCGATCAAATTGCCAAAGAACTTGAGCGTCTTGAAATCGAGTGCTCGGCACCAGGAGATGCCGGCCGTTTTGTGCAGAGCCCTTGGACCAAACCTGACAATGGTGGTGGTGGTGTCATGTCGATGTTACATGGGCGGTTGTTTGAAAAAGCCGGCGTGCATTGCTCAACCGTGCATGGTGAGTTTTCGCCCGAATTCAGAAAACAAATCCCCGGTGCCGAGGATGACCCGCGCTATTGGGCTTCAGGCATTTCACTCATTGCCCATCCTCTCAACCCCAATATTCCAACTGTTCATATGAACACGCGCTTTGTGGTCACCAGCAAGGCTTGGTTCGGCGGAGGTGCCGATCTCACACCAGTTCTCATGCGCAGGCGCAATCAGGAAGATGCGGATGCACAATCTTTTCATGCGGCATTTAAAGCAACATGTGAAAATCACGCCGTCGCTGATTATCCCCGATATAAAAAGTGGTGCGATGATTATTTTCATTTAGCCCACCGCAATGAACCACGCGGTGTTGGCGGCATATTTTTTGATTATTTAGACAGCGGCAATCGGCAGCATGATTTAGCATTCGTCAGCGATGTGGGATTGGCGTTCAAAAACATCTATCCACAAATCGTGCGCGCCAATATGAATAGTCCGTACACGGATGAAGATCGCGAAGAACAACTTATTCGCCGCGGCCGTTATGTAGAGTTTAATTTACTCTATGATCGTGGTACGATTTTCGGTTTGAAAACCGGCGGCAATGTGGAAAGCATATTGTCATCCCTCCCTCCAGTAGTAAGGTGGCCCTAATGGACCTGCGCAACGGCTTTGATATTTCTCGCTACATCAGAAACATTCCGGATTATCCAAAGCCCGGAATTATGTTCCGCGACATCACAACGTTGCTGTCAAACCAACACGCCTTCCGCGCCGCGGTGGATGAACTGGCATGGCCATTTCTGCATGGTCAGTTTGACTATGTAGCAGGCATTGAAGCACGCGGCTTTATTTTGGGCGGTGCGGTTGCGCACACACTGGGACGAGGCTTCATCCCCATCCGTAAAAAAGGCAAACTGCCAGCCAGGGTGATCGGCCAAGAATACACCTTAGAATATGGCGTAGACACCATTGAAATTCATGCTGACGCCATTAACAAAGGCGACAAGATTTTGCTGATCGACGATCTTATCGCCACTGGCGGAACGGCCGGAGCAGCGATTGATCTGATCCACAAAACCGGCGGCGAAGTCATCTCCTCTGCCTTCGTGATTGATCTTCCCGATTTAGGCGGAGCAGATAAACTCCGCGCCAAAGGCGTGAAAGTTCACACGCTTGTTGGTTATGGCGGGCATTAAAATCCTATTACTAGGAATTTACTTGACAGCGTACTGTGCACCTGATACTTAATCCGACAATGGGTAGCCACGGCTTTACACTTTTAATGCGAACCTTAAATATTTCATCAAAATCCTATTTTAATTCTTATCGTTGAAAATAGTGGCATTGACGCTCATGTTGGTTATGCTAGCAAGCGGAATCGAGTTAATTTTAATCAGGGAAATGTGAATTTTACGGCCATGACAGCCTTATTTCCAGAAACGCCAAGAGAGCATTACGAAAAGGCGCCCCTCGTACAAGTTATTTGCCAGCTTAAATTCCCAAAGTTGCTAATAATCGAAAGCAGCCCGCCCGCTGAATTTCAGGAAAAAATCAGAGCGCGTTTTCCTCTTATGCAGCAGGTATCCAATTTACCCTTCAATTTGCCCCCTGAAGTTTCGCAAATGTTAGGGCAACAGGCAGGGCAGGCTAACTATCAGTTTATGACTGAAGATAGGTCGCACACAATTGCACTAAACTCTGAATCCCTTTCTTTGACCGCTTTGACATATAAAAATTGGGAAGGATTTGAGGACAATCTCAAGCCCGCACTCGAAGCTTTGAAACAGATTTATAATCCAAGCTTCTTCACGCGAGTGGGACTCAGATACGTCGATGCAATTGATCGGGAAAGGCTGGGTTTATTGAACACACCTTGGTCTAAGCTACTTAAACCAGAACTTCTGGGAGAGCTTTCTGATTTGAAATTTGAAAACAGCTTAGAGGGTCTAGCTAACCGCGCTCTTCGCCTAAAAAATCCCGACGGCTCCGGTTCTATTTTGATGCAACATGGTATGGCACCAAATTTTGGGAAATCGGAACTTGTTTACGTTATTGATATAGATTTCTTTTCTGAAGAAAAAACGGAGATTCATAATGGACTTGGCACTCTCACGCAATTTAACAGATTGGCAGGCAATGCTTTCAGATGGTGTATTACACCAGAACTTAGAGCAGCACTTGAGCCTACGGTCTTATCCCAGCGATAACGCTACTTTGGATACGTCGCCACGCCAACAATTTTTCCATTATCGTATGCAAGATGGCACAGGAGGAAACGTTGTAAATTGGGGTACAACTATCAGCACAACCGTAGGATCAGTTGACGAGCTACCCGAAGATACAAGATATCGTCTCTATGCTTGGACTGCGTTGTCCCGTTTGCACGGTGAGC
>JANPGD010000159.1:0-3329 GCA_031423845.1 Hyphomicrobiales bacterium | reverse complement strand
CATCCGCTTCGGCAGCCCGCCGGAGATTGTGGTGTTGGAACTGGGATAGATCGCCAAATCCAAAACTCAATACATTGACTTCTTATACCCCTCTTCGAGTCCCTCATCCAATTTTCGCATCTCATCAC
Organism: Hyphomicrobiales bacterium; assembly: GCA_031423845.1. GTDB lineage: Bacteria > Pseudomonadota > Alphaproteobacteria > Rhizobiales > Aestuariivirgaceae > Aestuariivirga. Next base: position 3,201 of record JANPGD010000159.1, on the reverse strand, counting down.
CATCATTCGGCGCGCCCGAAGTCTGGTCCAGCAGGATATTCATCAGCGACGGCATCTCGCCGCGATCTTGAAAATGATCTGGGTTCCAAAGGTGAGAGCGCCGAAAAGCTTTGGCGCAATGCATGAAAACCTCAGTCACCTTGATCACAATTGCGAGCTTGGGAATGCGATCATTGATACTCATGCTTTCAAGAATTTCAGGATCATGCACCAGAGTGGCCAGCCCATTCACGCGCAATGTATCGTCGAACCCTGGAATAATGAACAACAGTCCCACGCTGGGGTTGGCTATAATGTTAACGAGAGTATCAAGGCGATTATTGCCGGGCCGATCAGGGATCGCCAATGTCTGTTGATCAAGAATTTGCACAAAGCCAACCGGATCACCGCGCGGGCTAACATCAGCTCTTCCATCCAAGTTCTGCGTGCCAAGGCAAAGAAATGGCGACCGCCTGATAAAGGCTTGCGCATGTTTGTCGAGTGAACTCTGACACTTCAGAGCTGCCAGAGTATGTGTCGCTTCAAACAAGCTGCGAAGAGATTGCTCATCGGTTATCGCAAACTCTGGATTGACTTTATAGTCTTTCATCATGCTTCCGCTCGAAACTCTCATTTGATTTGAATGTAATCCCCATTTATTTCGAGAGTCAAATTAAATAGAAAAACCAATCACTCAGGCCCTAAAGCCGGATGCACATCAAAGGCTCCCAAGGGCATCTGTTCAAAATCAATCACCGTACCATTCATCATTTGTGCCGATGGTGAAACCAAATAGGCCATAAGCCCAGCCACGTCTTCCGGCACGATCAATCGACCCGCTGGCATACGCTTGCCGAAGGTCTCGTGCCAATCCTCAGGCAGATTATGAAACCCGGTTTGCAAAGCTCGTTCACCTTCGGTGTTCACCCAGCCAAGATTGATACAAAACGCCCGCACACCGTCGCGCTTGAATGTATTGGCCGCATGTTTTGTCAATGCCACCAAGGCAGCTTTTGAGGCACTGTAGCTGGCCAAATTTGGCAAGCCACCATAAGCAATCATCGAACCCACATTGATGATGACGCCAGATTTTGCAGCCACCATAAGTTTTGCCGCCTCTTGCATCAAAAACAAGGGGGCTTTCACATTCACATCAAACAATAAGTCAAAAATTTCTGGTGTGGTATCGGCAATGCCACCACGCGCAGTGTTCCCTGCAGCATTCACCAAAACATCAAGCCGTCCGAACTTTTCGAGTGTGAAGGCTACAGCCTTAGCTGGCGTTGCATCATTGCGCAAATCAGCAGCAAGAGTTTCAACGCGGCCAAGTTTACGCAAAGCAAGCGCTTCAATTTCAAGCCGCTCAGCATTGCGATCAAGCAAAACTACACCAGCAAAACCATCTGTCAGAAACTGTTTCGCGGTAGCGGCACCAATTCCCTGTGCGCCGCCAGTGATGAGTGCAATACGGTTCATACTAATCCGTCAAAGTAATGCGCGTGCGACTAGCACCATAGAGTTTCACCAACGCATAAAGCTTTGCCGCATTGTTGGGGTGCAAGCGCACACACCCATGAGATGCTGGACGCCCCAACGCATTCAAATGTCCGGTGCCATGAATGGCATAGCCGCCATAGAAGAACACCGAATAAGGCATTGGTGCATTGTCATATTTTTTCGAGAAATAAACCGCCGCAGTGCGCTGCACACTGTAGGTGCCGCGCGGCGTATGATAACCGACGCGAGCGGTAGAAACTTTCCAATAGCCAGTGGGCCAGCCATTCACACGCACCGACATGTTCTGATCTGAAATGTCGATATTCACGACGACGATTGGTGGCGGTGGCGGCGGACGATGAACTTTATGTTTGGCCTGAGGGCCATGCGCCTTCTTGGCCAAAGCAGGCATCGAAAAAGCCACAAATCCGAGCATGATGCCAAGCATCACAATAAAAATCTTTTTCACGCAAATTCTCCAAAACGAGTATGCCCCCTCGATGAAGTTGTCGCTATATCGCAAAATATTAAACAAACCGCCAATTGTATGACTTATTCAAACAAAAATTCGCGACCCACTTTTACACGCGGAGTGCCATTGTAGTTAATAATATCAGCCGTTGCATAGGTTTCTGTCAGTGTGGCGGGAAGGAAACTGCCCGTCCCCACCATATCAACTGGAGCCTTAGCGGCAGCCATAATCTGGCATTTCTGTGGATCAAATCCTGATGACCCGACAATCATAGCGTCGCCATATCCGGCTTTATCCAACGCCAAACGAGTATGAATGATCGAGGCTACAGAAACACCTTTGCCAAACAATATACGCCGCACTTTATCGACGAGAATATTGTTAGGATCCATTTGAAAAGCGCGACCACCTAAAACGGTTTCAACAATGCTATATTCGCCAAGCACCTTTAGCCATTGGCCAACGACATCAACGGATTTCTCGTAATCAAGGCCTTCTGCAAAGCGCCCGCCATGCGTGTCTAAACGCACACCAAAACTTTTGCCCGCATTTTGCAAATGAGCTTCATCATAAAACCATTTGGCGCAGCGCAATGAATCCGTAATTTCTTCACCCGTATAATCGACCAGCGCGATCAATGATTTTGCGTCTGGCAGTGTTTCGGCAAACATCTTTATCGCCGCCAAAACATCGCCGCCAGCATAGCCAACCAGCGCATGCGGCATTGTGCCCATGCCATGGTCCGCACCAAAAAATGGCGAGGTTAAATCTTGGGATGAACCAACAAAGCCTTTGACCGTTGCATCATCGCGTTTGGCCGCATGGCTACCAACCATTGCGCCATAGGCAGCGAGAATATTCATCTCCGCACCAGAACCATGGCGCGCGTGCATATCCATGAACGATGCTGTCGGAATGGCGCGACACATCTCGTAAGCATTATTGGCACTCACACAAGGAAACCCAACTTTTTGCAGCAGCAGCGTTTCAATTTCCGATAGCTTTTTCATGCTTCCGGTAATTTCCATCAGCTTGTGTTCGGAAGGCACCACTTCGCCCTCTTCCACAAAGCGCTTCACTTTTGCATCGGGCACAAAGCGATGAATTAAGCGTATCGCAGGCTCCAATGCTGCCACCACACGCCTGCGCATGAACACGGCAAAAGTCACCGTCTGATCGCCATGAGCATCCACGATGCGAGATGTATTAGTGAAATATTTATCGGTCTGCGCTGCAATTGGTCCAGCCGCATG
>JANPGD010000158.1:0-17206 GCA_031423845.1 Hyphomicrobiales bacterium | reverse complement strand
ATCGATGATCTGCGCATGTCCGTGGGTGCTACTGTTGTTGGCGATGCGCATTTCTTGCGCGCCGCAGTCGAATATCAAGTGTCTGATCCTATTAGCGTAAACTTGAATGCGAAAATTGGTGAAGATGACTATGTGGCTGTGAACGCAGGTCTCACGTTCTACTTTGGTGGCGAAGGCGGTAAATCTCTGATCGATAGGCACCGTCAAGACGACCCACGCAACCGCCTGCTCGATATTGCGGGTGTCAACCAAACTTTGACCACTCATGCGAAAAACAAAGTGGCGACAACAACAGCCGCCCCAACTACAACTACAACCACTACAACCACTACAACCCCTGCTCCAACATCAACTAACAACGACTGAGCCTCCAGAATTTGGTTGAGAAAGCCCATTCTGGTGGGGCCTTTTAAGTTAAAATAGGAGAGGCTTACATTCTCCTATTTTTTAAACAGTAATGTTGGACTTTTAGCTTTACACTCCTTACATACATAAATGGCGTTGCTGCCCCGCATGTGAGGAACCATTTTTCCCAGGGCCTATAATCGATTCTTTAGGGAGCTGTCCCTGAGCCAGACCGTGGTCTGATTCACACGGCACCCACCTACGTAAGTAGGGACCAGGGATCGTCAGTTCCCACGGCGCATGGTGGCACGCCACTTTTCTTTTGGACAAAGCCTGTCTATGGCTAGGCATGAACATTTCTCTCGAACAGATTAAAAAAGACGCCCGCACCACGGCCATGCAAATTCGCAAAGCCGCCCATGATGAATGGGAAAGTCGAGCACCCCTAGCATTGGCCTCTCACCACTTTCCAATATTGCCAAGCCTGACCAGTAAAATTGTCTCAGCTTTTTTTCCCTATCAATCGGAAATCGATACGCGACCCTTGCTCGGTAAATTAGCAGGAGATGGCTGGCAAACCTGCCTACCAATCGTAATGGGCAAAGGCTTGCCACTTCAATTCCGACGCTGGTTGCCAGGAAGCCCCACCATTGCGGGCGTGTGGGGCATCCCGCGCCCACCAGAAGATGCAGAGGTGGTGGACCCCGATGTGCTCATCATCCCCCTGCTCAGTTTTGATCGCAAAGGTTATCGTTTAGGCTATGGCGGTGGCTTTTATGACCGCACGCTTGAAAAGCTCCGTGTACTGAAGAAAATTACAGCCATTGGCGTAGCCTATGCCGCCCAAGAGGTGGATGCCGTGCCCCATGGCGATCACGACCAACCCCTCGATTACATTATGACAGAACGTGAAGTGATAAAATGCGATTGATATTCTTAGGTGACGTTCTCGGTAAATCAGGTCGCGAAGCCATCTATGAACAACTGCCCATCATGCGCGAACGCTATAAGCCCGACCTTGTTGTGGTGAACGGTGAAAACGCGGCCCATGGCTTTGGCATCACCGAAGAGATATATTTAAGACTGCGCGAAGCCGGCGCTGATGTGGTGACGCTTGGCAATCATTCGTTTGATCAGCGGGAAGCTTTAATTTTCATCGAACGCGAGAATCAAATGATCCGCCCACTGAATTGGCCATCAGGCTGTCCGGGGTGCGGTACAGCCATGGTGGAAACCGCTAAGGGCCAGCGCGTGTTGGTCATCAACGCGATGGGCCGCGTGATGATTGAGCCAGTTCTCGATGATCCGTTTCCCGCCGTTGATCGTCAACTCGAACAATGTCGCTTAGGTCGTGATTGCGATGCAATCTTGATCGACATGCACGCTGAAGCAAGCAGTGAAAAAATGGCGATGGGCCATTTCTGCGATGGCCGAGCAAGTCTCGTTGTTGGCACCCACACCCACACACCCACGGCCGATCATCAAATCCTGCCCAACGGCACGGCCTATATGACGGATGCTGGAATGTGCGGCGATTATGATTCCATCATCGGCATGGATAAAGCTGAACCCCTTCAACGCTTCCTGCGCAAGCTCCCTGTGGAGCGAATGCGCCCCGCCGAAGGACCAGCAACACTTTGCGGTGTGGCTGTAGAGACTGACGATAAAACTGGACTAGCAACAAAAATTTCACCGATCAGAATTGGCGGAAGACTGAGCCAAGTGGATGTGAGTTTTTGGTGAAATTAATTTCTGCATTTCATCCGTTTGAATGACGACAAATAATATTTCCCACGGCAGAACATAAATGAGGATGCAGATGGAGTTTGCATCGTGCAGTTTTTTTATGAGTTAAAAATAGCTCTGTTCGGTTGGCATGTGATGCAGCGCCAATGCTATGTGGAGAAACAAACCGCCATGAAAAACTATGAAGAGTTTAAAGGCCGAACTTTCAAGCTCGAATTTGACGCGGAAAGCAAAAGTTTTGGATATGTGCCACTATGCACAGAAATGCCGCAGAAGTCTGCTGAAACATTTTTGTTCAAACCTAAACAAAAACTTCAAGAAAAATCAATCCGAGCGAAGACTCGCCGCATCGCTTAAGTGGCCGCTTCTCATCCAAATGGATGAGACAAATATGACCCTGTTCCAAGCTTGCAAATGCAACCCTACCATGCAATCGTCACCCTAGGGGCGTAGTGAATTGAGACTGGGGGAGCATGTTTTGCAATCTAAACCTGAGCTTGAGCAATTTTCAACCGTTGTTGAAAAAATCTATGATGCAGCAATTGATTCGACCAATTGGAGCAAGGCATTAAGAGGAATTATGGACCTTGTGGGTGCCAGTGGGTCGGCAATCCACTTTGGTGATAGCGCAATAATTAATCAAGATCCTACCGGTTTTCATTCGCTTGGATTCTCAGATTTTTTTAATTCAAAAATAGTTCAGTATTCTGGCATATGGGCTTTACAATGCGGTCTCCCGTTTTGGAAAACTGGTGAGGTTCAGCATCTTCCGGATATTCTCCCGCATGAAGAATTTATCAATGGACGTTTCTACAAAGAGGTTCTGCATCCAGATGGTCAGCTTGACTATATTGGCATGATTGCGCTCAAAGAGGGTACGCGTTATGTGCCACTCACGTTGTCAACATTGGCCGAAGATGGTCCATTTTCCAAACGTGGGGTGGAACTCGTTCGGCTCCTTGCTCCCCATATTTGCCGGTCCGCAAAAATTGGCCTCGCTTTGGAATTAAAGTCCCTCAACAACACTCGGCTTGAAGCCACTTTGAATTCGTTGTCGGCGGGAGTTTATCTGGTGAACCGCGATAGTAAAATTCTTTTTATGAACACGGCTGCTGAAAGCCAGATTAAACGCAGTCAAGGTTTGGGAGTTACCAACAACAGGCTAATTCCAAAAGATGCCGCTGCAGCTCATACATTTGCGCAAGCTTTGGGTGGCGCAGGTATCGCTGCAATCGGCGGCATATCCGTAGCACTGCCCGATCCTTCTGGCGGCTTGGTGGCAACATTGCTGCCGCTGGAAAATGGCGAACGCCAAAACTTAGGTGGCCTTTCTGCGCCAGCTGCCTTCGCAGTATTCGTGCAAGACCCTGCTTTCGTACCACCTGTGCCGGGTGAGGCCTTTGCCCAGCTCTACGGTTTAACACCGTCGGAATTGCGCGTATCGTTGGCCATGGCCCCTAACTTGAGCCCGCAAGATGCCGCCGATAATTTGGGACTAGCGGTGACGACAGTGAAATCTCATCTTCAACATATTTTCACAAAAACCGGCACCAACAAACAATCTGATTTGATGCAACTGCTTATGCGGGCCAGTGCCCCCATCATAGCGCAATAATTCTTGTTTCTCATCCGTTTGGATGGCGACAAGCCAATGCCAAATCACCACTGTAGAGTTGTTGAACTCCAAAGTGTTGGTACCCGCCGCACTTCGGTCCGTGACAATAAACTCAAGTCCCTGCCACGACCCATGTGCGTGGCAGGTTTTTATGACTTCTTGATTTTCTTAAACTCTTCCAGCGCTCTATCGCGTGCAAACGCGTGATCGACCATACGCTTTGGATAGGCTTTCGGCGGCACTTCCATTTCCCACGGCGTGTGGATGAATTCCTTCGGCACTGCGCGAAGCTCAGGCACCCAACGCTTCACATAGTCTCCCTCGGGATCAAATTTTATGCCCTGCAAAACTGGATTGAACACCCGGTAATAGGGCGAAGCATCAGCCCCGCAACCTGCCACCCACTGCCAGCTGGCAGAATTTGCACCAATATCAGCATCCACCAACGTGTCCCAAAACCAACGCTCGCCCTCTTGCCACGGGATCAACAAATCCTTGATCAGGAATGAAGCCACCACCATGCGCACCCGGTTATGCATAATGCCTGTGTGCCACAGCTCGCGCATTCCAGCATCGACGATGGGATAACCTGTTTGGCCTTTTTGCCACAGCTCAAGTGAGGTAGGATCATTCACCCACGGAAAATCCGCATATTCAGGCCTGAACGGTTGATCAGGAAAATGTGGAAAATGATGTAGTAGATGATAAGAAAATTCTCGCCACAAAACTTCCTTGAGAAATTTCTCGCCACTGCGATCCAGCGCACCACCGGTTCGCGCCATGGCCCCGCGCGTTACAGCCCAAATTTGATGCGGACTAATTTCACCCCAATGCAAATGCGCCGATAGCCGCGATGTGAAGGGCCTATCTGTGCGATCTCGCCCATCGGCATAGTCAATCAATGCTTCATCAATGAAGCGCGACAGATGCACAATTGCCCCCTCCTCGCCCGGTTGCCAATACTCTCGCAGACCGCCTGCCCAATCTGGTTTCTTGGGCAGTAAGTCTAAATTTTCTGACTTTAATTGATGCTTTACCACCTCAAACTGCGGCGCAGGCTTTGGCGCACGCGGCTCACCTGATGCAAAACAGGCTCGCGAGAACGGCGTGTAAACTTTATAAGGTTCACCTGAACCATTGCGAATGGACTCCGGCTCATGCAGCAAAAATCCGCCGTAGCGATGGCAAGCAACGCCATCGCGCTCACAGTTTTCTTTAATGGTTTTCTCTAAAACACCTGACCAAGGCGCATAATCGCGGGTGAAATATAAAGCGCTTGCACCCGTCTCTCTCAACACTTCAGCAATTACTTGATCGGCGCGGCCCCGCCGCAAAACCAAAGGAATTTTTGTGGAGAGATTTCCCAAACTCTGGTGCAGCCACCACCGCGAGGCCCCACCCCAGCACCAAGCGCCGGGCGTTTCATCATCCAATATATAGAGCGCAATAACTGCCCCTTTGGCAGCAGCAGCATTGAAGGCGGCATTATCAGCAAGACGCAAATCCTGCCGGAACCACATTATTGTTGGCTTGTTCATACATCCTCACAGCGTCGATCACCGTATACGCAGCATGGCAAAAGCAGATCAATCAATCATCCTCATTCTTGGCGATCAATTATCTTTCGATCTTTCATCACTGCGCCAATCCAATCAATCGCATGACATTATTCTCATGGCGGAAGTGGCCGAAGAAACCACCTATGCCGCGCATCATAAAAAGAAATTCGTACTCGCGTTCTCGGCAATGCGGCATTTTGCTGAAAAGCTAAAAGCCAAAGGATGGCAAGTTGATTACATTAAACTCACTGACGATGGTAACACAGGCTCATTGGCAGGAGAAATTGAACGTGCCTGCAAGCGGCACAATATTTCCGAAGTGGTGATGACGGAGCCAGCCGAATGGCGCTTGCGCGAAGCGTTGAGCCACATTCGCACCCTTGAAGACACACGCTTTATTTGCACCCACGCCGCTTTCAACACTTGGGCAAGCCCACGCAAAGAATTACGCATGGAATATTTTTATCGCGACATGCGCAAGGCAACCAAGCTTCTGATGAACGGAGACGAACCCGAAGGGGGGAAATGGAATTACGATTCTGAAAATCGTAACGCAGCCAAGGCTGATTTATTCACGCCGCAGCCATTGCGTTTCGTACCCGACCAAATAACCACTGAGGTGATCGAACTTGTAGCGCATAAATTCTCCAAAAATTTCGGTGACCTCACACCCTTTTGGTTTGCCACATCCCATGAAGATGCTGAGTTGGCCCTCACTTATTTTTTAGATCACGCTCTCCCGCATTTTGGCGAAACACAGGATGCCATGGTGCAGGACCAATATTTTATGCACCATTCATTGTTGTCGCCCTACATCAATATCGGGTTGCTCAATCCGCTCCGTGTTTGCAGGCGCGTGGAACAGCGTTACCACGAGGGCCGCGTGCCGCTGGCGGCAGCTGAAGGCTTCATTCGGCAAATAGTTGGATGGCGCGAATATATCAGAGGCATTTATTGGCTAAAAATGCCGGAGTATGTGAATGTGAATGCGCTGAATGCGACCCGCCCTCTGCCCGATTTCTATTGGGACGCCAACACCAAAATGAACTGCGTAAAGCAAGTGGTGCAGCAAACCCGTGAAGAAGCCTATGCCCACCACATCCAACGCCTGATGATCGCCGGAAATTTTGCTCTGCTCGCTGGTCTTAACCCGCGACAGGTGCATGAATGGTATCTTGCGGTTTATATAGACGCCTTTGAATGGGTGGAATTGCCCAACACCATTGGCATGGCCCTACACGCTGATGGCGGCTTGCTCGGTTCAAAGCCTTATGCAGCTTCGGGCAACTACATCAACAAAATGTCGAATTATTGCAAGTCTTGCAGCTTCAATGTGAAGCAACGTATTGGCAAAGAAGCCTGCCCCTTTAACGCACTCTATTGGGACTTCATTGCGCGCCACTATGATCGTTTTCGCAAAAATCCACGCATGGCCCAGACGTGCCACACCTATGCCAAGTTTTCGAATGCGGACAGATCTGCGATTGCGGCTCAGGCTAAAGGGTTTTTAGATTCACAAGTCTCGGGTGGATATTAAATTATCCCTGCGGAAAGCCGACCATTTCCACCGTATAACCAGCAGCCGTCATCACCCGCATCAATTCCTTATGGCCGATTTGCGCCATTTTGAGTGGCGGCGATTTCACCGGGTCTTGCTCAGCCTCAACCACAAACCAACCTTCATAACCATAATCAGCAAATTTCTGCACGATGGCCTCAAAATCTAATGAGCCATCACCCGGCACTGTGAAAGCACCCAGCGCCACAGCATCCAAGAAGCTTTGCGTGCTGCGATCTAACTTGTTGATCACATCCATGCGCACATCTTTAACATGCACATGGGTGATACGTTTGTGGTGATTATCAATGGCACGCAAAACATTGCCACCTGCAAAAGCCAAATGCCCAGCATCAAGCAGCAAAGGAATACCCGCACCTGAATATTTTATAAACATATCAAGCTCAGCTTCGGTTTCAATCACTGTGCCCATGTGATGATGCAGCGACAGCGGCATCCCTTGCTCGGCACACCATTCACCAAACTGCGTAACTTTGCGCGCATAGGCTTTCATCTCATCTTCAGAAAGCACCGACTTTGTGGCAAGCGGCCGTGACCGATCACCCTGAATTGTGCGGCCGGTTTCGCCATAAACAATGCAGGGTGCATTAACAGCCTTGAACAATTCAATCATCGGCATAATCCGATCTTTATCAGCGGCTAATTCACCATCCACCAAAAGACCAGAAAACCATCCGCCACATAACGTGACATCAGCAGCTTTCAAAATCGGCAACATCACAGCAGGATCTTTGGGAAAGCGACGACCAAACTCCATGCCGGTAAAACCAGCACTGCGCGATTGACGCAAGCATTCCTCAAGCGAAACATCTTCACTCAACTCAACCAAATCATCGTTCCACCACGCAATTGGCGACATGCCCAGTTTAGCTTTCATAAGACTCTCCAAAAATTAAATTATTACTTTTTAGCGAAGTGAAGGCGGCCTTGCATCAATCCAAGCGCCCTTGCCCTTGGCCGACTCCACAGCAGCGCTAATAGCAGCAATAGACCGCAATCCATCAACCGCTTTCGGATAGTGATCAGCCAGCGGATTAACAACGCGACCCTGTTTTTTAGCCGAAATCGCTTCCGCCAAATCTGCATAGATATTAGCGAATGCTAAAGGCATTCCTTCGGCATGACCAATGGTGACGCGAGACGCACGGTCTGCTTCTGGCGATAGGCCAGGCCCCCCACGCTCAAGCGTAATCGTCGGTTTGTTCAATGGCGTGTAAAACAATTGGTTCGGCCATTCCTGCGCCCAACGAAGCCCACCCTTTTCACCAAACACCCGAATGTTCAAGCCATGCATACTGCCCACTGCAACAGAGCTGGTCCACAGCCGCACCACGGCTCCACCATCCATGCGCAAATTCACCATTGCATCATCTTCCAGCGTACGGCTTGAAAGGCAAGACACAAAATCCGCTGAAAGCTCCAACGCGTCTTGGCCGGAAACAAAACTGGCCATATGCAATGCATGAATACCACAATCGGCAAACTGAGCCGAAATGCCAGCCATCGCGGGGTCATAGCGCCAGCGCACACGGGGGTTATCAGCATCGGCTTCATCGGCATGAAAGCCATGCGCAAATTCAGCTTTGACCAAGCGCACTTTGCCAAGATCACCACGCGCCACCATGGCCCGCATGTGCCGCACTAAAGCATAGCCTGAATAGCCATAGTTCACGGCACAAATGGCACCCGATTTCTTGGCAGTTGCAACAATATCCTCGGCTTGCTCGACGGTAATGGTCATCGGCTTTTCGCACAACACATTAATGCCAGCTTCGAGAAAGGCTTTGGTGATTTCGTAATGCGTAGAATTGGGGGTGGCCACCGTCACCAGATCAACCCGGTCTGCCCGCCCGCGTTCGCCAGCCAGCATTTCACGCCAATCGCCATAGGCACGATCAGACGCAACGCCAAGCCGCTGCGCATAATCCTTGCCCTTTGCGGCATCCGCATCAAGCGCGCCAGCAACCATAGTATAAAGCCCGTCCATAGCAGCGCTAATGCGGTGCGCAGGGCCGATCTGACTGCCTTCGCCGCCACCAATCATGCCCCAATTTAATTTCGCCATCTTGAAATCCAATCTTATAACGACTTAACATCAACCCAGCGCCGCAAATCATGCGATGCAAATGCTGCTTCAATCACTTGATTGACCAATAATCCATCCTCAAATGTCGGCCACCGCGATTTTCTATCAAAAATAGCATTGAGGAAATCTTTGGCCTCGATAGTAATCTGATCTTGATAGCCGGTGCCATGCCCCGGCCCCAAACTAAACGGCTTATAATCAGGATGAAGTGGCCCCGTCAGAATTTTGGTAAAACCTTGGCGGTCGGCTTTTGCATCACCCTTATAGAGCCACAGCGCATTCTGGTCTTCGCCATCAAAACGCAAAGCGCCCTTGGTGCCAAACACCTCATAAATATAACCCATCTTACGACCCGTTGCGACGCGGCTGATAAACAGCGATCCCATCACACCAGATTCGAAACGGCACATAATTTGTGCTTGGTCATCATTGCCCACCAGCTGCGGGCCGTTAGGTGAGGGCCTCGTTTTATGGACGGTTTCAATATCGGCAATGAGCGATTCAATAGGCCCCATTAAAGCAAAGGCGGCATTGATAATGTGAGGCGAAAGATCACCCATGTTGCCACTGGCGCGGCCTTCACACCGCCAATTAAAGGGTTCATTAGGGTCGGCCAAAAAATCTTCCGTATGTTCGCCGCGAAATGACGTAATGCGCCCAATCTCACCAGAGTGAATAATCTCTCGGGCTAATTGCGAAGCTGGAGTGCGAATATAATTGAACCCAGTCATGTGAACGCAACCACTTTTCTGCGCCGCAGCCAGCATGATGCGACTTTCCGCCAAATCCACGCCAAGTGGTTTTTCGCAGAACACGTGTTTCTTCTTTTCAAAAGCAGCCAAAGCAATTTCGCGATGCGTATTTTGCGGAGACGCAATGATGATCGCTTCCACAGCGGGATCGTCGACTAAGACGCGCCAATCTGCCGTGGACCGCGCAAAGCCAAATTGATGGGCTTTCTCAGCGGAACCTTTTTCGGTGGTGGTGCACATCACTTCTAAGGTGGGGCGCAGCTCAGTATTGAAAATCGCTGCTACTGCATTCATGGCGACAGCATGGGCTTTGCCCATATAACCGCCACCAACAATACCAATTCCAATCTTTGCCATATACCACTTTTCATTCTAATTGCGCTTGGTGCTAAGCGTAACTAAGTTCAGCTGAGAAAAATAGAGGCAAACATGAGCGGCAAACATAAATATCTTGTTTTTGGTAGGGCAGGCCTTGATCTTTATGCTGATCCCCCGGGAACCCGCACGGAAGATGCTGTGATGTTTTCGGCGGCCTTGGGCGGTTCCGCAGCAAATATCGCAGCAGGCATAGCACGGCTTGGTGATGAGGTTGATATTGTTACTGCCGTTTCAAATGATGCAATCGGCCGCTACACAATCAACGAACTCAAAAAATATGGCGTGGGCACAAAACATGTGGTTGCAGTAAGCGGCGAAGCGCGCAATTCATTAGCGGTCGTAGAGTCTCGAAGTGAGAACTGCCAATCCGTAATTTATCGTAATGGTGCCGCAGATTTTCTATTGTCCACAAGCCAAATAGAAACTATTCCGTACACAGATTATAATACACTGATTGTTACTGGCACGAGTTTGGCGATTGAACCTTCCCGCGCCGCCACATTCAAAACCATGGCCCTTGCTGCAAAAGCGGGTTTGCAAATTATTCTTGATGTAGATTATCGCCCTTATTCGTGGGCAAATGCGGAAGACGCAAGGTTGACGTGTTTAAAGGCCGCTCAGCTCAGCACAGTCGTCATCGGCAATGACGATGAATTTGCTGTAATGGGTGGTGGCTTGGACTTGGCTCAATCTTTAGAGGCAGAAATTGTAATTTACAAAATGGGCGAAAAGGGTTCCATCACTTTTTCACATGGCGAGCAATTTAAGACTGACATTTTTAGAGTTAAAGCCTTGAAACCAACAGGTGCCGGAGATTCGTTTTTGGCAGCGTTTGTGACAAGCCTAAACGCTGGCATAGATTTGAAAACGTCGGTTCAACGCGGCTCAGCCGCTGCCGCCATAGTTGTAACCCGCGTTGGCTGCGCACCCGCCATGCCCACACAAGAAGAACTTTCAAATTTTATGGTGACCCATGCACATTCCGCCCTTTGATAATCATAACAAACCCATCATCGATGTAGGTGATGCATCCGTGCCACTCAATTATTTCAATATTGTAAAATTGAAACGCGGCCAAAGTTTCGAATATCAAGTGCCGGGATATGAAACCGGAATTGTGCCCGCGACAGGCACACTCGATATCTCTATCGAGGGCGAGAATTTTAACGCCATCGGGAATCGTGGAGCTAACGTTTGGGATGGTGAGCCTGAAGGTGTTTACGCGCCCACAGCTGCAAAAGTGCAACTGGTATGCACATCTGAAGCCGCTGAAGTTTTTATAGCAGGCGCTAAGTTTGATCGCACACTTTTACCATTTGCAGTACGCATGGCCGATATCGATAAAATTCAATATGGCTCTGACGAGACAAGAACCCACCGTAAAATTAAACATATTATTGGCACCAAGTATCGCGACCGGGTTGGCCGCTTGCTGGTTTCAGAACTCTTCACCGTCGGTCAAGGCGGTTGGTCAGGCTTTCCACCTCACAAACACGATACGGACCGGCTGCCGCTCGAAACGCGCCATGATGAAACATATAACTTCCGCTTCCGCCCCAACCATGGTTTTGGAATGCAGCTAGTTCAGCGTGAAGACGGAAAAGTGGGTGAAGCCTTCCACATCGTGGATGGATCAACAATTACTTTGGATCAAGGCTATCATCCATGCGTGGCAGCACCGGGCTATGAAATGTATTATTTTACAATTTTGGGCGGCCTCAGCCAAAGGCCACTGGTTCAATATTTCCAACCCACTCATGCCTATCAAGTTGAAACTATCCCCGGCATCAAAGATATGATCGCAAAATTCAAATGACGTTGGCCACTTTAAAAGAAGTGCTGCAACCCGCCATGAGGGATGGCTATGCTATAGCAGGGCTTGTTGTGTTGGGGTGGGAAGATGCGAGAGCTTATGTTGAAGCTGCCGACGAAACCGGAATACCTATCATCCTTCAAGCAGGTCCAGGCTGCCGCGCCTATACGCCACTCCCCATACTGGGCAAAATGTTTCGCTACTTGGCGGAACAAGCCAGAGTACCCGTCGTGTGTCACCTTGATCATGCCTATACTTATGATGAATGCCGCGAAGGCATAGATTGCGGTTTCACTTCTGTGATGATCGATGGTTCCAAACTGCCGCTTGATGATAACATCAATCTCACAGCCCGCATTGTCGATCGCGCTCACGCAGCTGGCGTTTCGGTGGAGGGTGAAGTGGGTGTTGTTGGTTATGTTGACGGCAATGCATCGGCGCTCACGTCACCGACTGACGCCGTACGTTTTGAACGCGAAACTGGCGTGGATGCCTTAGCCATTTCCATCGGCAATGTGCATCTCAACACCGAAAAAACCTCAGGTATAGATTTTAAGGTTTTGAGACAGATTGAAGCTGTCACCACTTTACCACTGGTGCTGCATGGAGGAAGCGGCATTCCAATTCATGTGCGCCAAAACCTCGCTCAGAATTCACGCGTTTCAAAATTCAATATTGGAACAGAATTGAGAATGAGTTTCGGCGCGGCCTTGCGCCAAAGTCTCGCTCAGAATCCAAACAGCTTTGACCGCATAGAACTCCTGAGCAAAACCATTTTACCCATCAGAGAAGCGACAAAATCAATAATCACAAATCTTAGGGCTTCAGCGCTTCATGCGATTGATTGAGATTATAGCAGTGGGTCACAATGCCCTTTGAAGTCAGCTTGCCGCGCATCAAAAAATCAATGGCTATCGGATAGCAATAAGGCCCCAAATGTGAGCCACGCACATCGAGTTCTTTGCGATCACCGATGATCGACCAATCTGCAGTGGTGTCGTGACCAAATACTGAAAATTCCACAAAGCGCCCTAGTTTACGGATCATTTGCAAGCCTTGCGTCACACCAATGGGTGCACCCGTAGCTTCAGTTCTGGCCATCAGACCACAGAGGAAATTGTTCCGTCGGCAATCCACCCGTCGAAAATTTTCATTGCGAGGTCAGAAAACACTTTATCGTTAATATGCGCATCAATTTCAGTCATCACAACAGGTGACTTAATGGAATTGCGCATTTCATCGAGGAATGCAGCAAGTCCATCAGGATCATGGGCGGGGCCACCCTCCTTGTCCCACTCTTCAATGCCTTGGTTGGGTAAAATAAAATGAACCGGTGCTTTTGACTGTGCCAGACGTTTTGCTACCTCACGGGCCGTTTCGCGGCGCTCTTCATTGTTGAGTGCTGCTGATTTAATCAATCGATTATGTTCATGGAATGGGCGATCGGCAAATCGCGGTGGAATGTCTTGCCAGCCTGGAAAATCAATCAGGTCCAAACATCCAGGTGCCACCAATTGTGGAATGCCAGCACGGCCTGCATTTAACATGCGGTCTTGGCCGGCATTGGCAGGAGAACCCATCAATAAATTTCCAAGTTCGGGCAGCGCGAAATCCATTACGGCTGCAAAGCCACCTGCCGCACAAATATTTTCAAAGGCCATGCCGCCCATTCCGGTGGCATGGAAAATGGCCACTTCAAATCCGCGCCTTTCGAGCTGTGGCTTAAGAAATTTCATATAGGTTAGGCAACTGCTGCCAAGGCTTGTCATGCCAATCACAGGCTTGTTGCCGGATGGCGCCTCAACCGCACGAGCAGCGCCAAGAACAGCACCCGCGGCTTGGCTGAGGGAGGCCTTGCAAATGGCATTCAAACCATAAAGACCACCTGCCCAGAGGATCATTTGAATATCGGCACTCAACCTGTCTGCAGGAATAAGCGGCGAATAGGCAACTGTAGAAATAATGTATTTTGGAACGCCGAGCGGCAAAACTTTTGCACAATCCAACGCAAGGTCGGTGCCCATGGTGCCACCCATTGCGATCATGCCATCAATCTTACCTTCAGAATGAAGCTTGTGCACCAAGGCTGAGGCACCTTTGGCCATAATTTGCATGGCGATATTTTCGTTGCCTGAATCAATCGCTGCTTGAATGCTGGAACCTGCAGCGGAGGCAACGTCATGCTTGCTGAATTGAGTGCGCATAGCGGGGTTACCCAACACACTCACATCCATGGTGAGTGTTGCTCCACCCTGCTTTTCAATGCAGCTGGTTAAATACAACAACTCGTCTGATTTTGTGTCGTAAGTTCCAATCACAAGTATAATTTTAGTTTCGCTCATAGATGTTGCCCTTGCGAATTTTAGAGTTGAATCCACGCTGTTTTAAGATCGCGATATTTTTCCAATGCATGAAGAGATTTGTCTCGACCAAAACCTGATTGCTTGAAACCTCCAAGCGGCACCGTAATGTCTGAACCACCATAGGTGTTCACATGAACGATGCCTGCTCGAATGCTCCGCACCATGCGGTGCGCAGTTGAAAGATTTGCAGTCCAAACAGCTGAAGATAACCCATAATCAGTTGAATTGGCGATTCGAACGGCTTCCTCCTCCGTTTCAAATTTTGTGACAGCCAATACCGGACCAAAAACTTCTTCACGCGCCAACTTCATTGTGGGGGAAACACTTTCAAAAATAGTGGGTGCCATATAATAACCACCCGTTTCTTTGCGAACTTGCTCGCCACCAAGCCGAAGCTTTGCACCTTCGCTTTTTGCGTCTTCAACAAACTGCAAATCTTGCTTCAGCTGATCAGCACTTGAAACTGCACCAATCTCTGTTGTGACATCCAACGGATCACCCATTTTCATTTTCTGCGTTGAAGCCACGAGATGCTCCATAAATTCATCATAGACGCGAGATTGAACTAACAGCCGTGATCCCGCCACACACACTTGGCCTGAATTGCGAAAAATTCCTGCGGCCGAAACTTTTGCAGCCTTTGCCACATCAGCAACATCGTTAAAAACAATATTCGGTGATTTTCCGCCCAACTCAAGATAAACGCGCTTCAAATTTGATCGCGCCGAATATTCCATCAATCGCCGCCCCACAGGGCCAGAGCCTGTGAAGGCCATACAGTCAACATCCATATGAAGCGCCAACGCCTCACCAACCACCGAGCCTTTGCCCGTGATTACATTGAACACGCCATCAGGAAGGCCAGCTTCGCTCGCCAACTGGGCTAACCAAATGAGTGTGAGTGAAGCAATTTCTGGCGGCTTCAACACAACCGAATTTCCGGCAGCCAATGCTGGTGCAATTTTCCATGCGCCAATCATCATCGGAAAATTCCAGGGCACAATCACACCAACAACGCCCAACGGTTCGTGATGCACTAAAGCTAAAACATCATGCTGCGTGGGCGCAATTTCACCCGACACTTTGTCGACCGCTTCAGCATAGTAGCGAAATGTGCTTGCCGCACTCAGAGGCTCTGCCTTATAGGCCATAGAAATTTCGGTGCCATTGTCACGCACACCAAGTACTGCAAGTTCCAGAGCATTTTTTTCAATGAGATCGGCTAAGCGGAGCAAAACTTTTCTGCGTTCAGCGGGCGCTGCCCTCGACCAAATGCCTGATTCAAAGCTGTTGCGCGCTGCTTGCACGGCCACATCGGCATCATAGCCAGTTGCAAGTGAAATAGAAGAAAACACGCTGCCATCTATTGGAGATTGCACATCATGTATTCCACCATCTCTGGCTTCCACATCTTTGCCATTGATAAATAATTTTTGCGGAGGAACCGTCAAGGTTCGAAGTCGATTAATATCAGTCTGCAACATGACATCCTCCAGAAGAAGGGGCGGCGCTTTCGCGCCGCTCCCATTGGATCAAACCAATTAAGAATTGCTACCGAGTTTTTTGAATTTGGCAGGATCACGGGATGCTAGATTGCTGGCGGAGATGAAGCCAACAATTGCCGCAACAATCACCAAAGATGGCAGAATGATGCCCAGCGAACCGACGGCTCCTGTCAAGTCTCCAAACTTCGCAAAGATGTAAACAAACAACCCCGCCATAATGACACCTGCAATAATCGGAAGAATCTTCACAGACAGAGCGCTTTCACCCATTGCATTCTTGGAAAAGAATGCGACAACCGAGAATGATGTAACCGCCATCAAACCAAGAATGCCCAATGTACCAAGCTGTGTAAGCCATGTGAACAATTGCAGCACTGGGTCCATGCCCATCACAGCAAAGAAACCGACGACGACAATTGCAATCGCGGTTTGGATCAACGAGCCCACATGTGGGCTTTGATATGTGTTGTGCGTGACGCCAACTGAAGCAGGCAACAAACCTTCGCGACCAGCTACATATTTGTAGCGTGCAACACCGTTGTGAAATGCAAGCACACCTGCAAACAAGCTGGACACAAACAAGAAATCCATAATTGTCGCAGCAGTTCCACCAACATAACGAGTAGTCAAATTTTGAAGAAAACGAGTTGGATCAGGCAAGCTTTGCAGTGTTGGCAGCAACTTGTCCACACCCTCACCAACAGCCATAAGCCATGATGTAATCATATAGAAAACGCCAATCAATATAACTGAATAGTAAGTGGCTTTTGGAACTGTAACGTGTGGGTCTTTCGCTTCTTCGGAATAAATTGTTGTCGCTTCAAAACCAATGAAGGCCGCAAAGCAAAACAAGATACCAATAGCTGGTGAACCCATCATCACGGCACTTGGCGTGAACGGAACAAGCGAAAGGCCTGAGTCACCGCCCTTGGTAAAAATGGCAACATCGAGAATGAGCACGATTATATATTCGAGTGCCACAAGGCCCATTAAAATTTTGGCGGATAGTTCAACTTGACGATAACCAAGAACGCCAGCAAACGCGATACCAATGAAACTCCACACCCACCACGGAAGATCTAAACCAATTGATGCGAATGTGCCTGCAGATGCTGCCCCCAACAAACCCAGAATACCAATTTGCATGGCATTATAACTGAATATGGCAACTATAGCAGATGCACCACCGACTTGGCCACCAAGACCACGAGCAGCAAGTGCATAAAATCCACCTGCACTCGAAACATGACGGGCCATTGCAACGTAACCCACCGCAAAAACTAACAGAATGGCTGTCGCCAATAAAAACGAACCGACTATGCCAGCGCCGTTACCCAGCAACATACTAATAGGAACCCCGCCTGCAACGGCTGTGAGCGGCGCTGCGGCTGAAATTACAAGAAAAGTCACGGCCCCAACACCGAGACTATTTTTTCGCAGCTGGTTTGCGCCAGATGCCGTTGAA